>DATCVR010000245.1:0-1927 GCA_036566745.1 Jiangellaceae bacterium | reverse complement strand
GTCGGCCGGGGTCAACTCCGCCAAGCTGCGCAAGGACCTCTCCTACCTCGGGTCGTACGGCACCCGTGGCGTCGGCTACGAGGTCGACTTCCTGCGCCACCAGATCTCCCGCGAGATCGGCCTGACGCAGGACTGGGCCGTAGTCATCGTCGGCATCGGCAACCTCGGCCACGCACTGGCCAATTACGGCGGCTTCGCCTCGCGCGGGTTCCGCATCGCCGCCCTGGTCGACGCCGATCCCAGCCGGACCGGCGAGGAAGTGGCCGGCATCGAGGTCCGCCACTCCGACGATCTCGAGGATGTCGTGGCTGAGCTGGGGGTGGCGATCGGCGTCATCGCCACACCGGCCCAGGCCGCCCAGGCGGTGTGCGACCGCCTCGTGGCGGCCGGCGTCACCAGCATCCTCAACTTCGCGCCGGCGGTGGTCCAGGTGCCCGAGGGCGTCGACCTGCGCAAGGTCGACCTCTCCACCGAGCTCCAGATCCTCGCCTATCACGAGCAGCGCAAGAACGGCGCTGCGCTGGCCTTGACCGCCGAGCAGGCGGTCGAGCTCGCGGAGGCGGTCCACGGATGAGCGTGCTGGTCATGGGTTTGTCGCATCGCAGCGCGCCGGTCGAGGCCTTGGAGAGCGTCGCCCTCGACCGCGATGCCGTGACGAAGATCCTCGACGAGGTGCCCGGCGCGCACCACCTCAGCGAGGCCGTGGTCATCGCCACCTGCAACCGCCTCGAGATCTACGCCGACGTCGCCACGTTCCACGGCGGCGTCGACGAGGTCGGCGCCCTGTTGTCGGACCGCACCGGCGTCCCGCTCGACGCGCTGACCCCGCATCTCTACGTCCACTACGAGGACCGCGCGGTCTCCCACCTGTTCCACGTCACCACCGGGCTCGACTCGATGGTGGTGGGGGAGACCCAGATCCTCGGCCAGGTCCGCGACGCCTTCCGGCTCGCCCAGACCTCCGGCGCCACCGGGCGGGTGCTCACCGAGCTGTTCCAGGCGGCGTTGCGGGTCGGCAAACGGGCCCACGCCGAGACCGGCATCGACGCGGCCGGCCGGTCGCTGGTGACCGTCGGGCTGAGCACCGTGATGCCCCGGCTGGCCGCGGCCGGCGGGGCGAGTGCCGACCTGGCCGGCGGATGGCGTGAGTTCGCCTCCGGCCGCCGGGCGCTCGTCGTCGGCGCCGGCTCGATGGCCGCGCTCGCCGCCACCACGCTCGCCCGCGAGGGCATGGACGTGCTCGTGGCCAACCGCACGATCGACCACGGCGAGCGGGTGGCCGCGTCGGTGGGTGGCCGGGCGGTGCCGATGGCCGATCTGCCGGCCGCGCTCGACCTCGCCGACGTGGTCGTCTCGTGCACCGGCGCGTCGGGCATCGTGCTCCCGTTCGACCTGGTCGACGCGGCCGCGCGCCGGCGGGGTGACCGGCCGCTGGCGATCCTGGACCTGGCGCTGCCGCGCGACGTCGACGCCTCGGTCGGCGAACTCCCGGGCGTCGTCCTGACCGACCTCGCCGACCTCGCCGACGCCGGCGACCCCGAAGCCGGGGCCGTGGCCGGCGAGGTGGCCGACGTGCGAGCGATCCTGGCCGACGAGCTGGTGGCCTTCGCCGGTGCGCGCCGGGCCGCTCAGGTGGCGCCCACCGTGGTCGCGCTGCGGGCCATGGCCGACGACGTCGTCGACGGCGAGCTGGCTCGGATGTCCGGCCGCCTCCCCGACCTCGACGACCGCACCCGCGCCGAGATCGCGGGAACGGTGCGGCGGGTCGTCGACAAGCTGCTCCACTCGCCCACAGTGCGGGTCAAGGAACTCGCCGCCCAGCCCGGGGGATCCTCCTACGAGACCGCCCTCCGCGAGCTGTTCGCCCTCGATCGCCGCTCGATCGACGCGGTCGCCAAGCCCGACGCGGAGGACCTCCCATGACGGC
>DATCVR010000244.1:0-15915 GCA_036566745.1 Jiangellaceae bacterium | reverse complement strand
CACCACGCCCCGCGACGCCACCACCGTCGACCGCACCGCCGGAGCCGCGGCCTTCGACCTCACCCGCAAGGTCGAGACCCTCCTCGACGCGTGGGACGCCGATCCGCCCACCGTCTTGCGCACCGGCGGCCTCGGCGTCCGCGACCTCCGCAAGCTCCCGGCCCTGCTCGACACCGACGACGCCGGCGCTGCGGTCATCGCCGAGCTGGCCTTCGCCGCCGGACTCGTCGCGCCCAGCGACGGCGTCGACGAGGTCTGGCTCCCCACGCCGGTGTCCGACGTGTGGCGCCGCGACGACGCCGCCACCCGCTGGGCCGTCCTCACCCGCACCTGGCTCGGCACCAGCCGCACGGCCGGCCTGGTGGGCACCCGCGACGACCGCGACCGGCCGGTCCCGCCGCTGGGCCGCGACCTCGACCGCCCGCTCAGCCCCGAGATCCGCCGCCTGGTCCTCGACGAGCTCGCCGCGCTCCCGCCCGGTGAGGCACCGGACACCGACAGCATGCTCGCCACGGTGCGATGGCGACGGCCCCGACGTGGAGGGCGGTTGCGCGACGACGTCGTGCGCTGGACGCTGCGCGAGGCCGAGGCCATCGGGGTCACCGGCATGGGCGCCCTGGCCGCGTTCGTCCGCCCGCTCCTCGAGGGCCGCACCGAGGAGAAGGCCGTCCTGGCTGCGGCCCAGGCAGTCCAGGGCATGCTTCCCGAGCCGCTCGGCCACGTCCTGCTCCAGGCCGACCTCACCGCCGTCGCGCCCGGCCCGCTGCGTTCGGACCTGGCCCGCGAGCTGGGCCTGCTGTCCGAGGTCGAGAGCCGGGGCGGCGCGTCGGTCCACCGGTTCACCGCCGACTCGCTGCGCCGCGCGTTCGACGCCGGACGCTCGGCCGCCGACGTCCACGACTTCCTCGCCACCGTGTCGCGGACGCCGGTGCCGCAGCCGCTGACATACCTCGTCGACGACGTGTCCCGCCGCCACGGACTGCTGAGGGTCGGAACCGCGTCGTCGTTCGTCCGCTGCGACGACCAAGCGGTCCTGGCCGAGATCCTGGCCGACGCCCGAGCCGGCTCGCTCGGACTACGCCGGCTGGCACCCACCGTGCTGGCCTCGACGCTCGACGCGTCGACGCTGCTCGACCGGTTGCGGCTGCTGGGCTTCGCGCCTGCTCCCGAGGGCGCGGACGGAGCGGTGGTCATCACCCGTCGCGAGCCGCGCCGCGCACCCCTGCGGCAGGCGCCGCAGCCGCTGCTCGCCGAGCGTCCCACCCCTGACGAAGCCCTGCTCGGAGCCGCGGTACGAGCGCTGCGGGCCGGCGACCGGTCGAGCGCCGGACGCCCACCGGAGGCCGTGCCCGGCCAGCTCGGCCGCACCGGCTCCGCGCAACTGGTCACCGAGCTGCGCCATGCCCTCGAGGCCGGCACGACGATCTGGATCGGCTACGTCGACCACCACGGCGCCACCTCCGAGCGGGTCGTCGACCCGGTGCGGCTCGAAGGTGGCTGGCTGGCCGCCTTCGACCACCGCAGCGGCGAGGTGCGCTCGTTCGCGGTCCACCGCATCAGCGGCATCGCCCCCGTCGAAGCGGCCTGAACGCCGCCCGCGCCCCGTTGGCGCCTCCCGCGCCCCCTCCGGCTCCCCCGTTGATCTTGGAGAACGGCTCTGATGCCGGACGGTATGTCCGATGGATCCCGCAGTTTCTCCAAGATCAACCGGCCGGGTGGGGCAGCGGGAAGCGGGACGCGGGACGCGCCTCGGGGCGCGGAGGGCGCCGCGTCAGCAGACGGCCGCGATGTCCTGGGCGCCGTCGGTCTCGTTCGGGGTCGGCAGCTCGGTGGGGTCCGGCTCGCCCTGGCCGTCGGGCTCGCCCGGGCCGTCGGGCTCGTCCCCGCCCGGCGTCTGGTCCCCGCCCGGCGTCTCGTCGCCGCCGGGCGTCTGCTCACCGGTCGGCTCGCCGCCCGGAGTGGACGAGGGAGATCCGCTGGCGCTCGGCGAGGGCTTCGGCGGCGTCAGGGCATCCTCGACGAACTGGCGGATGAGGTCGTAGTCGGGATCGCCGTAGTCGACGATCTGCTTGGTGAAGGGCAGGCTGCGGATACCGGTCTCCTGCACCTTGAGGGCGAGCTCGGCGAAGGCGGTCAGGCGCTGCTGAGGGATGTCGGTGGACATGGTCTGCTCGGCCGCCGTGGCGAGCTGCTGGTACCGCGTGAGCAGCCGGAACGGGTCGGCCTGGGCCGCGATCGCGCCGATCACGCAGCGCTGCCGGCGCATCCGCTCGTAGTCGTCGCTGACCGGCCCCGGACCGCATCGGGCTCGGGCGAACCAGAGCGCGCGGTAGCCGTCGAGGTGCTGGTCGTCGCCCTTGCGGATCCAGCCGCTCTCCTCGGTGCAGCCCACGCCCTCGATCGCGCGTGTCCCGATCGGGATGTCGTACGGGACGTCGATGTCGATCCCACCGAGGGCGTCGACGAGGTACTGGAACCCCCGGAGGTTCACCATGACGTGGTAGTCGATGTCGAGACCGAGCGCCTCGCCGACGGACAGCTTGAGCGCCTCGGCTCCGGGATCGGGGATGCCCTCGAACACCTCGGGGAACTCCGCCGGGATGTTGCGGTAGATCGAGTAGAGCCAGTACTCGGACTCGGGCTCGCCGTGGTAGCCGTCGGGATAGCGGTCCTGGATCGGGCCCTCGGGGAACGGCACGTACTGCAGGTTGCGTGGCAGTGAGAACAGGGCAGTGTCGCCGGACTTCGTGTTGATGCTGGCGACCATGACGGTGTCGGTGCGAGTGCCCTCGCGGTCGGCCCCGCTGTCGGCGCCCAGGATCAGCACGTTGACCCGCGGCTTGCCGGCCCAGGGATCCTTCTCGGTGGCGTTGTCGGGGACCGTCAGGCTGTGCTGGTCCTCCTCGTCGGCGAAGACCGAGTCGATGGTCGCGATCTGGGTGAACGCACTGCGCGCGCCGAGGCTCAGCGGAGCGACGACCAGCGACGAGGCCACGACCACCACGAGCACCCCGAGCAGCCGCTGGGGGAATCGCAGCCCGCGCGGTTCGAGGGCGTGGAAGCTCCCCACCGCGGTCAGCAGCCAGACCGCCGCCACGACGAGCAGGCCGAGCGCGATCGGATAGAGCAGGTCGCGATCGGTGCCGATGCGGACCAGGCCGGACCTGCCGGTGGTGACGACGTAATAGGCGATGGCTCCGAGCCCGGCCAGGAACACCAGGAGGATCAGCCAACCCAGCACGCGACGGCCCGCGGCGATGAGTCCGACACCCGGAATCAGCGCACCGATCGCCGAGAAGCGCAGGAACCTGCGGTACTCCTCCGGCCGCGCCACGGCACGGCCGCGCTCTCCGCGACGGTGCAGGACGCCACGGACCGCAGCGCGTCTGGCATCACGCTCGTCGTCCGCGCCGTGCGGCTGATCCGCTCTGGTCATCGGGGGCCATTGTGCCCGAGACCTGCCGCGAGACGAGAGACCCGCCCCGGCGGCGTCGGATCCGGGCCCGTCGCTGCGGGCCCGAAAAGCCACGATTAGGGCCGGGCCGGGGTGCCGGAGGACAATGGCATCCGTGAACGACGGACCCCTGATCGTCCAGAGCGACAAGTCCCTCCTGCTCGAGGTCAACCACGAACTCGCCGAGGAGTGCCGCCGAGCCGTCGCCCCGTTCGCCGAGCTCGAGCGCGCTCCCGAGCACGTCCACACCTACCGCCTCACCCCGCTGGGCCTGTGGAACGCCCGCGCAGCCGGACACGACGCCGAACAGGTCGTCGACGTCCTGCTGCGCTACTCCCGCTATGCCGTGCCCCACGCGCTGCTGGTCGATCTGGCCGAGACGATGGCCCGCTACGGGCGGCTCCGGCTCGAAGCGCACCCCCAGCACGGGCTCGTCCTGCGCTCCACCGACCGGCCGGTGCTCGAGGAGGTGCTGCGCTCGAGGCGGATCGTGCCGCTCGTCGGCGCCCGGGTCGACGACGACACCGTCGTGGTCCACCCCTCCGAACGCGGCAACCTCAAGCAGGTACTGGTCAAGCTGGGCTGGCCGGCCGAGGACCTGGCCGGCTACGTCGACGGCGAGGCCCACGCCATCGCGCTCGCCGAGGACGGCTGGACGCTTCGCCCTTACCAGCGCGAGGCCGCCGACGGGTTCTGGCACGGCGGCTCCGGCGTCGTCGTCCTGCCCTGCGGCGCGGGCAAGACACTCGTGGGCGCCGCGGCGATGGCCCGTGCCCAGGCGACCACGTTGATCCTGGTCACCAACACCGTCGCGGCCCGGCAGTGGCGGGACGAACTGATCAAGCGCACCAGCCTCACCGAGGACGAGATCGGCGAGTACTCCGGCGCCAAGAAAGAGATCCGCCCGGTCACCATCGCGACGTACCAGGTGGTCACCACCCGCCGCAAAGGCGTCTACAGCCACCTCGAGCTCTTCGACGCCCGCGACTGGGGCCTGATCGTCTACGACGAGGTCCATCTCCTCCCGGCGCCGATCTTCCGGATGACCGCCGACCTCCAGGCCCGCCGTCGCCTCGGCCTCACCGCCACGCTCGTGCGCGAGGACGGTCGCGAGGACGACGTCTTCACCCTCATCGGCCCCAAACGGTACGACGCCCCGTGGCGCGAGATCGAGAACCAGGGCTACATCGCGCCCGCCGACTGCGTCGAGGTGCGCGTGACGCTGAGCGACGGCGAGCGGCTGGCCTACGCCACCGCCGAGCCCGACGAGCGCTACCGCCTGGCGTCGTGCACCGACACGAAGGCCCGTGTGGTCCAGCGCCTGGTCGGCCAGCACCTCGGCGAGCCGACCCTGATCATCGGCCAGTACATCGACCAGCTCGACGAGCTGGGCGAGCGCCTCGACGCATCGGTCATCAAGGGCGAGACGACCGTGCGCGAACGCCAGCGGCTCTTCGAGGCGTTCCGCACCGGCGAGATCTCCACGCTCGTGGTCAGCAAGGTCGCCAACTTCTCCATCGACCTCCCCGAGGCGAGCGTGGCCATCCAGGTGTCGGGCACGTTCGGCTCGCGCCAGGAGGAAGCGCAGCGCCTGGGCCGGGTGCTGCGCCCCAAGGCCGACGGTCGCACGGCGCGGTTCTACTCGGTGGTCGCGCGCGACACCGTCGACCAGGACTTCGCCCAGCACCGCCAGCGCTTCCTGGCCGAGCAGGGCTACGCCTACCGCATCGCCGACGCCGAGGACGTCCTCTCCGACGACGAGTCGAGCTGACACCAGGACCGGTGGAACGCCTGGCCCGGTGTTAGCGTGTGCGCGATGACTTCACTCCTGCGCCGGGCCGGCGCCCCCCTCGCTGCCGTCGCCATGGTCCTCGTCGTCTCCGCGTGCGGTGGCGACGACTCCGCCGACTCGGACTCGACGGCCTCGGCGTCGTCGTCGGAGCCGGCCGCTCCCACGGACGACGCGTCCACCGGCGGCACCGACACGTCCGCGCCGGAGACCACCGCCGCCACCTCCACGCCCACGACCCCTGCCACCGACTCCACCGGGTCGGGCGGGTCCGGGGGCACCGGCGCGGCGCCGGACACCGTCGACGGTGCGATCGCCCGCTATGAGGACCTCCTCCACGCGCTGGGCACGAAGGACGTCGCCACGATGTGCGAGATCGCTGGCCCGGCCGCGCAACAGGCCGAGGACGACGGCTTCGGGCCGTGCGAGACCACCATGGCGATGATGGCCGACATGCCCTCGCCCGAGCAGTCCGAGGCGCTGCGCACGGCCACCGTCGACCCGTCGCTGGTCGTGACCGACTCCTCCGGCACCGTGAACATCCCGGCCGCGGCCGTCGTCTCGTCGGCCACGTTCACCGATTCCGACCTCGGCATCAGCACGCTGGCCTATCAGGACGGCAACTGGTTCGTCATCGACTGACTTCACGCGTTGACCCGGGTCGGAGCGCTCGACTAGGCTCCGATGCTCTTCGCGACCGGACCGGGACCAATCGGGCCGTCGGAAACGTTCCATCTTCCGCCGAGCCCCTGGAGGTCCCCTGTGTCCACGCCGCCCGACCCCACCCTCGAAGCCGAGCGCCGCTACCTCGGCCGGGCCCGCGACGACCTCCGCCGGATGCGCGAGCACACGCTGTCGCTGACCGCGCAGGGCGGCGACGCCGTGTCCGAGGAGTACCTCAAGGCGACCCTGCATCGCCGGGCCAAGTCGCTCGAGGACGACCCGACGCTGCCGCTGTTCTTCGGCCGGATCGACAAGGCTTCCGACACCGATCACGATGCCGAGCCGGCCGGCCCCGGCACCTTCCACATCGGACGCCGCCACGTCATGGACGCCGCCGGCGATCCGGTCGTGGTCGACTGGCGGGCCGACGTGTCGCGCGCCTTCTACCGGGCCACCCGCATCGACCCGCACGACGTGGTGCTGCGCCGTCGCTACGGGTACGCCGGCGGCGAGATCACCTCCTATGAGGACGAGCACCTGCTCGACACCTCCGAAGCCGATCGCACCAGCAAGATCCTCACCGACGAGATCGAGCGGCCGCGCGTCGGCCCGATGCGCGACATCGTCGCCACCATCCAGCCCGAGCAGGACGAGGTGGTCCGGGCCGGGCTGGATCGCACGGTCTGCGTCCAGGGCGCTCCCGGCACCGGCAAGACCGCCGTGGGACTCCACCGCGCGGCGTACCTGTTGCACACCCACCGGCAGCGGCTGGCCCGCACCGGCGTGCTCGTCGTCGGCCCGAACCGCGCATTCCTGCACTACATCGGCCAGGTCCTGCCCACGCTGGGTGAGGTCGACGTCCGTCAGGTCACCGTCGCCGAACTGGTCGAGAGCGTCGATGTCCGCGCCACGGAGTCACCGGAGCGGGCGACGCTCAAGGGCGATCCCCGGCTGGCCGAGGTGGTGCGGCGGGCGCTGTGGTCGCATGTGGGCGAGCCGGCCGAGGCGTTGATCGTGCCGCGTGGCAGCCGTCGCTGGCGAGTGCCGGTCCACGAGGTCGCCGATGCCGTCTCCGTGCTGCGCACCCGGGGCGACGGATACGCCAGCACCCGCGCTCTCCTGCCACAGCGGCTGGCCCACCGGATCCTGCTCCGGATGGAGGCGGCCGGCGAGATCACCGACGACCGTGTCCAGGACGCCGTGGCTCGCTCCCGTCCGGTCAAGGCCTACGTCGACGCGTTGTGGCCCGCGGTCGACCCGGTCAAGCTCGTGATGCGGCTGCTCGGCGACGCCGATCTCCTGGCGGATGCGGCCGACGGCCTCCTCGACGACGACGAGCAGCGCCTCCTGCTCTGGGACCGGCCCGCGCGTGGCCCTCGCACCGCGCCGTGGACACACGCCGACGCCGTGCTGGTCGACGAAGCCCGCAGCGCGGTCGAGCGGGTGCCGGGTGTCGGGCATGTCGTGCTCGACGAGGCGCAGGACCTCTCGCCGATGGAGTTGCGCGCCGTGGGCCGCCGCGCCGCCGGGGGCTCGGTCACCGTGCTCGGCGACATCGCCCAGGGCACCACGCCGTGGGCCACGCCGTCGTGGGACGACGCCCTCGCCCACCTCGGCCAGCGAGACGCCCATCTCGAGGTGCTGCGCAAGGGGTACCGCGTGCCGGCGTCCGTCGTCGAGTTCGCCGCTCAGCTGTTGCCGTCGATCGCCCCCGGCATCGCACCGCCGGAACCGGTCCGCTTCAACCCCGGCCGGCTCGACGTCGTCGCGGCCACCCGAGCCGGGCTGGCCACGACGTTCACCGACGCGGTCGAGCAGATCGCCGGGCGGGTCGGGTCGGTCGGCATCATCGCGCCCGACGACATGGTCGACGAGCTCTCGGCGCTGCTCGATCTGGCCGGTGTCCCGCACGGCGGGCTCGAGGACGACGCCGGGGTCACGGTCGTGCCCGCGACCCTCGCGAAGGGCCTCGAGTACGACCACGTCGTGGTGGTCGAGCCTGCGGGCATCGTGGCCGCCGAGCCGCGCGGCCTCCGGCGGCTCTACGTCGTGCTGACCAGGGCGGTGTCGAGCCTGACCGTCGTCCACGCCGACCCGTTGCCGGCCGAGCTCGGGGTGAGGTCGTGACCGGCGGCGCCGACCTCGACGTGATCGCCGCGGCATCATCGACTCCCACCCGTACCTGACCATCGGCACCACCGACCACGACGGACGCGCCTGGGTGTAGCCGGTCTACGTCGCGAGCGCGCGACACACCTGGTCCTTCTGGGTTCTGCCGGATCTCCGCACCCGAGGCTGCGCATTCACGCAACGTGGCGCTGCGACGCGCGGTGAGCATGGTCATCGTCGATTCCACGGTGCCCCCGAGCACCGGACAGGCGGTCTACATGTCCGCCGTCGCCGAGGAATCGACCCGGTACAGGCGGCTTCGCCGCCACACTGGAGGCGTACGACGGGCGCTTCTCCGACCCCGCCGCCCACGGGCTGAGGGTGCTCCGGGCGACCGATCTCGAGCCGCCCGCCCGCCACCGTCTCTACCGCGCCACCGCCTCTGAGCACTGGATTCTCGACGCTTCGGACACTCGGGAGCCGGTCTCGCCGTGACCTGGCGGCCCCACCCGACGGGCCGGCGACCGACCTGGCCGCCCCAATCTCAAAAACAGAAGTTCTGGACTATTCGGAATACTGGCCGATAGTCCACCATTCACGTCAGACCCTATATATCATCGCGCGCGTTCTCGTCAATAGCGAGGCGGGTAGCCGCCGCAGACAACTATTGACGCTACACGGAAACTGCGGAGTAACATCGGCACGGCCTTACACAGATGGCCACGGACAAAGATCATTTGTCAGCTCTAGTGGAAGCGTGCCGGGATGTCGGACAACACTCGCCGATTGCCGCCGGTCCTACCCGGCGAAGGTGCCAATGATTACGCACGCTATATGCGTACTGATGCTCTTTTGTCATTGCAGAAGAGCGGCGATGACATGGCGCATCACGACGAACTCCTCTTCCAGACGGTCCACCAGACCACCGAATTGTGGCTGAAACACGCCTGCTTCGAGGTCGCGGCCGCGACGAGCCATGTGGAGGAGCGGCGGCTGACGAATGCCGTCCTGCTGATGCGCCGTGCCTGGCTGGCGATCGATCTCGTCACTGACGCCCTACGCATGTTCGAGCACATGACGCCGGCCGCTTTCCAACAGGTGGCCGCGGTCCTGGGCAACGGGTCCGGGCTCGAGTCTCCCGGCTGGCGCGGTGTGCGCTCGACCAGCGCACAGCTGGGTGAGGCCTTCGACAAACTCCTGGCCGACGACGCTCGGGGGCTCCTGGAGATCTATCGAGGGGATCCGGCCGACCCGGTGTATCAACTGGCCGAGGCGATCATCGGATGGGACGAGCGCATCAATGTCTGGCGGGTGCGCCATTACAGCATTGCCGTACGGATTCGCGGGGCAAAGGCATTCGGCACCGGCGGAAATCCCGTCGAGATGTTGAACAAGCTGATACATCGTCGTTTCTTTCCCGATCTCTGGGAAATCCGAGACGCCATCGCCGACCGAGAGGCCTGAGTCCATGCCCGATGTTCCAGGTCCCCTTTCTCCCGAGCAGTTCCGCGCTCTCTTCCCGTCCTTGGCACACACGATCCATGTGGCGAGCTGCAGCTTCGCCCCGCCGTCGACGCACCTGATCGACGCCCAGGCGGCACTGATGACCCAGCTCGAGTCCGGTGCGGCGCCGTGGCACTTCTACGAGGCTCACCTGGACGAGGTCAGGCAGCGGTTCGGCTCGATCATCGGTAGCACCGCCGACCACATCGCGGTAATGCCGAACGCCTCGGTGGGCGCCTTCCAAGCTGGCTCGACGATCGACTGGGAGGAACGCACCCGGATCGTCGCGAGTGTCACCGACTTCCCGTCGCTGGCTCACGTCTGGCATCGGCTGGCCACGGACGTCCGCCTGATCGAGGCGGCGCCGGACGGCGGCATCCAGGTCGACCAGTATCTGGCCGCGATCGACGCCGCGACCGGGCTGGTGTCGATTCCGCTCGTGAGCTACCGCAACGGCGCCCGAGCCGGCCTCGCCGACATCGTCGCGGTCGCCGAGCGGGCCCGCGCGGTGGGTGCCCGCGTGATCATCGACGCGTACCAGGCCGCAGGCGTCGTGCCCTGTGATGTCGCCGAGCTGCCCTGCGACTTCCTCGTGGGTGGAGCGATGAAGTTCCTCCTGGGCCTGCCCGGAGTGGCCTACCTCTACGTCCGAGAGCCCGCCGACGGCCGGGCGCCCACCCTCACCGGCTGGTTCGGCCGGCAGAACCCCTTCGCCTTCGACCCGCGGGGCGTCGACTTTCCCGCCGAGGCCCGCAGGTTCGAGACCGGGACTCCGCAGTTCCCGCTCCTGTGCGCGGCCGTGCCGGGGCTGGACCTGATCGCGGGCCTCGACTCGGAGCAGGTCTGGCACCACGTCAGTGGGCTCGTCGAGCACGCGACCACCGAACTGGACGAGGCCACCGAACTGGCGGTCCTGACCCCACCTTTGCCCGAGCGCCGAGGACCGATGGTGGCCCTGGGCGCGCGCGACGCCGCTCACGCCAACGCCGTCGCGGACGACCTGGCCGGCCAGGCCATCGTCGCCAGCCCCCGCGGTGACGTGGTGCGGCTGACCTTCCACTACTTCAACACGGCTGATGACGTTCTTGCGATCACCAAGGCATTGCGAGTCTGATCATGTTCTCCTCCCTGATCGAACGCTGGGCGGCACACCCGCTCGTCGAGACCTTCCCGCTGCGCGCCGTCACGACCGAGGTGATGCGGGTCGGGAAACACTTCCTGGACGAGCCCGAGCTCACCGCCCTCGACCGTGCCCGCCAGTCCCTCCCCCGGGCGCGCGGCGACCTCGAACGCCGCGAACTGCTCGCCCGCCTGTTCGACGTCCTGCTCGACAAGGCCGACGGACGCTACGACTACCTCACCTACACGGCCATGCCGTTGTTCCCCATCACCGGCTCGACCGGGGATCCCCAGCTCCTCCGCGATCGCACCGTCGCGCTGCTGGTGGCCGACCTCCTGGTCTTCGAGATCGGCAGCATGGACGATCCGGACCAGCCGCTGCCCCAGATGAGGCCGGACCACGCCCTGATCGAGAAGCGGTGTCGGCTGGCGCTTCGCGCGAGCCTGCCGGCGGCTCGACGAGCGGGCATCGGGCCGCCGGCCGCGACCGAGGACGGCGACGACATCGCGACGGCGCGGGAGCTGGTCTCCTCAGTCTTCGCGAGCGCCACGGCGGCCGAGCGCGAGCTGCTCGAGCTGACCATGCAGCCGGTGTACACGATCCACGACGAGCACATGTTCCTGCGGGTCCTCCAGTCCTTCGAGGCCACGTTCGTGCTGCTCGCCGAGCGCCTGCGCGGCGTGATCGACGCGCTGCAGTCGACCGACGTGGCCACGGCGGCCGATCTGCTGCGCGGCAACGACGCCGTGCTCCACGAGGCGGGACTGCTGTTCTCCCTGCTGGCCACGATGCAGGTGACGTCGTTCCGGACGTTCCGCACGTACACCGAGGGGGCCAGCGCCATCCAGTCCGAGGGCTACAAGACGGTCGAGTCGCTGTGCCGCAGGCCGGATCCCGAGCGGTTGTCCTCGCTGCCCTACAACTCCGTGCCCAAGGTGCAGGCCAGGATCCACAGCGGGCAGATGACCGTCCAGGAGGTGGCCGACGCGGTGCGGCCCCGCCTCGGTCCGGACGACTCCGCGCTGCTCGCCGCCGCCATGGCCGACTTCGAGGACGCGCTGGTGCGGTGGCGGCGCACGCATCACAGCATCGCCGTGCGGATGCTCGGCGACGCGACCGGCAGCGGGTACAGCGAGGGGACGCCGTACCTGAAGTCGGTGATCCACCTTCCGGTGTTCGACCCCGCGAACCGCGCGGGCGACCGGGAGGGCTGACCGGCTACGCCCGGGCCTCGGCCGCTGCCGCTGCCGCCACACCCTGCGGCGCCGCGGCGGCCGACGCCGCGGCCTCCCGCGCCACCTCCGACTGCGCGTGGGCGAGACGGCCACGGCACGTCGCCGTCAGCACCACCGCGAGCCCGGCGGCGGACACTGTGACCGCGAAGGCCGGGGTGGCTCCGCCGGCATCGGCGAGGCGGCCGGCCACGCCCGAACCCAGCGCGTAGCCCACGCCGATGGCACCGGCCAGCAACGTCATCGCCGCGCCGACCCGCGCCGGTGGCACGATCCGTTCGGCCAGGGTGAACCCGCTGATCACGTACGGCGCCACGGCCACGCCCAGCGCGACCACCACGGCCGCGAGCGCACCGAGCGAACCGACGCCCAGTAACGGTGCCGACAGCACCAGCAGCCCCGCCGCGAAGACCAGCAGCCGACGCTCGTACCCGAAGGTCTGCGGCAGCCCCGCGACCGCCAGCCCAGCCACGGCACTGCCCACCCCCATGAGCGCGTAGACCAGCCCGGCCATCCCCGGCGATCCGACCGCCGTCGCCAGCACGGTGACACCGGTCTGGGTCGCGCCGAACACCACACCGATGAGCAGCAGTGCCGCCACGAGCACCGCGAACGGCGTCGTCGCCAGCCGCCCGCCCGACGCGGCGCGGTCCGGCCGCAAGTCGTGGGCGAGCCGGGCCGTGGGGTGCAGCGCGAACCAGCCGCTGAACACGGCCAGCAACACAGCGGCGATCACCAGCGCGGCCGCTGGATCGAGCACCACGGCCACGACACCCACCAGAGCCGGCCCGAGGACGAAGGACGCCTCGTCGGCCGCTCCTTCGTAGGAGAACGCGGCGTCGACCAGTCGTTGCTGGGAGCTGCCTGCGAAGTGCGTGATGGGCCGCCACCGCACCCGGGCCAGCGGGCCGACCGGGGGCATGACCAGCCCGACCAGGGCGGCAAGGACGATCATGGCGGGCGCGGGCGCACCGGCGCTCGCCGAGGCGACCAGCGCGAGCAGCGCCGAGGCGGCCGCGAAGGCTTGCACGAGAACGACCGGCCGCTGGCCCCACCGGTCCGCGAACGCTCCCGCGACCGGCGCGCCGAGGGCGTTGGCGACCGCGAGGGCTCCCACCGCGAGCCCGCCGATGGCGTACCTGCCGGTGGCCGAGGTGACGAGGAGGACCGTGCCGAGCTGGCTCATCGCCAGGGGAAGGCGGCCGAGGAAGGCGACGACGACGTAGCCGGGCCCGGTCAGGGCAAGCAGACCTCGATACGAGGTCAAGGGGGAAACAGGAAGACTCCGGCGTAGGCAACAGCGGCGCGTCTCCCCACCACACAGACGCGCACGGAACCCTGTGCGCCACCCAGTATACCGGGAGCAAGATGGGGGAATGGACGACCTGCTGCAGCGATGGACCGATCTGGTCGGCAGGTCCGATCGAGCGGAGGACGCCGGCGCCGACCTCGTCGAGCGCTGGTCGCAACCTCACCGGCACTACCACGGCCCCGACCATCTCCGGGCGGTCCTCGACGCCGTCGACCTGCTCGCCGCCGAGGCTCACGATCTCCACGCCGTCCGGCTGGCGGCGTGGTTCCACGACGCCGTGTACGAGGGTCATCCGGGCGCCGACGAGCGCGCCAGCGCCGAACTCGCCCGCCAGGTCCTCCTCTGGCTGGGCCGACCGGACGACGAGGCCGCCGAGGTCGCCCGGCTGGTCCTGCTGACCACGACCCACACGACCGCCCGCGGAGACGCTGACGGCGCCGTACTGTGCGACGCCGACCTCGCGGTGCTCGGCGGCGACCCGGACCGGTACGCGGCGTACGCCTCGGCGGTGCGGCTCGACTACGCCCACGTCCCCGACGAGGAGTTCCGGCAGGGCCGGATGGCGGTCCTCGAACGGCTGCTCGACACCCGGCCGCTGTACCGCACCGCGCTGGCCCGGGGCCGCTGGGAGGACTCGGCCCGGCGCAACCTCACGACCGAGCTCACCCTGCTGCGCGCCTCGAGCGCGTGACCGGGTGCGCTCAGCCGGACGCTCGGCGCGGGCGCTTGCGGCGGCGCAGGCCGGCCGCCTCGAGCCGGACGACGATCTCGCGGCTGCTCACCGGAGTGGCTCCGGCCGCGATCGCCTGGTCGTACATGGTGTCGGGGAGGTCGTAGTGGTCCCGGTCGAAGCCGCGCGCGGGCACGCCGAGCTCGGCGGCGAACGCGTGCAGCTCGGTGAGGCTGTGGTCGGAGACGAGGTGCGACCACATCCGTCCGTGGCCCGGCCACCTGGGCGGATCGACCAGGATCACAGCGCGGCGGCCACAGCGTCGTCCACGAGGGTGCGCCACGACCGGACGAGCTCGGTGTCGATGTAGGCCCTCCACGACCCTCCCGGGCGTACCCGGCTGCCGACGTGGAACTTCCGGATGCCGGCCCGCGCCAGCCACGGCACGTGGTCGGCCACCAGACCTCCACCCGCCATGATCAGATCGGCTGCCACCTGCGAGTTCGCCGCCCGGCTACAGAGATCGTCGAGCCCCGCGGCGACGCCTCGAGGCGACCCGGCGGTGAGCACCGAGTCGATCCCCGGCAACCCGGGCAGCACGTTCCAGGCGCGGTCGTGATCGAGGGCGTGGTCCACAGCGCGATGGAACGTCCACGGCAGACCGCTCAGCTCGTCGACCAGCGCGACCGCGGCGTCGACGTCGATCTCGACCGTGGGCCCGAGGAAGCCCAGGACGAATCCGTCGGCACCGGCGTCGGCCAGCTGGTGGGCGGCGCCCTGGAGGCGGGTGAGCTCCGAGCCGCTGGTGGAGAAGCCGTCGTTGGCGCGCAGCATCACCCGCAGCGGAAGGTCGCACTCGCCCTTGAGCTCGCGGACGGTGTCGACCGCAGGGGTCAGCCCGTCGGCGTCCATGTCGGCGACGACCTCGAGCCGGTCGGCGCCGCCCGCGACCGCGCCGGCGGCGTCGCCGGGCCCGAGCGCGATGAGTTCGAGGATCGGACGCACAGGGCACAGTGTGCCAGGGTCGGCGGGCGTGGTGGCACCATCGTGGCGTGGTCGACGAGACGATGCTGAGCGCCCGCGCGATGGTGCTACGCGACCTGTGCGCCCGCGAGTTCGACTCCCCCGCCGCCGTGGACGTTCTCGAGGACGTCGTGGCGGAGCGTCGGTGGTGGGTTGAGGAGTGGCCCGACGGCGCGGCGTACGTGGCCGGTCAGATCGCCCAGGACGTGCAGGAGCGGCTGCTCGATAGCGGGCTGGGGCGCTGGCCCCGGTGTGTCGCGTGCGACGGCGAAGCGCACGAACTGAGGATCGAGCCCGAACTCGGACCCGATCCGCAGTGGGTGTGTGAGGAGTCCGGCACGGTCGCGGCGGCACTCGGCGCCCTCTGAGGCCGCAACGCCGGCCGAGGATCAGGCCGCGTGGGCGGCGGCGTGGACAGCGGCCTCGGCGGCCTCGGCCGTCCTGGCAGCGCCGGCGGTCCTGGCAGCGCCGGCCGGCCTGGCCGCCACGGCAGGCTCGGCCTCGGTGGTCGGCGCCAGAACCCAGCGCTGCTCGACGCGGAGGGTGCCGCCGATGCCGGTGACTGCCACCCACCGCGCGGTGAGGGTCTCTCGCTGTTCATCGGACACGACGGCCTCCTCTCAGAACTCCAGCAGCCAGCCGCACTCTGCTTGACGGCCACTCGGCGTTCACCTTCTGTTCATCTGACGATACCAGATGTCCACCTTCGACGATCACCGACGGCATGGCCCCCGACAGCGAAAGGGCCCTCCGACCGGGCTGTGACGCCCGGCCGGAGGGCCGATTCGACGAACTCGTGAACTCCTGGTCTCAGCAGATCAGGGGTCCAACGTGCGACTCCGACGCGGCACGCGTCAGAAGTCCATACCGCCCATGCCGCCGGTGGGGTCGGCCGGAGCTGCCGAGGCCTTCTCCGGCTTGTCGGCGACGACCGCCTCGGTGGTGAGGAACAGCCCGGCGATCGACGCGGCGTTCTGCAGCGCCGAGCGGGTGACCTTGACCGGGTCGGTGATGCCGGCAGCCACGAGGTCGACGTACTC
>DATCVR010000243.1:0-3345 GCA_036566745.1 Jiangellaceae bacterium | reverse complement strand
GGCCGGGCGTACTGGTTGCCTGGAAGCACGTGGACGGGAAGCCTGACGGGCTCGGCTCTTGGAAGGGGCTGGTCTCGTTCGCGCGGCGACGTGGCTCGCTCCCGGAGCTGCAGTGGTTCTGGGCCGGCGACCTGCGCAAGGGCGGCGAGGAGCCGCCGATGTGCGGCGGCGACCACTACCCCGAGGCGGGGCCCTGGTCACTGCCATAGATATGCATATCTATGGCGGTAGACTGGACAGCAATCGACCCCCTCCCAAGCCTCTCGATGAAGCTCAAATGGGAGGGGTCGCTTTTTGGTCAGGCCTGGACGAGCACGGTGAGCCTCACGGGCTCGCGGTCCTTGCTGTCGGAGCTGCGTTTGGCCCACAGTCGCGCTGGCCAGTGACCGAGGGGGAAGTCGTCCGTCTCGTCGGCCTCGAACGCGATCGTGACTGTGCCGTCCGCGGCGCCAGTGATTCCGGTCGACTTGGTCACGGGCGTCGGGAAGGAGATCACGAGCCGGAATGTGTGGGCTGTGGCTGCGAAGTTGACCGGGGTGCCGTCCGACTCCTGCCAGGTGATGGTGCGGTCGGGGAGCTCGGCGCCCGGCGTGATGGTCAGGTTCATGCGCTCTCCTAGGTTGCGGTTTCGCGGTGCGTGCCGAGGTTGCCGACGCTCCATGCGCCCAGGTGGCCGTGCTCGCGGTGGGTGCCGAGGTGCTCGACTGGCTGCGGGATAGCCGGGTTTAACACCCCGATGTGGTCCAGAACAGCGACCTGGTCGGCGATGTCGACCACGCGGCTGAGCACGGCCACCGCGGAGTCGCTCACGCCGACGACGTCGGCAGGATTCGGCGCGGAACCCTTCTGCGCGGTGACGGCGTCGGTGATCCCGACAGGGTCGTTCCTCGAGGAGTTCCGGGACAGCGCGACGGTCAGCCCGTCGGTGATCCCGAGGTTGTCGGCCGCCGTGCGCAGGATCTGCGCGGTGGTGGCCAGCAGGTCCGTGACGCCGAGCGGGTCGTCGATGTTCGCCGAGCCTGGCGCTGTCAGGTCTGCGCTGGCGCTGTCGGTGGCTCCGACCTGGTCGCCGATGGAGCGGGCCATGGACAGGGCCACGGTCACGTTGTCGGTGATGCCTGCGGTGTCGGCTGGAGCGGCGTTGCCGGCGCCGGTCGCCTGGGCGCTGTCGACCAGGCCGACCGTGTCGGAGATGGATCGGTCGGCGCTCGCGGTTCGCGTCGCCGAGTCCGTGACGCCAACGCTGTCGGACAGGGCGACGTCTCGAGCCAATGCGGCAACAGCCGAGTCCGTGATGCCGACGGCATCGAGCTGCGACCGGCCCGCACTGACGATGATGGCGGCGCTGTCGGTAACTCCGACCCCATCGGCCGGCGTACGTTCCGCGGCCACCGTCCGGGCCGCGCTGTCGGTGATGCCCAGCGCGTCGTTGGGGGAGGCGCTCGAGCCGGAGACAACCTGCAGGCTGTCGGTCAGCCCCACCGAGTCGGCGGCGCTTCGGTCTGCTGCCACCGCGATCTGAGCGGCGTCGGTCAGGCCAACTGAGTCGGCGGCGCTCCGCTCGGCGGAGGCGGTGACCTGTGCAGCGTCGGTCAGCCCGAGGGGATCGGCCTGTGTGCGAGGTCGGGCGGCGACGGCAGCAGCGCTGTCGGTGATGCCGAGCGGATCGGCAGGGCTGGCGGACGAACCAGCTGAGGCGAGGATCTCGACGCCAGACAGAGACCATCGCATCGTGGCGGGGGCCGTGAGTCCTTGCGTGATGGTCCCGGCTGTTCCGGTGTCAGCACGGTAGCCGCCGTACGCCGTGTGGCGAGCGGCAGAGAGGACGTAGAGCGTCTCAGTCTCGGCCGCCCCGTTGATGGTGCGCCAGACCCGGCTTACCCCGTCGACCGCGTTCCAGTCGTTGACGGCACACAGCACCAGCGAGTTGGCCGAGCAGGACACGGCGACGGAGGGTGCTCCGCTGCCCGTGGTGATGCCGCCCGTGAATACCTGCCCCACGCCGCCGTGAGCACGGACCAGCGTCGCGGAGAACCCCCAGAAGTCGGCGGCCGCGCTGATCGTCGTGAGCGAGACGGTGATCCCTGTGGCCGTCGAGCCCACCACACCGGTCCAGCACCGGGTCAGCGAGGTGTTGCCGTTGACCGAGGCCGGGAACTGCGTGCGCGCCGCCCAGGTCACCGAGCCGCCCGACGCACTCGGGGTCACCGACGCGATCGTCGAGGCGGCCTCCGCCTGGGCGAGCACCACGATGATGTCCCCGGCCACGACGTCGAAGGACGTGGTCGTCTTCGGCGTCGTGGTCGAGGTGTAGTTCCCCGTCGATGGTGTCGCGTAGAGGACGCGGGTCGGGGCGGCCACGGGTCAGGCCTCAGGCGCCGAGCAGCGTGTGAGTCCAGGTGATGGTGAGGGTGTCGCCCGCCGCCTTGGACGCGATGCCCGCGATGAGCGCCCGAGCGATGGTGTTCGCCGCGGTCGCCGTGGTCGCGTTGTCGTTCGCGATCGTGTCGGTGTTGAGCACGACCTCGGTGATCGGGGACGCCGTCGTCGCCTCACCCGGGGCGTACGTCCGCTTCCAGGTCACCACGCCGCCGACAGCTGTCGGGAAGGACGCGTCGTTGGCCTTGTTCGACCCCGCCAGGTAGGTGACGATCGCCGCGCCGGCGCCAGTCTTGGCCACCGCAGTCGAGCCGGCACCGAGGCGGAAGCCGGTGACCTGCGCGGGCAGGCCGCTCGAGAGCGCGGCGCGGCCGGCGTAGTACTGGTCGCCGACTGCGGTGACGAGGTTCTTGCCCACGTAGCGGGCTTTCTCCTCGCCGTCGGGTCCGGTCAGCACGACGGTGATTTCGCCGTGGATGCCGTTCTTGTCATCGGTCATGATGGTCTCCTGTCAGAAGTCCGTGTCGTTGGTGGTCCGAGACGGTCCGTCCGAGAGGGACGGGCCTAGGCCTTGGGGGTGGCGGGGGTGTTGGACTTGGCCAGCGCGCCGAAGAAGGCAGCGACGCCGGTCAGGATGGCGACCCAGCGCGACGGCAGTTCGATCCCGAGTGAGGGCAGGAACGGCAGGACCAGGACGGCGACCGTGGCGATGCCCGCGAGCACGGCGATGGTCGCGTAGACACGGCCACGCCACTTCGTGGGGACGAGGCGGAGCAGGTCGCCGACGGCGAGGGTCAGTTGGGCGAGCGGGTTCATGAGAGCTCCTTGACGATGGGCTTGATGATGTGGCGCCAGAAGACGAAGCCGCCGCCGGCGAGGGTGGCGGTGAGGGCGGCGGTGAACGCCGCCTGTCCTTCGGGTGTGTCGGTGTGGAAGACGGCGCGAATCCAGGCGCAGAGTGTCCCG
>DATCVR010000242.1:0-4706 GCA_036566745.1 Jiangellaceae bacterium | reverse complement strand
GGACAGGCAGCACGGGCACCACCGCAACGCCGCAGTCCGGGCCCCACTTGACACCTGGAAGGCAACAACCAAAGTGCCCAAGGCACCGGCTGGCACGATCTATCGCGGCCGCGACGGCATGTGGTCGTGGGTCGCTCACCGGATCACCGGGATCGGCATCTTCTTCTTCCTCTTCGCCCACATCCTCGACACCGCCCTGGTCCGGGTGTCGCCGGAGGCGTACAACGAGGTCATCGCGACGTACAAGAACCCCATCGTCGGCTTGATGGAGGTCGGGCTCGTCGGGGCCGTCGTCTTCCACGCCTTCAACGGGTTGCGCATCGTCCTCGTCGACTTCTGGGGCAAGGGTCCGCGCTACCAGCGGCAGCTGCTCATCGGCGTCGTCGTGTTGTGGGTCGCGCTGATGGTCCCGTTCGTCATCCGTCATCTCTCGCACGTGTTCGGGGGCTGAGCGCCATGTCGTCCACCACCATCCCGGCCCCGCGCTCGCCGCGCCGCCTCCGCGGCCGCACCAACACCGAGCTGTACGCCTGGCTGTTCATGCGCGTCTCCGGCGTCTTGCTGCTGGTGCTCGTCTTCGGCCACCTGTTCGTCAACCTCATGCTCGGCGACGGCATCACCGCCCTCGACTTCGGCTTCGTCGCCGGCAAGTGGGCCAGCCCGTTCTGGCAGGTCTGGGATCTGCTCATGCTGTGGCTGGCCATGATCCACGGGTGCAACGGCCTGCGCACCGTCATCGGCGACTACGCCGAACGCGACCAGGTGCGGTTCTGGCTGAAGGTGATCCTCTACACCGCCACGGCGATCACGATCGTGCTGGGCACTCTGGTGATCTTCACCTTCGACCCCTGCCCGCCGGACGCGGCCGCCGACTTGCTGCCGTCGTTCTGCCCCGCCCCGTAACCGCTGCGAAGCAAGGAAGGCACGACCATGCAGACCCACCAGTACGACGTGGTGATCGTGGGCGCGGGCGGTGCGGGGATGCGCGCGGCCATCGAGTCCGGCCAGCGGGCCCGCACCGCCGTCCTCACCAAGCTCTACCCCACCCGCTCCCACACCGGCGCGGCTCAGGGCGGCATGTGCGCCGCCCTGGCCAACGTCGAGGAGGACAACTGGGAGTGGCACACCTTCGACACCGTCAAGGGCGGCGACTTCCTCGTCGACCAGGACGCCGCCGAGGTCATGGCCAAGGAGGCCATCGACGCCGTCCTCGACCTCGAGAAGATGGGGCTGCCGTTCAACCGCACCCCGGAGGGCCGCATCGACCAGCGGCGATTCGGCGGCCACACCCGCGCCCACGGTGAGGCCGCGGTGCGCCGGTCCTGTTACGCCGCCGACCGCACCGGCCACATGATCCTCCAGACGCTGTACCAGCAGTGCATCAAGCACAACGTCGAGTTCTTCAACGAGTACTACGTCCTCGACCTGCTGTTCAACGAGGTCGACGGGGTTCGCCGGGTGGCCGGCGTGGTCTCGTACGACCTCGCCACCGGTGAGATCCACGTCTTCCGCGCCAAGGCCGTCATCTTCGCCACCGGCGGCGCCGGCAAGGTCTTCAAGACCACCTCGAACGCCCACACCCTCACCGGCGACGGCATGGCGATCGCGTTCCGGCGCGGGCTGCCGCTCGAGGACCTCGAGTTCTTCCAGTTCCACCCCACGGGTCTGGCCGGGCTGGGCATCCTGCTCTCCGAGGCGGCCCGCGGCGAGGGCGCGATCCTGCGCAACAGCGAGGGCGAGCGCTTCATGGAGCGCTACGCACCCACGCTGAAGGACCTCGCGCCGCGTGACGTCGTGGCCCGGGCGATGGCCAACGAGGTGCGCGAAGGACGCGGCGCCGGGCCGGACAAGGACTACGTCCTGCTCGACCTCACCCACCTCGAGCCGGCCCACATCGACGCCAAGCTGCCCGACATCACCGAGTTCGCCCGCACCTACCTCGGCGTCGAGCCCTACACCGAGCCGGTGCCGGTCTTCCCCACAGCCCATTACGCCATGGGCGGCATGCCCACCACCATCGACGCCGAGGTGCTGGCCGACAACGACACCGTGGTGCCCGGTCTGTACGCCGCCGGCGAGGTCGCGTGTGTGAGCGTGCACGGCGCGAACCGGCTCGGCACGAACTCGCTGCTCGACATCAACGTCTTCGGTCGGCGGGCCGGCATCGCCGCTGCGACGTTCGTCGCCGACGCCCCGTGGGTCGAACTTCCCGAGACTCCCGAGACCGCCACGATCGAGCTGCTCGAGACCATCCGCGGACGCGAGAGCGGCGAGCGCGTGGCCGAGCTGCGGCGGGCCTTGCAGGAGACCATGGACGCCAACGCCCAGGTCTTCCGGTCCGAGGCCACGCTCAAGCAGGCGCTGGCCGACATCCACGGGCTGCGCGAGCGCTATGACAACGTCGCCGTCCAGGACAAGGGCAAACGGTTCAACACCGACCTCCTCGAGGCGGTCGAGCTGGGGTTCCTGCTGGAGCTGGCCGAGGTCATCGTCGTGGGCGCGCTCGAACGCAAGGAGTCGCGCGGCGGACACTTCCGCGAGGACTACCAGAACCGCGACGACGTCAACTTCATGCGCCACACCATGGCCTACCGCACCACCGAGGACGACGGCACCACCGGTGTCCGGCTCGACTACAAGCCCGTCGTCGTCACCCGTTACCAGCCGATGGAGCGTAAGTTCTGATGTCCGCCGACACTTCGGTCCTGCCCGCCTCGCGCCGCCCCGTCCACGACGACGACGCCGGCGGGGTGCCGTCGTTCGAGGTCACCCTGCGGATCCGCCGGTTCAACCCGGAGGGTGACGAGGAGCCGCGCTGGGAGGACCACACGGTCACCATGCACGGCACCGACCGGGTCCTCGACGCTCTCCACAAGATCAAGTGGGAGCTCGACGGGTCGCTGACGTTCCGCCGGTCGTGCGCCCACGGTATCTGCGGCTCCGACGCCATGCGCATCAACGGCCGCAACCGGCTGGCCTGCAAGACGCTGCTCAAGGACCTCCCGATCGACAAGCCGGTCACGGTCGAGCCGATCAAGGGCCTGTCGGTGCTCAAGGACCTCGTGGTCGACATGGAGCCGTTCTTCTCGGCCTACCGCTCGATCATGCCGTTCCTCGTGACCACCGGGAACGACCCGTCGCGCGAGCGGCTGCAGTCGCCCGAGGACCGCGCCCGGTACGACGACACCACCAAGTGCATCCTGTGCGCGGCCTGCACCACGTCGTGCCCGGTGTACTGGTCGGACGGCCAGTACTTCGGCCCGCAAGCCATCGTGGGCGCGCACCGGTTCATCTTCGACTCCCGCGACGAGGGCGCCGAGCAGCGGCTGGAGATCCTCAACGACCGCGAGGGCGTGTGGCGCTGCCGGACGACGTTCAACTGCACCGACGCCTGCCCTCGGGGTATCGAGGTCACGAAGGCGATCCAGGAGGTCAAGCGCGCCCTCCTGTTCCGCCGCGTCTGACGCCCAGCGCTCGGCGCCTCCGCCGCGGAGCCGGGGGACGCGGAGGGGTCAGAGCTTCTCGACCGGGGCGTAGCGCAGCAGCAGGGTCTTGAGGCCGGCCTCGCCGAAGTCGACGGTGGCCTGGGCCTGCTCGCCCGCGCCGGCGGTAGCCACGACAGTGCCCAGGCCGAATGCGTCGTGGTTCACCCGGTCGCCAGCGCTCAGCACCGGCACGGCCCGCTTCGGCCCGCCTGACGACGCGCGCGGCCGGGCCGTGGACGTGGGCGGCGGAGAGGTCCAGCGCGTCTGGTCGGCCTCGGTGCGCCGCCATTCGACGAGGTCCTCGGGGATCTCCGGGAGGAACCGCGACGCCGGATTGTGGCTCGGTGCGCCCCACGCGCTGCGGACCGTGGCCCGCGACAGGTACAGCCGCTCGCGGGCACGGGTCAGCCCGACGTAGGCCAGGCGGCGCTCCTCCTCCAGCTCGCGCGGCTCGGACAGCGAGCGCTGGTGAGGGAAGACGCCGTCCTCGAGCCCGGTGAGGAAGACGACCGGGAACTCGAGCCCCTTGGCGGTGTGGAGCGTCATGAGCGTGACGACGCCGCCGTGGTCCTCGCCCTCGGGGATGTCGTCGGCGTCGGCCACCAGGCTCACCCGCTCGAGGAAGCCGGTGAGGGTGCCGTCGGTGTCGCCCGTCTCGTACTCCCCCGCGACGGCGACCAGCTCGCGGAGGTTCTCGATGCGGGTCTCGTCCTGAGGGTCGTCGGACTCGGAGAGCTCGGTGCTGTACCCGGAGCGGTCGAGGACGGCCTCGAGCACCGCAGCCGGCCCGGCGTCGCCCTCGCTGAGCGCGCGCAGCTCGTCGGCCAGCGTCACGAACGCCTCGATCGCCTTGACCGAACGGGTGGCGATGCCCGGAGCGTCGGCCGCCCGGCGCAGCGCCTGCCAGAAGGTGATGCGGTCACGCTGGGCCAGCGCCTCGACCATGGCCTCGGCCCGGTCGCCGATGCCGCGCTTGGGCACGTTGAGGATGCGCCGCAGCGACACGGTGTCCTCGGGGTTGGCCAGGAACCGCAGGTAGGCCAGCGCGTCGCGGATCTCGCGGCGCTCGTAGAACCGCACGCCGCCCACCACGCGGTAGGGCAGCCCGACCCGGATGAAGATCTCCTCGAGCACGCGGGACTGGGCGTTGGTGCGGTAGAAGACGGCGACGTCACCCGGCTTGGCCAGCCCTTCGTCGCCCAGCCGGTCGATCTCGTCGGC
>DATCVR010000241.1:0-7880 GCA_036566745.1 Jiangellaceae bacterium | reverse complement strand
AGCCGCACCGCCTGGCCGAGCGCGGCTGGTGACCGCCGGTATCCGGTGAGCAGCGACATCGACGCCGACACCGTCTTCGGCCCGGACTGGCACCGGGCCGACGACGGTGTCTACGAGCGCCGGGCGGCCCGGGTGATCCTGGTCGACCCGTCCGGTCGCGTCCTGCTGCTCCACGGGTTCGACGTCGACGATCCGACCGTCCAGTGGTGGTTCACCATCGGCGGCGGCATCGACGACGGCGAGGACATCCGGGCGGCCGCGGTCCGTGAGGTGGCCGAGGAGACCGGCCTGACCGTGCGGGCCGACGACCTCGTGGGCCCGGTGGCCGTCCGCCGCCCGACCTTCCCGTACTTCGGCCGCACCTGCCGCCAGGAGGAGACGCTGTTCCTGGCCCGGGTCGAGGACGCGAGCGGGGTCTCCGCCCACGGCTGGACCGACGTCGAACGCGCCTCGGTCGACGAGCTGCGCTGGTGGTCGCCCGACGAGCTCGCGACCACCACCCAGACCGTCTACCCTCCCCACCTGGCCGGCCTCGTGACGACGCTGCTCGCCCACGGCTGGGACGGATCCACCCGCACGATCGACTGAGACGGAGATGGGAGAGATGACCGTGCCGATCATCGGCGTGCTCGCCCTGCAGGGCGACGTCCGCGAACACCGCCGGATCCTGACCGAGCTCGGCGCGGCCTCCTCCGCCGTGCGCACCCCCGCCGAGCTGGCCGCGGTCGACGCGCTGGTCATCCCGGGCGGCGAGTCGACCACGATGTGGCGGCTGGCCCGCACCTTCGAGCTGCTCGAACCGCTGCGGCGGCGGGTGGCCGCGGGGATGCCGGCCTACGGCTCGTGCGCCGGGATGATCATGCTCGCCGACCGGATCGAGGGCGGCGCCGAGGGCCAGGAGACCATCGGCGGGCTCGACGTCACGGTCCGGCGCAACGCCTTCGGCCGCCAGGTCGACTCCTTCGAGGCCGACCTCGACTTTCCCGCCGTGGGCCACGAACCGCCCGTGCACGCGGTGTTCATCCGGGCGCCGTCCGTGGTCAAGGTGGGTTCCGGCGTCGAGGTCCTGGCCCGGGTCGCGGCCGATGAGGGTGACGGCCGGGGTGACGGTAGGATCGTCGCCGTTCGGCAGGGCTCGCTGCTCGCGACGTCCTTCCATCCCGAACTCACCGCCGATGCGCGCGTACACGCGCTGTTCCTCGACATCGTGAAGGAGGCCTAGCCCCATGTCCGGCCACTCCAAGTGGGCGACCACCAAGCACAAGAAGGCCGTCGTCGATGCCAAGCGGGGCAAGCTCTTCGCGAAGCTGATCAAGAACATCGAGGTCGCGGCCCGCACCGGCGGGGGAGACCCGGCCGGCAACCCCACGCTCTACGACGCCATCCAGAAGGCGAAGAAGTCCTCGGTCCCCAACGACAACATCGACCGCGCCGTCAAGCGCGGATCGGGCGCCGACGGCGCCGGGGTCGACTACCAGACGATCATGTACGAGGGCTACGGGCCCAACGGCGTGGCCGTGCTGATCGAGTGCCTCACCGACAACCGCAACCGCGCGGCGTCGGAGGTGCGCGTCGCGATGACCCGCAACGGCGGCTCGATGGCCGACCCGGGGTCGGTGTCGTACCTGTTCGACCGCAAGGGCGTCGTCGTGGTCCCGCGTCAGCAGGAAGGCCGCGACCTCACCGAGGACGACCTGCTCGAAGCCGTGCTCGAAGCCGGCGCTGACGAGGTCGAGGACCTCGGCGAGGCGTTCGAGATCCGCAGCGAGGCCGCCGACCTCGTGGCCGTCCGCAGCGCCGTCCAGGGCGCCGGCCTCGACTACGAGTCCGCCGAGTCGTCGTTCGTCCCGTCGGTCACGGTCCCGCTCGACGAGACCGGCGCCACCAAGATCTTCCGGCTGATCGACGCGCTCGAGGACAGCGACGACGTCCAGAACGTCTGGGCGAACTTCGACGTCTCCGACGAGGTCATGGAGAAGGTCGGCTGAGCCGTTCGGCCAGCTCGGCCGTCCGGTCGATCACGCTCACCGCGGTGGCGTCGCGTCCTTCGCGAAGGAAGTAGCGCGCGGCGCCGAACCCGACGTGGATGATGCAGCACAGCAGCCGGATCGATGCTCGCGGGGTGTCCGCCCACGCCGACCACAGCGCGTTGCCGTGGACCCGCATCGGCTCGTGCATGCCGCCCCAGAAGATCGACCACGCCGCGTCGTACATCGGGTCGCCGAAGAGCGCCTGCGGCCAGTCGATCACACCGGTGACGGTCGCCCCGTCGGTGAGCAGGTTGTTCCCGCCGAAGTCGGCGTGGACCAGGTGCCGCAGGTTCGGGCACTCGGGTGCCAGCTCGATCAGTGTCGCCTCGAGCGACTCGACCCGACCTCGATGGCTCGACGGCGCGGCGAGCGGTTCACATGCGGCTGCGGCCAGGTAGTCCGGCCACGACGAATGATCCGCGCGGCCGACGGCGTCGAAGGTGCCGAAGCCGGTCGTCGCGGAGATGTCGACGGCGGTGATCGCGCTGTGGGCGCGAAGCACCGGCTCGATCAAGTCCGCCGCCTGCTCCGCGCTGACCCGGTCGACCGTCATCCCCGCAAAGCGCCGCGAGACGCACATCACGTGAGCATCGTCGTGATGCCAGATGTCCGCGATGTCCGGCACCGGTACGCCGGCGGGGCGCAGGTTCTCGACGACGTAGCGCTCCTTGTCGTACTCATGACGGCTCCCCGCCACCCGCACGACCAGCTCGTCGCCGCCCACGCGGAAGGCGAAGACCTGCGAGACCTCGCCCTCGGTCAACGGGCAGAGTTCCGAGATGGGGCCGAGCCGGGCACGCAGAGCGGAGCGGATCTCCGCCGGCATCAGCGTGGTCTTGGGCACCGGGGAACCCTAACGGCGCGTCGGTGCGGCCGCCGAGCCGTACTCGCGGCGCGTCTCGCGAACTTGACGTTCACCAGCGGGTAGCGTGGGCGCCGAACTGGTGTTCGGTGAGAGGGTGACGCGTGCGTGTGCTCGGAGTCGATCCGGGGCTGACCCGATGCGGCATCGGCGTGGTCGACGGCGCCCCGGGGCGCCCGCTCACGCTGGTCGACGTCGACGTCGTCCGCACGCCCGCCTCCAACGACCTCGGCCACCGGCTCCTGGCCATCGAGACCGCACTCGACGAGTGGATCCGGCGCTACCGCCCCGACACCGTCGCCGTCGAACGCGTCTTCAGTCAGCACAACGTCCGCACCGTCATGGGCACGGCCCAGGCCAGCGGCGTCGCGGCTCTGGTGGCCACCCGCCACGGCATTCCGGTCGTCACCCACACCCCCAGCGAGGTCAAGGCCGCCGTCAGCGGCAACGGCCGCGCCGACAAGGCCCAGGTGGCCGCCATGATCACCCGGGTGCTGCGCCTCGACACCCCGCCCAAGCCGGCCGACGCCAGCGACGCGCTCGCGCTGGCCATCTGCCAGGTGTGGCGCGGCGCCGCCACCAACAGACTTCAGGCCGCTGCCGCGGCGGCGACAGGAGGATGGCGATGATCGCGTTCGTCCGGGGTCAGGTGGCCGCGGTACGCCCCACCGAGGCGGTGGTCGAGGTCGGCGGGATCGGGCTGTCCCTCCAGTGCACCCCGGCCACCACCGCCGACCTCCGGGTCGGTGCCGACGTCCGGCTGGCCGCGAGCCTGGTGGTGCGCGAGGACTCGCTGACCCTGTTCGGGTTCGCCGACGACGACGAACGCGCCGTCTTCGAGCTGGTCCAGACCGCCAGCGGCGTGGGCCCCCGACTGGCCCTCGCGATGCTGTCGGTGCTCTCGCCGGACGAGCTCCGGCATGCGGTGGCCGCCGAGGACCTCGTCGCCCTGACCCGCGTTCCGGGCATCGGCAAGAAGGGCGCCCAGCGCATCGTCATCGAACTCAAGGACAAGCTCGGCGCGGCCGGGGTCGCGTCGTCGGCCGCGCCGTCGCCGTCGTCCGGCTCGGTGGCCGCCGGGCCCTGGCAGACCCAGGTCCACTCCGCTCTGCTCGGCCTGGGGTGGTCGTCCCGCGAGGCCGACGCCGCGGTCGACACCATCGCCCCGATGGCCGCCGAGAACGGCCACGCCGCCGACGTCCCGGCGCTGCTCAAGGCCGCCCTGCGGGCGCTGGCCAAGTCGTGAGCGACTGGGACGACGAGACCGTCACCCGCCTGGTGGGCGGGGCGTCCGACGTCGAGGAGCGCACCGTCGAGGCGGCGCTGCGACCCCGCACGCTGGCCGAGTTCGTCGGGCAGGAGCGGCTGCGCGAGCAGCTCTCGCTCGTCCTCGAGGCCGCCAAGGCCCGCGATCGCCCGGCCGACCACGTCCTGCTCTCCGGCCCGCCCGGGTTGGGCAAGACCACCCTCGCGATGATCGTCGCCGCCGAGATGGGCGTGCCGTTGCGCATCACCAGCGGCCCGGCTATCCAGCACGTCGGCGACCTCGCGGCCATCCTCTCCTCGGTCTCCGAGGGCGACGTGCTGTTCTTCGACGAGATCCACCGGATGGCGCGCCCGGCCGAGGAGATGCTCTACACGGCCATGGAGGACTTCCGGGTCGACGTCGTGGTGGGCAAGGGGCCGGGCGCCACCGCCATCCCGCTCGACCTCCCGCCGTTCACGCTGGTGGGAGCCACCACCCGCACCGGCCTGCTACCCGGGCCGCTGCGCGACCGCTTCGGCTTCAACGGCCACCTCGACCTCTACGAGCCGGCGGAACTCGAACGGGTGCTGACCCGATCGGCCGGGCTGCTCGACGTCGACCTGCGCGCCGACGGCGGCCGCGAGATCGCCGGACGCTCCCGCGGCACCCCCCGCATCGCCAACCGTCTGCTCCGCAGGGTGCGCGACTTCGCCGAAGTGCGCGCCAACCGCGTGGTCACCGGCCCGGTCGCCCGCGCGGCGCTCGAGGTGTTCGAGGTCGACGAGCTGGGCCTCGACCGCCTCGACCGCGCCGTGCTGGTGGCGTTGTGCCGCAGCTTCGGTGGCGGACCGGTCGGGCTGAGCACGCTGGCCGTGGCCGTCGGCGAGGAGCGCGAGACGGTCGAGGAGGTGGCCGAGCCGTTCCTCGTCCGGGCCGGCCTGCTGGCTCGCACACCGCGCGGACGAGTCGCGACGCCGGCGGCATGGTCCCACCTCGGGATGGCTGTGCCGCCACGCTCGCCGTTCGCCGCGCCAGATGCTGACGAGCCCGATCTGTTCACCGCCGCCGACGGCTGACGGTGATCGTTGGCCATGTGGTGATCGAGTAGGGTTCACGAACTGTTTCCGTTCGTGGAGAGTGACCAGATTTCTGCGCCCATACACATCAAGCAGCTCACCAGCGCATTGCACAGCGTCGACTTCGACCTCCTCGGCACCTGGGCCGACCACCTCGTCAGCACGGTGTTCGTCGGCGGCGCGCGGCTCCTGGTAGCCGGAAATGGCGGGTCAGCGGCTCAGGCACAGCACCTCACGGCCGAGCTCGTCGGGCGGTTCCGCGACGAGCGCCAGCCGATGTCGGCCCTGGCCTTGCACGCCGAGACCTCGACGGTCACTGCCGTCGGCAACGACTACGGGTTCGCCCAGGTCTTCGCGCGGCAGGTACACGCCCACGGCCGGCCCGGCGACATCCTGCTGTTGCTCTCCACCTCCGGATCGAGCCCGAACCTCCTGGCCGCCGCCGACGCCGCCCACGTCCAAGGGCTCCAGGTGTGGGCGATGACCGGTCCCGGGCCGAATCCGCTGTCCACACGCAGCTCGTCGATGCTCACGATCCACGCCGACTCGGCAGCGACCATCCAGGAGTGCCACCTCGTCGCGATCCACGCGTGGTGCCGGATGATCGACGAGCGCATCCTGGCCATGTCGGGCGAGGCCGTCACGCCGCAGCCTTCCTCGTCCGCCGGCCGGCGGCTGGTCGTCGTCGGCGATGCGTTCCTCGATCGCGACCACGTCGGGACCCGCCGACCGCACCCGCGCGACATGGCCGACCTGGTGGTCGACGACGTCACCACCACCGAACGCCCCGGCGGTGCCGCGCTGGCCGGCGCGATGGCCGGACGTGCTCCCGGCTGGCAGGTGAGCCTCGTGACGGCGCTGGGCACCGACGACGCCGGGATCCGGGTGCGCCGGCTCCTGGAGTCCGGCGGCGTCGAGGTGTTCGACCTCGGGCTGTCCGGGCGTACGGCCACGAAGTCCCGGGTGCTGGTCGAGGACCGCAGCGTCATGCGGCTGGACGAGGCCCAGCAGATCGTCCTGGCCGACGAGGTCAGCCGCGAGGTCGCCGAGGCACTCCGCTCGGCCGACGCCGTCCTCGTCAGCGACTACGGCCTCGGTCTGGTCGACCACCCGGCATTGCGAGCGCTCCTCGACCGGCGTTCCTCCGGTGCGCCGCCTCTGGTCTGGGATCCGCACCCGCGTGGCGGTCCTCCGGTGGCGGCGACGACCGTCGCCGTGCCGAACGCCCACGAGGCCGCCTGCGCCGTGCACGGCGACGCGCCGTCCGGCAACCTCACCCTGGACCTTGCTCACGCGCGGGCGCTGCTCGACCGGTGGCCGGTCGAGGCTCTGGCCGTCACCCGTGGCGTCGGAGGCGTGGCGCTGGTCCGTGACGCCGACGCTCCGGCCATGGTGATCCCTGCCGACGACCCGGCCGAGGGCGATAGCTGTGGCGCGGGCGACAGGTTCGCGGTCGAGCTGGCCCTGCGGCTCGGCACGGGCGCGTCGCTCCCCGAGGCCGCGGAGGCTGCCGTGACCGCGGCCGGTGACTATGTCCGTTCCGGCGGGCCGAGTGCCTTCACCGACGGCGGGCCCCCTGCACAAGCCGTCGCCGCCGATCCGCTGGCGCTGGTGGACGAGGTGCGCGCGCGGGGTGGGCGGATCGTGGCTACCGCCGGATGCTTCGACGTGCTGCACCGTGGCCACGTCGGACTTCTGCGCCGCGCGCGTGCCCTGGGTGACTGCCTGGTGGTCTGCCTGAACAGCGACGACTCGGTGGAGCGGATCAAGGGGCCGGCACGACCTGTCGTCACCGAGAGCGACCGCGCCGTCGTGCTCGGCGGGCTCGACAGCGTCGACGCGATCATCGTCTTCACCGAGGACACGCCCCACGCCGTCCTGGAGCGGGTGCGGCCCGACGTCTACGTCAAGGGCGGCGACTACGCGTTCGCCGAACTCCCGGAAAAGGAGCTGGTCGAGTCCTGGGGCGGCATCGTCGTCCTCCTGCCCTATCTCGACGGGCGATCCACCACCAACCTCATCGAGCGGGCCGCCCGGGGCGAGCAGCGCGAGTCAGCCCAGACCCAGGAGGCGTGATGACGCACGACGTCCAGACGGCGAGCACGTCCGTCCCCACCCCGGGGCGGCTCGCACTCGCCGCCGAGCTCGCCGCCGGTGAGCTGTCGTCGATCCTGCTGTGGCACACCACTGACCGCTGGTACCTCGGCGACTTCCTCCGCCACGCGAGCTGGCTGACCTGCCTGTCGGCCGCCGGGCCGGGCCGCCTCGACCTGGCCACCCACCCGTCGTACCTCCCGCTGTTCAGCACCGACCACCGCGTGAGCGGGCTGCTCGACATCGCCGGCGTGGGACGGGCCGACCTGGCGGGCTACGACCTCGTGGTGGTGCCCGGCACGTTCCGACCGGAACGGTTCGACCCGGTCATCGCGCGTGGCCTGTACGCCTGGAACGACGGCTGGGCGTACGTCCGGCACGGCGTCGTGGTCGCCTCGGGGGACAAGACCGACCTCAACTATTTCTCCGCCGCCTGCCACCAGCACGGCGAGACCGCGCTTCCGACGGCCACCGCGGTGTCGCTGGCGTTCCCCGAGGCAGAGGTCGGCGAGGTCGCCCGGGCCGTCCGGCAGGCCTTCGGCAACGCCCGCCCCGTCATCGTCTACAACCCC
>DATCVR010000240.1:0-6906 GCA_036566745.1 Jiangellaceae bacterium | reverse complement strand
CCCAGCCTGTCGCCGCGAAGCCGTACAAGCTGCTGGTGAAGGCGTTGAGCCGATCGTCGAAGGTGGCGATCGCCAAGTACGCATGGTCGGGCCGGGAACGGTTGGGTCTGCTGCGGATCCGCGAAGACGTCATCGTCCTGCACGCGATGCGCTGGCCGGACGAAGTCCGCGACCCGGCCGCCGTCGACCCGCCGACGGTCGAGGTGTCCGACGAGGAGATCGACGGCGCGCTCGCCCTCATGGAGTCGATGAGCCGCGACGACCTCGACGGGCCGGAGTTCGAGGACGCCTACACGGACGCCCTCGCCAAAGTCATCGAGGCTAAGCGGGAAGACAAGCCCCTGCCCGAAGTCTCGGAGCCCGAGCGGCCGGCGCAAGTCCTCGACCTGATGGCCGCGCTCACCGAGTCCGTGTCGAAGGCGAAAGCCTCCCGGGGCGAGGACGCCGACGTTCACGACATGCCGACGAAGGCCGCGAAGAAGCAGCCGGCCAAGAAGACCGCGGCGAAGAAGGCGACGAAGAAGACGGCCAGCAGGAAGCGGAGCGCCTAGCCCTCGAGGTATCCGAGCTCGCTGTCTGGCCGGCACACCCCGCAGGCTGTGACCCCGTCGGCGAGGGCCCGCAGCGCCGCGCCCCGGTCGATGCCGCGGGTGCGCTTCCCCGCATCCCAGCAGCCGCCGACGTGGACCTGCACGGGCGGCGAGTCGCGGTTGAGGCCGACCTCGAGGAGCCAGTCCGGCGCGGGCGGACGGCGCTCCTCGCCCCGCTGCCGCTCGACCTCCCGCTGCTCGGCTGCCGCGATCGCTGCCCGCACCTCGTCGAGGGTGAGCTGCAGCCAGGTCTCCAGGGTGCGGAGTCTGGGCAGGTCGGGCGGCAGATCAGTCACTCCTCCAGCTTGCACCAAAAATCGAACACGCGATCTAATCGGGGTATGGCTCAGCACAAAGTCGACCACCTCACCGACGTCCAGGAACGCATCCTCGCCGCGATCCGTCGCCGCATCGTCGAGGACGGCGAATCCCCGACCGTCGCGGAGCTTCGGGCCGAGCTCGAGATGAGCGCGGGCGGCGTCCACTACCAGCTGGGCGAACTGGAGGCGAAGGCCGCCATCCGCCGCGAGCCTCGCCGGCCACGCGGAATCCGGCTGACGTGAACCCGGACCGCTTCCACCTCACCCTGTCGTCCGCCGACCGCCCGGTGATGCACGGCTGGTGGCCGCTCGAGTCCACGGCCCGCGACCAGCTGCCCGTGTGGGTCGGATCGTGGGGCTCACTGCCGGACGCCCGCATCACCCTGGTCGACGAGGAGACCGGTGAGACGTTGGCGACCTGGCCGGAGGAGGCGTCGGTGTCTGGGAAGCTGGCCGTATGAGCGACTACTCGGACGACGCCCTCGACCGCTACCTCGCCGGGACTGCCGAGGCGAGGCGCGCGTACCTCCAGGATCCGGTCCAGCATGCGCAGGTCGAGCTGCAACGGCAGTTGCTGGATGCCGCCGATCGGGCCATGGGCGCCGAGGGGGTTCTGGAGGAGACGCGTCAGCGGGTGGTGAACCGCATCGTTTGGGGTGACCCCGAGGGTGTGGTCGATGTCCACGCGCAGAGGCTCGCTGCGATGGTCGCCGCCCAGGACGCCACCGCCCCGCCCGTCGACACCTACCGCCTGTCGACACGCCCCCGGATTGTCGGCGACGGCTCGTAAACTGATCGGAACAACCGACAGCATCAAGTCCAGTCGGGTTGCTGCTGCTGCCGCCCCCTTGCCGAGCGTGGAACCCCGGCAAGGGGGCGCCGCTCTTTGGGAGGGCCAGTGAATCTCGGAACCGTGACGGTGTACGACGCCCGGCAGGACATCGACCACCGCCTGCCCGTGACGCAGATCGAGTTCAAGAACGGCGCCCTGCACGTTGAGGCGCGGGCCACGATGCCGACGGACGGGTCCGTCGAGGACGGCGACGTCGTCTCCATCTACGATTCGGAGCGGCGGCTCGTCACCCGCTACTGGCTCACCATCCCCGGCAGCGGCTACCAGTTCGCGAAGGGCGAGGTGTTCGTGCTGATGCTGCCGATCAGCTTGGGCGGGCCGGGCGGGATGGCCTTCGCCGACATGTCGTTCGACCTGGGCGCCGAGATGGAACGACGGGCCTAGCCTTCCCCGTACCGCACCCTTTGGAGGGGCCGTGAAGCCGCCGTCGCCCACGATCGACCTCGTCTGCTCTGTACTGCTCACCACGGGCGAGGCCTGGGTGAAGATGCCGGTTGCCCGCGAGATCTGGGAGAGCGGCGAGGCCCGCGAGTTCCTCATCCAGAAGGTCCGGGAGGAACTGGTCTCAGTGGTCCTCGCCGAGACTGGCGTGCGCCTGGAAGACGCCCTGGTGGCCGGTCTCCCCGTGACCGTCAGGGACCCCGACGTCGACCCCGAGCCGCCCGCCGCGCCCGCCGTGTGCGAGGTCGTCTGTGTTGGCGGCCCACGTGACGGCTCCCGAGTGAAGCTGAACCGCGCCCACCCAGGCCTGCTGGTGCTCCTGCCTCGGGAGCCGTCACTGACGGACCTGTTCGAGGCTGCCGACGGAATCCTTGAGCCGATCCGCCACCTGCACTACGTGCCGATCGTCGACGACGAGGGGCACTTCAGCCGGGCGGACGACGGGGCTTGGCGCTTCCGCTACGACAGGGAGCGCTAGCCCGCCGCTTCGGCTTCCGCGTGCCGCACGGCCTTCTTCACGGCCATCTCGACCTCAACCCGCGACGTCCCGTCGGCTTCGGCGTGTTCGGTGACCGCGGCCTGGAAGGCGGCGGACGCGTCCCGCCACTCCTGCCACTGCTGCGCGTAGTCGACGCCGGGGGTGTTGAGGCGGGCGTGCGCCTCGACGGCTGCCTGCTCCAGGTTCACGAGATCTTCGAAGGTGTGTGCCACCGCAGGATCCTATGCCGCCTCGACGACATCCCCACGCTCCACATCCCGCAGCGCCTCAAGCAGCCGCCGATACTCTTCCCGCTGCTCGTCGGTGAGGGGGAGTGCGGGGTGTCCGCGCCCGGTCCACAGCGCACGGATCTGCTCGTTCAGCTCGTCCGCAGACGGCCGCGAGGAACCCGAGCCTGGGGGAGTGGTGGGCATGACCGAAGTCTATCGACGGGCACTGTCAAGCACTCATGGCGAGGTGTCCGGATTCCGTCTAGCGCACTTTGCAGGACGTCCTGCATAGTTGGGGTGTGGCAGACGAAAGACCGCCCGACCTGTGGACCATCGACGACGTCGCCGCGCACCTCGGCATCAAGCCGACCAGTGCGAGCGGCGCCCTCTCACGCATGGGAGTGCGAGCGCACAGCTTCCGCCCGCACCCGACCAGCCACCGGGCCCAAGCCCTCTACGACCCCGAGCAGGTGAAGGCGGCACACGCCGCACGACCCGGCCGGGGAGCCCGCACCGACCTACCCCAAGACGAGGAGACGAAGTGACCGCAACGACCGACTGGCCCAACGGCGTCATCGCCCGCTACCTCACCACCACAGGCGCCACAGTCGATCTCACGCACGACAACCGCACCTACCCCACGCCGGACGGCATCGGCGAGAACCGCAACCACACCACCGCCGCCTGCTCCGGCTGCCCGGCGGTCGAGGAGTTCAGCCACTGGCGGATCGTCAAGCGCATGACCTTCGACGACAAGGTCTTCGACCCGGAGGCCGCCGACCGCGACGCCCGCGACTGGGCGCAGGCCCACGCCGAGAAGTGCCGTGCGATGCCGCGCCCGACCGCAGCCTGAACGGAGGACCGTGAACGATCCACGCCCCACCCTCATCGAACTGAGCGCCGACATTGTGTGGCGCCTATCCAACCCGCCATACAACGAGACCGCTGGATACCGGTGCACGCCATGGGGTGAAGCAGAGAAGCTGCTCGACGCTTACCAGGCTGCCGTCATCGACGAAGTCATGAAGGCACTTCAGGAGCGGGCCCAGGAGTACTCAGGGCTGGCCGAGGAGGAGATGCGGCCGAGCCTGGAGGAGCGGGCGCAGGAGTGGTACGCGGCTGCGGAGGTGGCGGCGAAGCTGAAGCGAGCAACGCCGGAGGCGCGGGATGACTGACCAGCCGGTGAGTAAGTGCAAGAACTGCGGCGCCCCGGGCCGCTACCCGCCCGGCACCCGACTGACCGTCACCGCCCGCATCGAACTCCCGGAGGACACCGCATGACCGACGAAGCAGCCACCGCCACTAGTCCCCACCCCTTTGCCCGCAAGGGCTGGCGGTTCTGGATCTGCCGCCACTGCTACGCGCCCCGAACCCTTCACCCCCGCACCGAGTGGGTCCGATCCCGCCCCCTCCACCGCAACGACTACCTCAGCGCCAACGCCCCGCACTTCAAGGAGGGCTGGTGACCGCGCCCGCCGACAACCCCCGCCGCACCATCGACCAGATCGCCAGCGACGAACTCGACCAGCTGTACGAGCGCGTCGCCCGCGCCGAAGCAGAACGCGACACCGCCCGCCAACACGCAGCCGCCATCTCCGCCCAACGCGACCGCCTCCGCCAGCGCATGAACACCCTCGCCGACCGCTGGGACCACGCCCTCCCCGTCGACAAGCCCTACGCGCGCACCCTCCGCAACGAAATCAGCGTCGCCCCGTTCCACGGCGAACACACCGCCGTCCAGCCCTACCAAGCCGACGACCGCACCACGAAGTGGGCGGCACGCTGCTGGGGCACCGACACCTGCGACGGCTGGCTGTCCCTCGACCACGACACCCAGAGGTGGGCGGAGATCGCCCTCGACCGGCACGTCACCGAAGCGCACGCCGCTCCCATGGACCCGGCCGAGGCCGCCCTCGCCCGCTACGCACCCAGCCCGGTGTCAGCTGAGCGGGCAGCCGTACTCCGCGAGGTTGCCGACAGGCTGAAGCAGAAGGCGGACGCCCTCACCGAGGACATGCACGACCTCGCGATGTTCGTTGCCAAGGCCCGCATCGCCGAGGCCGAGATCCTGGACCGCGAAGCCGAGGAACTGCGCCGTCTGGCCGACGAGGCGCCGCAGCAACCCGAGACGCAGGCCGTCGACTGGGCCACCGTCGTTCAGCCGCTCACCGAAGCCGACCGAGGCGAAGAAGACGGCGCCCGCGAGTGGGCCGACTACATGCGCGGCTGGAACAACTGCCGGACCGAGATGCTTGCCGCACCCGAGCGGCGCGCCCGGTAGAGCAGGCGCAGGTGTGGCACGAGGCCGCCGACATGGTCCGGAAGTCGACCCGAACGAAGGCGGAACCGAATCCCCGTCATCGCGCTGACCTTCGCGTGGCAGACTGACCATGGCTGTCCCGTCAGCATTAAGGGCCAGTGGCGCTAGTAACCGGAGCCGCCGGGGATCGTGAACGCCAGCCGAAGCCCCGCCATCGTGCGGGGTTTCGGCATGTCAGCCCTCGGCGGGCGGCTGCCCGACGTAGGTGCCGCGTCCCTGGACCTTCCACACGACCTGCTCCTCAACGAGGACGTCAAGGGCGCGCCGCACCGTCGTCCTCGCGATCCCGTACTCCTGCACCAGCCGCGTCTCGGACGCGATCGGCCTGCCCTCCGCCCAGTCGCCGCGGGCGATGCGCGCCTTCAGGATGTCGGCGAGCTGCCGGTACGGGGTCACGGGGCCTTCGTGGTCGATCTCCGCGTCCGGATCTACGGTCATGATCCGAAGCTAGACAGGCGTCCACAGGTCAGCATCTTCGGCTACGTATCGAGACGTATCGAGACGCGGCGCTACAAGTCGGGCTAGCCTGCAATTGCAGGACCCCCGCAGCCGCTGTCACGGCCCGGGGGCATGGCCGACGAACGGAGCAGCGCCGACATGGATCAGCCTACGGACCCACCAGCCAAGCACCAGACCGGCGCCACAACCCGGCCCGCCCTCATAGCCTCAGCCACCCGCCTCAGCCCCATGCAAGAGGCCTACGGCGGCTACACACGCCACGCCCTCCGCTGCCCCGCATGCACCGACGTCGACCGCGGACGCTGCCGAGAAGGCGAACAACTCTGGCGGGACTACCACCAGATCAGCGACCAGGCCTACCGGAAGCTCGCCGGCGAAGACCTGTGACCAACCCGCCCGGGGGTCGTTAACCGGGTTACCTGCAGGAACGTTTGGCCATGGCCCGACCTGCGGTTACGTACAGACATGGGTTATCGACCGAAAGTCAAAGAAGATGCAGGGAACATCTTCCACCACGGCCAAAACTCGGCTTTACTCGTGACTCCCGGCGCCCCACACGCCAGGACCGAAAGCGCTCACTGCTCACGCATGGGCGCCAACCGAACGAGCCAGCGATCCATCGGCAGGATCAGATCAGCAGTCTCCAGGGGGCGACGGTGAACGTCGAAGCGAGTGCGCACCACGCGGAACGCCGTCGCGTCGACGAGCAGTCCGAGTGCGTGGGCCTGCTCCTCCGACAGCTCCACACAGCCAAGCTCAGCCGTATAGGACACATGCGGCCGGCGCTGGCCACGCCACCACGACGAAACGAGCATCGCCGACCTGCCGCCCGGGTCGAGACACTCAACGGTCTCGTGCCGCAACATCGCACCCACGTGGACGCCAAGCCGCTCCGCAAGCTCCACCGAGGCGGCTCGCGGGCGGGTGTCGGTGGTCTCGGAGGAATACGGCCAGTCCGCGTCCGGGTCCGTGAGAGTGCGCATAGCTGGAGGATGCGCCACATACACGGCCCGGCGCTCCTCGCCCTCCAAAACGCCGGCCCGGCGCAGGAGAACGTAGGCGAGGCGAACGGTTTGTGGGTGTACGCCGAGTTCGGCAGCTAGCTCGGCTCTCGAAGGCAGGTCCTGGCCCGGCCGCCACTCGCCGGCGGCGATACGGCGCTGGATGTCAGCAGCGATGCGCCTGTAGCGCGCGCCCTCTGGCATCGAGACCCCT
>DATCVR010000239.1:0-28581 GCA_036566745.1 Jiangellaceae bacterium | reverse complement strand
GTGCCGCAGTGGATCGCCAGGGCGACGTCGCTCGCCTCGGGGCGTGGGCCGGACCCGTCCGGCGCCGGCTCCGCCTCCGGCGTGGCAGCGGACCGCGCGAGCTGTCCTCCGGCCGAACCTCCCGCGAGGGCGTCAGGACCTGACGGCCCGCCCACGGCGGTGCTCCCCGGCGCCATGAGCAGGACGGAGACGAAGGCCGCCGCGGCGACCGGGCGGATCCTGCGGTGGGGACGAGCGGACATGTGTACCTCCGGCAGGTGAGTCGGCCATCGATCACGTACCTCAGGCATCCTGCTGGCGACCCGCCGTGGCCACAATGAGCTCTTCGGCGGAGTCCGGCCCCTCGCCGGCGCTACTCAGCCGGTCACGCCGCCGCCTCGACCGCTCGGGCCCGGGACGCCGTGACGTTGGCCAGCAGCTCCGCATGCCACTCCGCCGACTGCGGTCCGCTCACCGCGCCGCGGCTGATCCGGTCGGCGAGGAACGCCAGCTCGGTGACCGCCACCTGGTAGTCGCGCACCGCCTGCCGGGCCTCGCGGCCGGACAGGCTCCCGGCCGCACGCCGCCACTGACGTCGGCCGCGCATCGTGGACAGCAGCGGCACCTCGCTCCATGCGATCCACCCCTGTTGCGCGAATCTCGGCACGTACGAGCTGACCACCCGCTGCTCGCGCCGCCGCTGCCACACCGCCAGCGCGCTCATGGCCACGAACAACGGCACCATCACGGAGAGGTAGGTGGGCAGGAAGCCACGCCCGCCGTCCCACAGCGTCGAGGCGTTCCACAACGCGTGCAGGATGACCGCGAAGGTGTACCCGAGCAGAGGCAGGCCCAGCCGGGCGAGCACGCCGCGGCGGCGTACGGCCAACCCCACCGCGATGCCGGTGAAGACGGTGAACAACGGATGGGCGAACGGCGAGAGCAGCCCGCGCATGACGAAGGTGACGTAACCGTCGGCGCTGTCGACCTCGAAGGCCCGGCCCAGATAGAGGATGTTCTCGACGAAGGCGAAGCCGGCGGCCACCATCCCGGCGTAGACGATCCCGTCGACCACGCCGTCGAGCTCGCGACGATGCAGCCAGAGCATCCCGACCAGAAACAGGCCTTTCAGCCCTTCCTCGGCCATCGGCGCCGACACCACGGACGTCGCGGCCGGGCCGTAGGCGACGTCGACGATCGAGTTGATGATGAGCGCGCCCAGCGTCGCCACGCCCGCGCCCCACACGAACGCGAACACCAGCGTGCGCCCCGGCTCCGGCTCCCAGCGGTCGAGCCACAGGAAGACCGAGACGACGATGGCAACCGGCACCAGTGCCAGCACCGTCCCCGCCACGACGGCCCCGGTCGAGAGGTCGCCGACGGCCAGGCCGAGCACGATCAGCACGCACACCGAGGCCAGGACGGCGCCGAGGATCGGCCAGAACACCCGGCGGCGGCGTCGGGTGGCCCAGGTCTGGTGGGGCACCGCGGATCCGGGCCCCGCCACGGCACCGAAGGGCCCGTCGGCCGAGGGCGGCACGAACGTCACGACGACACCTCGCTGACGACGAACGGGCCCGCGCCGCTGATCCGCAGCCCGCTCGGCGCGTCGACCACGAAGTCGGCCGCCAGCCGGTCGGCCGGGTACGTCGAGGCAATGCCCACCACGGCCATGCCGGCCGCCCGAGCCGAGGCGATGCCGCTGGGGGCGTCCTCGACCACGACGCACAGCTCCGGGGCGATGCCCAGCCTGGCGGCGCCCAGGAGGTAGGGCTCGGGATGGGGTTTGCCGTGGGTGACGTCGTCGGCGGTGACGATCGGGGCGACCGGGATGCCCGCGGCGCGCATCCGGGCGCCGGCCAGCAGCGTGTTGCCGGACGTGACGATCGCCCAGCGCTCCGGCGCCAGCGCGGCGAGCAGCTCGAGGGCCCCCGGCATCGCCCGGACGTTCGCGGCGTCGGCCGTCTCCAGCTCGATGATGCGCGCCAGCGCCGCTGCGGCGTGCTCGGCCGGGACGACGTCGGCGACGATCTGCGCCGACGTGCGGCCGTGGCCGTCGGCCAGGACCGCCGGATCGACGTCGAACTCGGCCGCCCATTGCAGCCAGGTGTTCACGATGGATGCGGTCGAGTCGACCAGCGTTCCGTCGAGATCGAACAACAGCGCCTCGGCCTTGAGCTCCACGCAGGCGACCATACCGACCCGTCACGAGTGATCGCACACCGTCACGAGACGGCAACGACGTGCGAGTCGGCATGCGAAGTCGCCGATTTCACGGCAATCTTGAACCATGGTCGAACGGGGGACGATCGGCCGCTTCGCCCGCTGGGGACTCATCCACGGGCCGATGTGGGGTGTCGCGGCGACGCTGCTGGCGTTGCCGCTGTCGAAGGTCGTCGACTTCGGGTTCGGGCCGATGGGCATCGTGATCGTCGGCCTGACGGCCGGACTGCTCGGCGGCCCGCTACTCGGAGCGCTGGTCGGCGCGTCGTGTGCCGCCGCCGACCGCGCTCCCAAGTGGATCCTCGACGCGCCTGACTACGTCGCCGTCCTGACGGTGATGGTGGTCGTCGCGCTCGTGGCGTGGCCGCTGCTCGGGCTGGGACAGGCGAGTGTCATGGCCGGCATCCTCGGGGTCGCCACCGTCGGCGTCGCCCCGGTGGTCGACGCCGCGCACAACGCACCTGACCTGCTGCACCCTCCGCCGCCCTCGCCGTGATCAGGCGTCGTAGTCGAGGGACAGCTCGGGCGTGACGGGGTGCGACTGGCACGTCAGCACGTAGCCGGCCGCCACCTCGTCGTCCTCGAGTGCGAAGTTGCGCTCCATCGTCACCGCGCCCCCGAGGACCTTCGCCCGGCAGGTGCCGCAGACCCCGCCCTTGCAGGCGAACGGCGCGTCGTTGCGGGTCCGCAACACGGCTTCGAGCACGGTCTCGTCGGGGTCGTCGAGGGTGACGTCGGTGCGCCGGCCGTCGAGCACGGCGGTGACGTCGCAGACCAGCGCCGCGGCCCGGACCTCGGCGGCTCGGGCGGGCGGCGAGTCGCCCACGTGGAACAGCTCGGCGTGGACGTGCGCCCGGTCGGCACCACGCTCGACCAGGACGAAGCGCGCCGACTCCACCAGCTCGAACGGCCCGCAGAGGTACCACTCGTCGACCGTCTCAGGCGGCAGCAGCGCGTCGAGGAGATCGCCGAGCCGCTCCGCGTCGATCCGCCCCGACAGCAGGTCGGTCGACTGTGGCTCGCGGGACAGGACGTGGACGAGCTGGAGCCGGCCGGCATGGGTGTCCTTGAGGTCGGCGAGCTCGTCGAGGAACATCGCCGAGTTCGCCGTGCGGTTGCCGTAGAGCAGCGTGACCCGGCTGTCCGGCTCGTCGGCGAGCACCGTCGCGATGATCGACATCACCGGCGTGATCCCGCTGCCGGCCGCGATCGCCGCGTGGTGCCGCCCTGCCCGCGACGGGTCGAGGTGGGGCGTGAAGCGGCCCGCGGGGGTCATGACGTCGATCTCGTCGCCGGCGGCGAGGGTGTCGAGCGCGTACGCGGAGAACACGCCGTCCGGGATCCGCTTGACCGCGATCCGCAGCCGCCCCGAGCCGGCCGGCGAGCAGATCGAGTAGCTCCGCCGGGTGTCGCCGGTCTCCCCCGGCCGCGCGACGTTGACGTGCTGGCCAGCGGCGAAGGCGTAGTCGGCGGCCAGCTCCGGCGGCACGTCGAAGGTGATCGCCACCGCGTCGGCCGTCAGCCGTTCGACCTCGGCCACCCGGAGCCGGTGGACGACGGAGTGGCGGCGGGCCGTGGACGACGAGTCGACGACGGTCATCTCAGATCGCCTTGACGTGGTCGAACGGCTCGCCGCAGGCGGTGCACGCCCACAGCGCCTTGCAGGCCGTGGAGCCGAACCGCGACAGCTCACGGGTGTCGGGCGAGCCGCACCGGGGGCAGCGCACGCTCAGGGTCAGCGCGACCGGCCGCGCTGGGGGGCCGGCCGGACCGGGAGGCGCGATGCCGTTGCGGCGCAGCGTCTCGCGGCCCTCGGGGGTGATCCAGTCGGTGGTCCAGGCCGGCGCCAGCACCGTGACGACCTCGGCATCGGGGACTCCGTGCTCGGCCAGCCGCGCCCGGACGTCGGCCCGGATCGACTCCATCGCCGGACAGCCGGAGTACGTGGGGGTGATCTCCACCACCGCCCGCCCGTTCTCGATCCGGACGTCGCGGAGGATCCCGAGGTCGTGGATGGTGACCACGGGCAGCTCGGGGTCGGGGACGCCGGCCACGACGGCCCGGACGTCCGCGGCGGTGCGAGTGGCCGTCACCATGACGCCCCCGGGTGCGACCGGTGCAGGTGCTGCATCTCGGCGAGCAGGTACCCCATCGCCTCGGTGTGCAGGCCGAGGCGCCCTCCGCGTCGGGCCGGGACGTCGTCGGGGCGGCTCAGGGTCGCCTCGGCCAGGACGCCGTCGACGTACGCGGCCCACGGCTCGCGCAGGCTCGACGGGTCGACGGCCGCGGCGCCGAGCCCGGCCACCAGGTCGGTGCCGTCGAACATCTCGTCGACGAAGGGCCAGACAGCGGCCAGGCCGGCCTGCATCCGTGCGTGGCTCTCCGGGGTGCCGTCGCCGAGGCGGAGCACCCACTGGGTCGCGTGGTCGCGGTGGTAGGCGACCTCCTTGACGGCCTTGGCGGCGATCGCCGCGAGCGTCGGGTCGGTGCCGGCGCGCAGGCGGTCGTACAGCTCGTACTGGTACGCACCGAAGACCAGCAGCCGGGCCGTCGTCACCGCGAAGTCGCCGACCGGCTGCTCGACCAGCAACAGGTTGCGGAAGTCCCGCTCGTCCCGGAGGTAGGCCAGGGCGTCCTCGTCGCGGCCTCGGCCCTCGACCTGGCCGGCGTACGACAGCAACGCCCGGGCCTGACCGAGGAGGTCGAGGCCGATGTTGGCCAGCGCGACGTCCTCCTCCAGCTGGGGCGCCCGGGTGATCCACTCCCCCATCCGCTGCGCGAGGACGAGCGCGTCGTCGCCGAGCCACAGCGCGTACTCGACGAGCGGGTCGCCGGTGCCGCGCCGGCTGGCGGCGTCCCAGGCTCCGACCGCGCCGTTCACAGGTGCTTCACCTCGTCCGGGATGTCGTAGAACGTCGGGTGACGATAGACCTTGTCGGCCGCGGGCTCGAAGAAGGCGTCCTTCTCCTCGGGGCTGCTCGCCGTGATCGAGGACGACGGCACCACCCAGATCGAGACGCCCTCGGAGCGGCGGGTGTAGACGTCGCGGGCGTTGCGCAGTGCCATGGCGGCGTCGGGCGCGTGGAGGCTGCCCACGTGGATGTGCGAGAGGCCGCGCCGGGCTCGCACGAAGACCTCCCACAACGGCCAGTCGCGGCTCATGCGACCACCCGCGCGGGCTCGGCGTGCTTGGCGGCGTAGGCGTCCGCGGCCTCGCGGACCCAGGCGCCCTCGGTGTGCGCCGCGACGCGGTGGGCGATGCGCTGCTGGTTGCACGGGCCGTCACCGCCGATGACCCGGAACAGCTCGTCCCAGTCGGGGGCGGTGAAGTCGTAGTGGCCGCGCTCGGCGTTCCACCGCAGGTCGGGGTCGGGCATCCGCAGGCCCAGCACCTCGGCCTGGGGGACGGTCATGTCGACGAACTTCTGCCGCAGCTCGTCGTTGCTGAAGCGCTTGATGCCCCAGCGCATGGACTGTTCGGTGTGGGTGGCCGAGACACGCTTCCCCGTCGAGGACTCGGAACGACTGGCCTTGGGCGTCTCGTCGGCGGCGGTGTCGGGCGGACCGAACATCGCCAGGCTCGGGTACCACCACCGATCGAGGGCGTCTTGGGCCATCGCCTTCTGCGCGGGAGTGCCGTGGGTGAGCGCCAGCAGGGCCTCGAACCCCTGGCGCTGGTGGAAGGACTCCTCCTTGCAGATGCGCACCATCGCCCGGCCGTAGGGACCGTAGGAGCAGCGGGTGAGCGGCACCTGGTTGGTGATCGCCGCCCCGTCGACCAGCCAGCCGATTGCGCCCATGTCCGCCCAGGTCAGCGTGGGGTAGTTGAAGATCGAGGAGTACTTCTGCCGACCGGTGTGCAGGAGGTCGAGCAACTCGGCCCGATCGACCCCGAGCGTCTCGGCCGCGGCGTAGAGGTAGAGCCCGTGGCCGGCCTCGTCCTGCACCTTGGCCATCAGGATCGCCTTGCGGCGCAGGCTGGGCGCGCGGCTGATCCAGTTGCCCTCGGGCTGCATCCCGATGATCTCGGAGTGGGCGTGCTGGGCCATCTGGCGCACGAGGTTGCGACGATATGCGTCGGGCATCCGGTCGCGTGGCTCGATGCGGCCGTCGGCGTCGATGATCGCGTAGAACTCCGCCTCGGCGGCGACATCGTCGTCCTGCTGCGTGCTGGCCATGTCGTCAGGCTAGGCCTGTCGTATGACACTTGTCCAACATCTCTGCGCGCTGATGTCACATGTGCGTCAATGTGCAACGCCCGCCCGTGTCACCTGACGGGCGGGTCGGGATAGGTTTGTCGGCGGCCATCCGCCAATCGCCAGATTGGCGGACAATCCATTACATTTCGTCATTTATGGTGCGATAGTGATCATCGTCGCGATCTTGGATCGCGGTCACGACCCGAGCACCGCCCACGACTCACGAGGAGTTGGCAGTGACGACCGACGGTAGTCAGCGTGGCCTCCCGGTCCCTCCTGTACGCATCGTCGACATCGATGAAGCCGCCGAGTTCTTCCGGATGCATGCCGCCGAGGAACCCTCCGCACCCGATCCCGACGCCCGCATCGCCCAGGCGGTCCGCGAGTTCGGCGAGCGCGGCATCTTCGAGCACACCCCTCAGGAGATCGAGTTCGGGGCGCGGGTGGCCTGGCGCAACGCGAACCGGTGCATCGGCCGGCTCTACTGGCGCAGCCTGGTCGTCCGCGACCGTCGTCAGGTCCGCAACGCCGAGGACGTCGCCCGCGAGTGCGTCGAGCACCTACGCGTGGCCACCAACGACGGACGGATCCGCCCCGTCCTCACCCTCTTCGCCCCCGACCAGCCGGACCGAGGCGCGCCGCGCATCCACAACGAGCAGCTGGTGCGCTACGCCGGGCACGAGACGTCCAAGGGCGTCGTGGGCGACCCGCGCCTGCGTGAGTTCACCAGCTGGGTCGAGGGCCTGGGCTGGATCGGCAAGGGCACCGCGTTCGACGTGCTCCCCCTGGTCGTCGAGACGCCCCACGAGGGGGTCCAGCTCTTCGACATCCCCGAGGATGCCGTGCTCGAGGTCGACCTGAGCCATCCCCAGCTGCCGTGGTTCTCCGAGCTCGAGCTCAAGTGGCACGCGGTGCCCGCGATCTCCTCGATGCCCTTGCGCATCGGCGGGATCACCTACCCGACCGCCCCGTTCAACGGGTGGTACCTCGGGACCGAGGTCGGCTCGCGCAACCTGGTCGACGCCGACCGCTACGCCGTGCTCGAAGAGGTCGGTCGCCGGCTCGGGCTGACGATCCACGACGACCGCACGCTGTGGAAGGACCGTGCCCTGGTCGAGATCAACCGCGCCGTGATCTCGTCGTTCGACGCGGCCGGCGTGAAGATCGCCGACCACCACTCCGAGGCCGAGCGGTTCATGGCCTTCATCGAGAAGGAGGAGCGAGCCGGCCGAACCCCCACCGCGGAGTGGTCGTGGGTGGTGCCGCCGATGTCCTCCTCGGTCACCCCGGTCTATCACCGGTACTACGACGAGTCCGTGCACCTGCCCGGGTTCCTGCCGCCCGGCGGCGCCGCCCCGGCCACCGAGGCCGAGCCCGCCGGCTGCCCCTACCCGCACCACTGAGCCGGCACCGTCCGGACGCACGCGGCGGTCGGTGCGCTGTCGGGCCCGGGTCGTAGGGTTGGGTCGTGTCCCAGCAACCCGTAGCCGATCGCAGTGTCCGCACCGCCTGGGCGGCCGACGCCGGCGCCATCGGCAGGGTCCAGGCCCGGGCGTGGACCAAGTCGTATGCCGAGGTGCTGCCCCAGGCCCTGCTCGACCAGATCGACGCCACCGGGTTCGCCGAGGCCTGGACCCAGGCCATCACCCGGCCGCCGTCGGCCCGCCACCGGGTGCTCGTCGCCCTCGAGGCCGGCGCGGTCGTGGGCTTCGCGGCCACGGCCCCGTCGGACGATCAGGACGCCGACCCTACCGACGGCGAGATCGTCGCCTTCCACATCGACCCGGGTGCGCTGCGCCAGGGCCACGGGTCGCGGCTGCTCGCCGCGGCAGCCGACACCCTGCGCGCCGACGGCTTCACCCACGCCCGGTTCTGGGCGGTGGTGGGCGACGACGACCTCCGCGGCTTCCTCGAACCGGCCGGCTGGGCCGCCGACACCGCCCATCGCACCCTCGACCTGACCGGCGACGACTCCTCGACGTTGCGCCAGGTCCGCCTCCACACCGATCTGCGTGAGGACGAGTCGTGAGCTTCTCCGGCATCCCCGACGACGCGCTCGAGTTCTACGAAGGCCTCGAAGCCGACAACTCCAAGGCCTACTGGAACGACCACAAGCACGTCTACGAGTCGAGCGTGCGCGAGCCGATGCAGGCCCTGTGCGCCGAGCTGTCCGGCGAGTTCGGCGAGGTCTACTTCTTCCGCCCCTACCGCGACGTCCGGTTCTCCAAGGACAAGAGCCCGTACAAGAACCACCAAGGCGCCACGGTCGGACACCACTACCTCCACATCGGAGCGTCCGGCTTGTTCGTAGCCGTCGGGTACCACCACATGGCACCCGACCAGATCGCGCGGTTCCGCGAGGCGGTCGACCACGACCACACCGGCTCCGAGCTGGCGACCCTCGTCGACGACCTCCGCGGCGACGACTACGTGGTCGGCGGCGACCAGCTCAAGACCCGTCCCCGCGGCTACCCGGCCGACCACCCGCGCCTCGAGCTGCTCCGCCACCGTTCGCTGGCCGGGTGGCGGGAGTTCGGGGCGCCGGACTGGCTGCCCACGCCCAAGGCGGCCTCGCACGTGGCCGCCGCGTGGCGTGGCCTCGCGCCCCTGCAGTCCTGGCTCGACGCTCACGTCGGCCCGTCCCGCGAGCCCCGCTGAGCGAGGCCCCCGATCCGGCAGCCGGGCAGATCGGTCGCCGCTCAGCCGCGACGATCGAGGTAGGCGCGCCCCCGGGGCGAGAGCCGGTACCCCACGTCGAGGCTCTCGGTCAGCCCGAGGTTCTTGAGCTTGCGGACGTCGAGCTTGAACGGCGCGCGCTCGCGACCCACGGACGCGGCGAGGTCGACCGCCCGCACTGCCGGGCGCTCGGCGATGAGCTTCAGCGTCTGCGCGGTCCACGGGCCGGACGAGCTGACGCGATCGAGTCGCGCGAGCCGCCGGTCGATCTCGGCCACGTCGGCATCGTCGAGCTGGTCGGACGCGGCCAGCTCGGCACGGGGATCCGGGGCCGTCGAGCGCCGGAACTCGATCCGGTACACGGGTAGCCCGGGCTCACCGGGCAGGTCGGCGAGCAGCGCCGCCGCATCGGCCTGGCCCGCCGCCCGGGCGTCGTCGTCGGTGATCTCGTCGGGGTCCACCACCGTCATCGACGTGACGTCGAGGATGCCCGCGGGGCTGCGATACGACCGGCCGGCGACCACCTGCGGGCGCCGCCAGCGCCGGAAGGTCAGCGTCACGGAGCCGTCGGCGATGCCCGGCCAGAACCGCTTCAAGAACAGCACCCGTCCACGCTAGCGATCCAGCCGGCCGGCCCGCGGCTCGTTCTGGCGGGCGGCGCAATGTCCGCGATGTCCACATCACGGTCGCTAGGTCAGGTGTGTCAGTGTCCGTCGGTACTGTTCTCGGTCATGGACGCCCTCCAGCGCGCGACGATCCGCCGCGATGCCGCCGGCATCGCGGCGTACGCCGGTGCCTTCGGGGCGTCGTTCGGCGCCGTGTCCGTGGCTTCCGGCCTCAGCGTCGCGCAGACCGTCGTGCTGAGCCTGCTGATGTTCACCGGAGCGTCGCAGTTCGCCTTCGTCGGTGTCATCGGCGGTGGCGGCGCTCCGCTCGCGGCGGTCCCGGCCGCGCTGTTGCTCGGCGTGCGCAACTCGTTCTACGGCGTGCCGATGTCGCGCATCCTCGGCGAGCGGTCGCTGCGCGGGCCGCGGCGTCTGGTCGCCGCCCAGCTCGTCATCGACGAGACCACCGCGATGGCCGTCGGCCACGACGAACCGGAAAGTCAGCGGTACGCCTTCTGGACCACCGGTGCGGCCTTGTTCGCACTGTGGAACGCCGGCACGGTGCTCGGCGCGGTCGGAGGTTCGGTCATCGGCGACCCCGCCACGCTCGGTCTCGACGCCGCGGTGCCGGCGGCCTTCCTGGCGCTGTTGTGGCCACGGCTCTCCGACGCCACCACCCGGTGGGTGGCCGTGGGCGGGGCGGTCGTGGCCACCGCACTCGTGCCGGTGCTGCCAGCCGGGGTGCCGGTGCTCGCCGCCGCGCCGATCGCGCTCGTCGCCGGGCTCACCTCCCGGCGCTCCAGCCGGAGGCCATCATGATCTGGTGGGCGGTCCTGCTCGCGGGCGCCGGGTGCTACGCGCTCAAGCTCGCCGGGCTGTCGATCCCGCGCTCGTTCCTCGAACGTGACGACGTGCAGCGGGTGGCGCTGTTCCTGCCGGTGGCGATGCTGGCCGCGCTCGTGGCGGTCGAGACCTTCGACGGCGGCGGGCACCTCACCCTCGATCTCCGGCTGATCGCCGGGGTCGGGGCCGGAGTGGTCGCGCTCGTGCTGCGGGCGTCGTTCCTGGTCGTCATCGTGGTCGCCGCCGCCACCACCGCGATCCTGCGGGCGCTCACCTGACCCGGTGCAGCGAGATCGCCGTGCGGGCGGCCTCCCGGGCCCGTCGGCGGTCGCCGGCGTCGTCGTAGGCCAGCGCCAGCCGGAACCACGTCCGCCAGTCGTCGGGCCGGCGCTCGGCGTCCTCGCGGCGCTGTTCGAACACGGCGTCGGCGGCGACGCGCTCCGCCCGGCCGCTCGGACGTCGCGGGAGATCGTCGGCGGGGAGCCCACCCTCGGCCTCCAACTCACGGGCCATCGCCTGCATCCGGACGCCGAAGCGCACCGTGCGCCAGACCAGCCACCCACCGACCATCGCGATCGCCACCACCGCCAGCCCGATGCCTACCCCCACCGCGCTGCCACTGCGCATCAACAGGTAGCCGCGCCACACGACGAGCGCCACGACCGCGCCGACGAGCACGGTCAGGCCGAGCGCCGAGGCCCGCTCCCGCGCCGGCGTGGACACCGAGCTCACATGCCCAGGACGTGCTCGAGGCCCACGGTCAGCCCCGGGTGCTCGGCGACCCGGCGGACCCCGAGCAGGACCCCGGGCATGAACGACACCCGGTCGAAGGAGTCGTGGCGCAGGGTGAGCGTCTCGCCCACCGCCCCGAGCAGGACCTCTTCGTGGGCCACCAGGCCCCGCAGCCGGACCGCGTGGACCGGCACGCCGTCGACGTCGGCTCCCCGGGCGCCGTCGAGGGCCGTGGTGGTGGCGTCGGGAGCGGCCGCGACACCGGCGTCGCGGCGTGCCTGGGCCACGAGCTGCGCGGTGCGCACCGCCGTGCCGCTGGGGGCGTCGACCTTGTCCGGATGGTGGAGCTCGACGATCTCGACCGACTCGTAGAACCGGGCGGCCTCGGCGGCGAACTTCATCGTCAGCACGGCACCGATGGCGAAGTTGGGTGCGACGAGGACGCCGACGCCGGGCGCGGAGCCGAGCGCGTCACGCACCTGGCCGAGTCGCTCGTCGGTCCAGCCGGTGGTGCCGACGACGGCGTGGACGCCACGTTCGACGCAGTGCAGCACATTGGCGACGGTGGCGTCGGGAACGGTGAAGTCGACGGCGACCTCCGCGCCCCCGAGATCGCCGAGCTCGTCGCCCGCGTCGAATCGGCCGACCAGCTCGAGGTCGGCCGCCGCCTCGACGGCCCGGCACACCTCGCCGCCCATCCGTCCCGCGGCCCCGACGACCGCCACCCGCAGACTCATGCGGCCCAGTCTCTCGCACCAGCCCCGGACCGGCCGGTCCGGGCCGATTGAGCGCGCTGGATCGTCCGGACTTCACCTATGTGGTCCCGTTTCGGGCGCTCACATGGTGATCACCAGCTGACTCCGTCATGCGTACTCGGTATGTTGCCCGGCTCCTGCCAGACAGCGGTCGTGCGTGTCGGGCAAGCCGCCGGTCTTCGCGGAGCCGATCCGGGCAAGACGGCAGGCAAGCCCCGTTGAGCAGCGTGGGTGGCACCTACCTGCACGGAAGGAGCCACCGTGTACACGCTCTCTCACGACACGGACACCGGACTGACCCGATCGGGCGCTCGCAAGCGGGCCGACCACAGCATCGTCGGCCAGTTGAACCTCGAATGGTCGGAGTTGCGGACCAGCCCGCTCGCCGCGCGCACGGTCCACCGCTGGGCCGGCACCCGGTCCACCCTCGCGGGTTGCGCGAACGTCGGCGACATCGAGGGCCGCGTTGCCGCGGCGGACCGCCAGGGCGCCGACGCGATCCTGCTGACGCTGTTGGAGCTGGCCGCCGAGGGTGAGCAGCTCGCCGGCAGGACCGTACTTCAGCTGATGCTGGGCAAGGCGGTCCGGATCGCCGCCAGCCATACCGGCCGCGCCGACCGCGACACCCTGGAGCAGCTGGCCGTCGCCGCCCTGTGGGACGTCATCGCGACCTACCCGATTGCGCGCCGCCGGCAGAAGGTCGCCGCGAACCTGGCCATGGACACCCTGCGCCACGTCGTCACCGAACTCGCCCCCGACCGCCACGAGACCCCCACCGAGCCCGACGTCGTCTCCGGCCACCATGCCGACGACGAGACCCCCGATCACGACCGTCCTGTCGACCTCGAACTCCTCGAGGTCCTCGCCTGGGGCGTCGACCGCGAGGTCCTCACCCGCGACGAGGCCACCATCCTGGTGCGCGTCTACTCGCCGGGCCCCGGACAGGAGGGCGGCGCCGCGGCGGCCGCCGAGCTGGGACTCACCTGGGCCGCCGCCCGCCAACGCTGCAGCCGCGCCATCCGCAAGCTCACGACCGCCATCCGCGAGGACTCCGCGCTGGTCGCCTGAGTCACGTCGGGCTCCCGTGATCACCGACGACCGGCACCCGTCGCCTGCCCAGACGGCGGCGATCACGGGGCCGACGGCGTTCCAGCGGGGCGCATGCATGACCCATACAGTCGCCATCCAGGCTGCAGCGGAGTCGGCGCATCCGAGTCGTTCTCATGATCGTCAGCCGACCCCTCGCCGCGATGCCGGCATCCGCGAGTGCGATGATCGCGGAACGCTCCGCGCGACCGGCCTCGTCATCGTGACGCGTCGGCTGCCGGCCCGTCAGGCGCCTTGACAGCCAAGGTGAGCCTAACCTAATTTCGGCGCATGACGTCATCCACGTCCCCTGCTCGCTCCGCGGTCCTTCTCGGCCCCGGAGTCCTGCTCCGCTGACCCGACCCCACACTCCGCGGTGACGCCTCGTCGCGAACGCCGCCGCTGTCGGCTGCCCTCGACCGTCCCGCGCTCGACCGTCCTGCCCTCGACGATTCCGGGAGACCCATATGACCTCCACCACCGAGGCGCCGCCACTGGTGCGCCACGCCCCTGCGACCTGGCTGGCCGGAACGCCGGACGGCCTGCGCGAGGTGTCGGCAGCGATCGTGGGCGCACTCGAGACGGCACGCTCGGCCGCCCGGCCCACCGGCCCCCTGCCCACGGGCACCCCGCGTGACGTGCTCGCCGCGGCCGCCGAAGCGCTCGGTCCGGCGGTGGTTCCCGAGCACGGCGTAGGCACCAGCCAGGCCCTGCAGACGATCGCCACCGTCCTGGTCGGGCACGGCATCGACCTCGCGCATCCGATGGCCGCCGCGCACCTCCAGCCACCGCCGCTGGCGGTCGCCGTCGCCGCCGACACGCTCGCCGGGGTCGGCAATGCCTCCCTCGACACGTACGACTCCGGGCCGTCCGGGATCGCCGTGGAGCGGTGGCTCATCGGTGCGCTGTCCACCCTGGCCGGGCTGGGCGAGCGCGCCGACGGGGTGCTCACCCCGGGCGGATCGCTGTCGAACCTGCTGGCCCTGCTGCTGGCCCGCGACGCGGCTTCGAGCCGGCGCGGCATCGACGCCCGCGCCGACGGCGTCGCCCAGCTGCCCGAGCCGGTCGTGTTCTGCTCCGAGCTGGCCCACTTCTCGGTCCACCGAGCCTGCGCCGCCCTCGGGCTCGGCGAGAACGCCGTGCGCCCGGTGCCGACCGACGATCGGCACCGGATGCGCCCGGTCGCCCTCGAAGCCCAGCTCCGCGCACTCGGGCCCGACGCCACGCCCATCGCGGTCGTCGCCACGGCCGGGACCACCGACTTCGGCAGCGTGGACCCGTTGCCCCACCTGGCCGAGATCGCCGCCGGGCACGGAGCCTGGCTGCACGTCGACGCCGCCTACGGCTTCGGAACGCTGTTCTCCGACCGTCTGCGTGAGCGGCTCGCCGGAGTCGAGCTGGCCGACTCGATCACCCTCGACCTGCACAAGCTCGGGTGGCAACCGGCCGCCGCCAGCGTCCTACTTGTCTCCGACCCGGGGTCGTTCGCGGCGCTGGAGCGCGAGGTCGCCTACCTCAACCCCGCCGACGACGCCGACGCCGGCCTCGACGGCCTGCTGGGGCGCAGCCTCCAGACGACCCGGCGTCCCGACGCCGTCAAGATCGCCACCACCCTGCTGGCCTACGGACGCTCCGGCCTGGGCCGGATGGTCGAGCTCTGCCACGACCTCGCGCGCCACGCCGAGCACCGCATCCTGGCCACCCCCGAGCTCGAACTCGTGGCGCCGGCCGAGCTGACCACGGTCGTCTTCCGGCACCGGTCCTCCACGCCCGGTCTCACCGGCACGCTGCGCCGCCAGCTGCTCGAGAGCGGCACCGCACTGATCGGCCGGACTACCGTCGACGGTCGCGACTGCCTGAAGTTCACCCTGCTGAACCCCACCACCACGCCCGACGACATCGACCGGCTCGTCGACGCCGTGTGCGCCGCGGCCCACGAGCTCGTCCAGGACCACGAGGAGGGCGCCGCATGAGCGGCACCACGCCCGGCAGCACTTTCCCCGGCAGCGCCACTTCCGACGGCACCACGCACGACGTGATCGCCGTGGGCAGCGGCCCGTTCAACCTCGGCCTCGCCGCCCTGGCATCCACGGTGGACGGTCTCGACCTGATCGTCCTGGAGTCGGAGGCCGAGCTGCGCTGGCACCCGGGGATCATGCTCGACGACGCGATGCTGCAGGTCAGCTTCCTCGCCGACCTCGTCACGCTGGTCGATCCCACGCATCCACTGTCCTTCCTGGCCTACCTGCGCGACGCCGACCGGATGTACCCGTTCTACATCCGCGAGCAGTTCCACCCGAGCCGGCGCGAGTACGAGGACTACCTGCGCTGGGCGGCCGCTCAGCTGCCGGCCGTCCGGTTCTCCCACCACGTCGACGCCGTGCGGTGGGACGACGAGCAGGAGACCTTCGTCGTCGACGCCACCCGCGGCGACGGAGTGACGCTGACTCTGCGGGGCCGCCACTTGGTCGTCGGCATCGGCACCGAGTCGGCGATCGCACCGTCCCTCGCCGGGCTGCCGGCCGATCGCCTCGTCCACACCGAGCATTACCTCCACCGCCAGGACGACGTGGCGGCCGCCCGCGACGTCACGGTGGTGGGCTCCGGGCAGTCCGGCGCCGAGGTCGCGCTCGACGTGTTGCGCCGCAACGTCGCCGGTGGCCCGGCACTCACCTGGCTCACCCGCACCGAGTCGTTCGCCCCGCTCGACTACACCAAGCTCGTGCTCGAGATGACGACGCCGGCCTACGTCGAGTACTTCCACGGTCTCCCGGAGACGGTGCGCGACCGGCTCGTGGCCGGGCAGTGGCGGCACTACAAGGGCATCTCGGAGGAGACGATCGCCGAGATCCACGGCTTGCTCTACCAGCGCGAGCTCGATCACGGGCTGGCGCCGGTGGAGCTGCGCAGCGGGGTGGCCGTGTCCGGCGCCGCCGTCGACGAGTCCGGCCGGGTGGTGCTGAGCTGCCGCCACACCGACTCGGGGCAGGTGTTCCGGCACGAGACCGACCTCGTCATCGCGGCCACCGGCTACCGCGAACGGCGCCCGGCCTTCCTCGAGGCGATCGACGAGCTGCTGGGTCGCGACGCCGCCGGGCGGCTGCAGGTGCGGCTGGACCACTCGGTCGAACCGACCCGGTCCATGCGCGGGCGGGTCTTCGTGGCCAACGCCGACCTGCACAGCCACGGCGTCGCCGCGCCCGACCTCGGTATCGGGGCCTACCGCAACGCCACCATCCTCAACTCGATCACCGGCCGCGAGGTCTACCACCTGCCGAAGCGGACGGCGTTCAGCCGCTTCGAGATCCCCGGGCGGGACACCGCGTAGCGTGAGCCTCGTCTCGTGATCGGCCGCGGATCGGTGACGCCTGGGTGCGGCGCCGGCCCGCGGCCGGCCACCCCGAAACCTGCGAGGTCCGTATGCCCGACAATCCCGTCCGCGAACTCCGGCTCGTCGTCACCGCGGCCGACTACGACACCGCGCTCGCGTTCTACCGCGACGTCCTCGGACTGCCCGAGCGCGAGGCGTACTCCACGCCCGACGGGCGGGTGACCATCCTCGAGGCCGGACGCGCGACTCTCGAGATCGCCGACCCGGCCCAGGCCGACTTCATCGACGAGGTCGAGGTCGGACGCCGGGTCGCGGGTCACCTCCGGGTGGCCTTCGAGGTGGCCGACTCCGCGGCCACGACGCGCGCGCTGGCCGACGCCGGCGCCGAGGTGATCGCCGAGCCCACTCGCACGCCGTGGAACTCCCTCAACGCCCGCCTCGAGGCGCCGGGCGATCTCCAGCTCACGCTGTTCCAGGAGCTCGGCGAGTAGCCGCGTCCTCGGCGATGCCGACCTGCCACCCCACGGCGATCCGCCACCGCGAGGCGCCTCCGCGGCTCAGTTCGTGCCGCGGTCGCGGAGGTCGCGGCGATGCTTCTCCAGCGCCATCAGCTCGCCGAAGAGCCGGTTGTACGCCTCGGGTTCGGCCGAGGGGTCGGTGCGCTGCAGCTTGGCCTTGCGCGAGACGAGCTGGCGCGACACCCACACCTCGTGCAGTCGCAGTACGACCGACTCGACGTAGCGCGGCACGGCCTGCTCCTCGGCGGGGACCGGCTCGACGGCGAGCTGGGTCATCACGTGGCGGATGGTGTCGTCGGGCGCGGCTGCGAGCAGCGCCTCCATCCAGGTGGGGCCGCCGCCCTGGGTCGCGCAGCCTCCGGCCTTGGCGATGACCTCGCGGACGGCGCGGTAGACCGGCGAGAGGAACGCCTCGGGCTCGATGTCGTCGAAGCTCGGCCCGGCGAGCGCGGGCCGCTGCACGGCCACCCGCAACACGGTCCGCTCGAGCCCCAGTGTCTGGGGATCGACGTCGCCGTGGATCGGCACCCCGATGGCCTGCTGCCCGGGCGCCGGAGCCGCCGGCTGCCGATGGGCGCCGCGGTCGGGTGCGCCGCTGATCGCCCGGACCCGGCGGACGACGGCCAGCTCGTCGGGGGCGCCGACCCAGCCGGCCAGCCGGCGGGCGTACTCGTCGCGCAGGGCGCGGTCGCGGATGCGGGCCACGAGCGGGATGGCCAGATCGAGTGCCCGGGTGCGGCCCTCGGCGAAGTCGAGGTCGAACCGGTCGATCTTGGTTCGGATGGCGAACTCGTACAGCGGCCGCTGCCGGGCGATCAGCTCGCGCACGGCTGCGTCGCCGGAGCGCTGCCGCAGCTCACAGGGGTCGAGCCCATGTGGCTCGATGGCCACGTAGGTCTGCCCGACGAAGCGCTGATCCTCGCTGTCGAAGGCCCGCTCAGCCGCCTTCTGGCCGGCCTCGTCGCCGTCGAAGGTGAACACGACCTGGCCGCGATACTCGTCCTGGTCGCGAAGCAGCCGGCGCAACACCCGGGCATGGTCGTCGCCGAACGCCGTGCCGCAGGTGGCCACCGCCGTGGCGACACCCGCGAGGTGGCAGGCCATGACGTCGGTATAGCCCTCGACCACCACCGCCCGGGACGACCGCGCGATCTCCTTCTTCGCCAGGTCGACGCCGTAGAGCACGTGGCTCTTGTGGTAGATGGGCGTTTCGGGGGTGTTGAGGTACTTGGCCTCGATGCGGTCGTCGTCGTACAGCCGGCGCGCGCCGAAGCCGACGACGTCGCCGAGCAGGTCGCGGATCGGCCAGACGAGCCGTCCGCGGAAGCGGTCGTACGGGGCGTTGCGACCCTGGGCCACCAGCCCGGCCTTGATCAGCTCGGCGTCGGAGTACCCCCGCTGGCGCAGGTGCTTGCGCAGCACCTCACCACCCTGGGGGGCGTAGCCGACCCCGAACATCGCAGCCGCGTCGCGGTCGAACCCGCGCTCGTCGAGGAAGCGGCGCCCGATCATCGCCTCGGGCGAGGCCAGCGACTCGGCGTAGAACTCGGCCGCCGCGCGGTGGGCCTCGACCAGGCGGGTGCGCTCCTCGCGGTTCTGACGAGGCGCGGAGCCGGCCTTGCCCTCCTCGTAGCGGAGCTGGATGCCGACCTTGTCGGCGAGCCGCTCGATCGCCTCGGTGAACGACAGCTGCTCGATCTTCTGCATGAACGAGATGACGTCGCCGCCCTCGCCACACCCGAAACAGTGGTAGAAGCCCACGAGCGGCCGCACGTTGAACGACGGCGACTTCTCGTCGTGGAACGGGCACAGGCCCTTGAGCGACCCCGCCCCGGCCGGGCGGAGCGTGACGTACTGGGACACGATCTCGTCGATGCGTGCGCGCTCGCGGACGGCCGCGATGTCGTCGTCCCGGATCCGTCCCGCCACGAGGCCTGAGTCTACGACCCTTGGCGTGCCGCCTCTGCCTCGACGAGCGGACGTTCGGCGAAGCTCAGCACGTGCTCGGCCCGGAAGCCCAACAGCGCGGTCGCCGCCGACACGTCGATCGGGCAGGTCCGCCCCGGGAACGGCGCTCGCAGCTGCACGCCGGGGTGGAACGCCGCCACCAGGTCGGCGGTGGGATACGGCACCGACGTGTCCGGAGCGGCCAGGTACACCGCGTGGAACCCGGAGGTCGCCGTGGTCAGTCCGAGCCAACACGCGCGGGCCGCGTCAGCGGTGTGGAGGTACGCCCACACGTCGGCGGCCAGCGATCCCGGGTCGCGAACGCCCTGCTCGACCCGCGCGTCCAGCCGTTCGCCGTGTCCGACGAACGGGAACCGCAGCGACAGCACCGTCATCGCGTGCCGGCGGTGCATCATCGCGGCGGTCGCCTCGTCGACCTGCTTGGACAGCCCGTAGGCGTCCTCGATCTGCAACGCCAGGCTCTCGTCCACGGGCAGGTAGGACGGCGCGAGGTAGCCGGCTGCCCAGGGCAGCCCGGTGATGCCGTAGCTGCCCGCGATCACGGCCCGGCGGACCCCGGCCGCACCCGCCTCCTCGAGCACGACGAACGTGGCCCGGGTGTTCCGGGTGAACACCTGGTCGGCGGTGTCGTGGTGCGGAGAGGCCAGCGCGGCGAGGTGGACGACGGCGTCGACGCCGCGTACCGCCTCGCGCACGGCCGGTGGATCGCCCGCGTCGCCGACCACCACCCGCGAGGCGCGCAGGTCGCCCGGGTCCTCCGGCACCAGCGCGACGGCCGCCACGCCGAGCGCGTCGAGCTGATCGAGCACGGCACGGCCGATCATCCCGCCCGCTCCGGTGACGAGCACCGTCGCCGGCCCGCCGCCCGATGCGCCGTGCTCAGGCGCGACGGCCGTGCCTCGTCTCACACCGCTCCTCATGACCCTCCGATCTGTGGAGTGACGTCGTCGTCGATGGGGAAGAACATCAGACCATCGCAAACCTACGCAATAGCGTGGCGACAGTCCGGCCCGACCTGGAGAACCCGATCTCGTCCACGGCGCCGGTGGCGCGCACAGCTCGTCAGGCGGTCAGCTGAGCGTGCAGGGCCAGGGCCGAGACGTCGGTCAGCGAGGCCACCTGGTCGATCACCACCCGCAGCCGCGCGTCGTCGTCGACGGCTGCGTCCCAGTCCTCGCGGAACGTCGGCTCGAGCGCGTCGGGAGCACGTAGCCGCAGGTGAGCAACGAGTTCCTCGATCAGCTCGCGCTGGCGGAGGTAGATCGGCGCGCGGTCGTCGGCCGTCATCACGTAGGCCGCGGCCAGCCCCTTGAGGACGCCGACCTCCAGCCGGGTCGCGCGCGGCACCTCGAGCCCGGCGGCGTACCTGGTCAGTGCACCGCCGCCGTACGCCGCGTGGGTCGCCCGCTCAGCGGCGTCGCAGAAGCGCCCGATGAGCTGGCTGGTGAGGTCCTTGAGCGCGGCCAGCGCCCTGCGGCTGCCGTCGTATCCGGACACCCACGAGGGCAACCCGCGCAGCCGGTCGAGCGCCTCGGTGACCTCGGCGGGCTCGGCGTCGGGCAGGTACCAGGCCCGGGCGAGATCGGCGACGCGGGCTTGCTCCTGGGGAGCATCCAGCGCCGGGCCGAGTTCGATCCAGCCGGCCACCACGGCGTCCTCGACGTCGTGGACGCAGTAGGCGACGTCGTCGGCGAAGTCCATGACCTGCGCCTCGAGGCAGCGCCGCTCCCCTGGTGCGCCCTTGCGGAGCCAGCCGAACACCTCGGCGTCGTCGGCGTACACACCGAACTTCATCGCCCGCTCGCCCTCGCGCGGCCAGGGGTACTTGGTGGCCGCGTCAAGGCTCGCGCGGGTGAGGTTCAGCCCGGCCGAACGTCCGTCGGGATGCACGGCCTTGGCCTCGAGCCGGGTGAGCAGGCGCAGGGTCTGGGCGTTGCCCTCGAAGCCGCCGATGCCGGCCGCGAGCTCGTCGAGCACCGTCTCGCCGTTGTGGCCGAACGGCGGGTGGCCGAGGTCGTGGGCCAGACACGCGGCGTCGACGATGTCCGGGTCGCAGCCCAGCGCCTTGCCCAGCTCGCGCCCGACCTGGGCCACCTCGAGGGAGTGGGTGAGCCGGTTGCGGACGAAGTCGTCGCTGCTGCCCGGGGCCACCACCTGGGTCTTCGCGGCGAGCCGGCGCAGCGACGCGGAGTGCAGGACGCGCGCGCGATCGCGCTCGAAGGCGGTGCGCGTGGGCCGCTTGGCGGGCTCGGTGGCCCACCGCTCGCGGTCGGTGTCGTCGTAACCGGTCATCGAGGCCGAGGCTAGTGGGTCCGGGCGGATCAGAACGCGTCCGGGCCGCGGCCGTCGGTGTTGCCGGTCAGCCGCCACTTCAGGTACGCCATCGACTCGCGCAGGATGTAGCGCGCCTGCGCCGACCTCGTCTGCACCACCGGACCGCTGCGTGCCGGCGCGGCGACGGCGTCGATGCCCACGTCGCGGGCCATCGCCTTGGACCGGAAAGTGTGCCACGGGTCGGTGACCAGCACCGCGCTGTCCCAGCCCCGGTCGGCGAAGACCTCGCCCGTGGCGTCGAGGCTGCCCTGGGTGTCGCTGCCTTCGGGTACCGCGACCAGCGCGTCGGCCGGCAGCCCCTGCGCGATCAGCCAGTCGCGGCCGGCGCCGGCCTCGGTGAACACGTCACCGGTGCCGGCGCCGCCGACCGTGACGATGATCGGCGCCACGCCCTCGCCCCACAGCTCCCACGCCTTGCGCAGCCGCGCCTCGAACACGGGCGACGGCACGCCGTTGTACTGCGCCGCGCCGAGGACGATGATCGCGTCGGCGTGACGGTGGTCCTCCTGCCGGGCGTCCCACCAGATCCGCGCCGGGACCGAGACCACCCACAGGACGAGCAGAGCCAGCACCACCAGCCCGAGGCGGCGCAGGTTCGTCCGGGACACGACACGACCGTAACCCGGCGAGCGGCCTGGCCGCGCGATCAGCCCTCGGTCTGGCGCGCCGCTGCCGCTCGCCCCGCCTCCAGCCGGGCCACCGGCACCCGGAACGGCGAACAGGACACGTAGTCGAGCAGGATCGACTCGAAGAAGTGGATCGAGGCCGGGTCACCCCCGTGCTCGCCGCAGACGCCGATCTTCAGCTCGGGGCGGGTCTCCTTGCCCTCCCAGGCCGCGATCGAGACCAGCCGGCCCACGCCCTCGGCGTCGATCGACTCGAACGGGCTCACCCCGAAGATGCCGCGTTCGAGGTAGGCCGGGAAGAACGCCGCCTCGACGTCGTCGCGGGAGAAGCCCCAGGTGGTCTGGGTGAGGTCGTTCGTGCCGAAGGAGAAGAACTCCGCCGACTCCGCGATCTGGTGAGCGGTCATGGCGGCCCGGGGCAGCTCGATCATCGTGCCGATCTCGAACGTCAGCTCGACTCCGGCGGAACGGGCGACGTCGGCGACCGTGGCCTCGGCCATCTCGCGGACCGCCTCGAGCTCCTGGACCGCCGCGACCAGCGGCACCATGATCTCCGGGTGCGGGTCGAGGCCACGCTCCCGCAGCCCGACCGTGGCCTCGGCGATCGCCCTCACCTGCAGCTCGAACAACCCCGGGACGACCAGCCCCAGCCGAACCCCGCGCATGCCGAGCATCGGGTTCTGTTCGTGCAGGCGCTGGACCTCGGCCAGGAGGGTCGCCGCCTCCTTGTCCGGCCGGCCGGTGGCCTCGGCGACGGCCACCCGCACGGACAGGTCGGTGAGGTCGGGCAGGAACTCGTGCAACGGCGGGTCGAGGAGCCGGATGGTCACCGGCAGGCCGTCCATCGCCTCGAGGATCTGGGCGAAGTCGTCGCGCTGGAGCGGGCGCAGCTCGTCGAGGGCGGCCGCGCGCTGGTCGTCGGTGCGGGCCAGGATGACCCGCTCGACGATCTTGCGGCGCGGTCCGAGGAACATGTGCTCGGTGCGGCACAGCCCGATGCCCTCGGCGCCGAGGGTGCGGGCCCGGCGGGCGTCCTCCGGGGTGTCGGCGTTGGCGCGGACGCCCAGCCGCCGGCGCTCGTCGGCGTGGGTCATGACCCGCAGCACCGCCTCGACGACCTCCCGGGCGCGGACGTCGGCCTCCGGGCGGCGGGCGTTCGCCACCGCCTCCCCCACGCCGGCCGACTCGTCACCGTGGAGCGCGTCGACCACCGCCGACGGCACCACCGGCACCGTGCCGAGGAAGACCTCGCCGGTGCCGCCGTCGATCGAGATCACGTCGCCCTCGGTCACGTGTGCGCCGTCGGGGGTGGTGAACTCGCGCGCGGTCGGGTCGACCCGCAGCGCCTCGACGCCCACCACGCAGGTGCGGCCCATCCCACGCGCCACCACGGCGGCATGGCTGGTCTTCCCGCCGCGCGAGGTCAGGACGCCGCGCGAGGCGACCATGCCGCGCAGGTCGTCGGGGTTGGTCTCGCGGCGGACCAGGATGACGTCCTCGCCGGCATCGGCCCACGCCACTGCGGTGGCCGAGTCGAAGGCGGCCTTGCCCACCGCGGCGCCCGGGCTGGCGGCCATCCCGCGGGCGATCACCTGACGCTCGGCGGCGGGGTCGAACTGGGGAAACATCAGCTGGGCCAGCTGGGCGCCGGTGACCCGGGCCAGCATCTCGTCCTCGTCGATGAGCCCCTCGTCGACCAACTGACCCGCGATCCGGAACGCCGCGGCCGCGGTCCGCTTGCCCACCCGGGTCTGCAGCATCCACAGCGTGCCGCGCTCGATGGTGAACTCGATGTCGCACAGGTCGCGGTAGTGGCGCTCGAGCGTCGCCATGATGTCGAGCAGCTGGTCGTAGGAGGTCTTGTCGAGCTTCTCCAGCTCGGCGAGGGGGAGGGTGTTGCGGATGCCGGCCACGACGTCCTCGCCCTGGGCGTTGGGGAGGTAGTCGCCGTACACCCCCTGCTCGCCGGTGGCCGGGTCGCGGGTGAACGCCACGCCGGTGCCGGAGTCGGGGCCGAGGTTGCCGAACACCATCGCGCAGATGTTGACCGCAGTGCCGAGGTCGTCCGGGATGCGTTCCTGACGCCGGTAGACGCGGGCGCGTTCGGTGTTCCACGACTCGAACACCGCATGGACGGCGAGGTCGAGCTGCTGGCGGGGATCCTGCGGGAAGTCCCGCCCGGACTCCAGGCGCACGAGGTCCTTGAAGTCGTCGACGATGCGGCGCAGGTCGGCGGCGTCGAGGCCGAGGTCGGAGTCGACGCCCCGGGCCTGCTTGCGTGCGTCGAGGATCTCGTCGAAGCGCTCGCCGTCGATGCCCAGCACGGTCTTGCCGTACATCTGGACCAGCCGGCGGTAGGAGTCCCACGCGAAGCGCTCGTCGCCCGCCCGCGCCGCCAGGCCGTAGACGGAGGCGTCGGTGAGGCCGACGTTCAGCACGGTCTCCATCATCCCGGGCATCGAGAACTTCGCTCCGGAGCGCACCGACACCAGTAGCGGGTCCTCCGGATCGCCCAGCCGCTTGCCCATGCGCTCCTGGAGCTCGCCGAGGTGACGCCCGACCTGCTCCGCCAGACCGTCCGGCTCGCGCCCCTCGGCCAGGTAATGACGGCACGCCTCGGTGGTGATCGTGAACCCCGGCGGCACCGGGAGCCCGAGCCTGGTCATCTCGGCCAGGTTGGCGCCCTTGCCTCCCAGGAGGTCCTTGTCGTCCTTGCTTCCTTGTGAGAAGTCGAAAACGTACTGCTGCACCGGCCGGCCCTCCGTGTGTGGCGTACGGAACTGTGGCGCGGAGCCTAGCCCGGGGATTCCGGCGCTCGAGGGTCGTCGGATACGGCACGCGGATCCGCACTCGTTCTCCATTCCACCAGGTGAACGGCTTACGCGCGCGGCCGCGCGAAACATGCCGAGCGGCGCGCTGTCAACGTGACTCAGTCCACACGACGTGGTACGGACCGGTCAGGACCATTCCATTTCAGCCGGGCGGCTTCGGGCGTCGCGACGACCGGTCCCGGTGTAGCGTCGGAGCCACCGGCGGCGGGCTCGGATACGTAGGGACGCGAGTCACGAATCGGCGGTTCAGGTCGCGTCGTGGGCGCGGTTCGCAACGGGGGTTGGCATGAGGGTGTCCGGACGATCGATCGCTGCCGTCGCCGGGCTCGCGCTGAGCTGTGTGGCCGCCCTCGTCCTGTCCGCCGCGCCGAGCCAGGCCGAACCCAGCACCCCGGTGAACTACCCCGCCGGGTCGTCGGCCACCATCGCCACCGGCCCGGGCTTCGACACCTGCACCGCGCCTTCCATCGCGGCCCTGCAAGCCTGGCGGTCCGCCCCCTACGATCGCGTCAACGTCTACTTCGGCGGCATCAACCGCGGCTGTGCCCAGCCCAACCTCAGCGCCGCGTGGGTGCGCGACGCCACCGCCCTCGGGTACGGCATCCTGCCCACCTACTTCGGCCGCCAGCCCGCCTGCATCTTCGGCACCAAGCCCCATCGCTACACCGCCGGCACCGCGGGCTCCTACGCGATCTCCGAGGCCAACGACGCGATCGCCCAGGCGAAGGCGCTGGGGCTGCTCCCGGGAAGCGCCCTGTTCGCCGACATCGAGCACTACGACCGCTCCGACGCGTCGTGCGTGCTGTCCGTGCGGCGCTACGTGTCGGCCTGGACCGCCACCCTCCATGCCGGTGGCTACCTCGCGGGCGTCTACGTCCACCAGGACTCCGGACTGCCCGACCTCTCCGCCGTCTACAACTCCACCTCCTACGCCCGTCCCGACGCCGTGTGGATGGCCCGCTGGGACGGCAACGCCTCGCTGACGAACTGGCCCACCGCACCCAACACCCAGTGGGCCTTCCACCAGCGCGCCAAGCAGTACCTCGGCGACCACTCCGAGACCTGGGGCGGCGTCACCATCAACATCGACAGCGACGCGCTCGACGCCCCCGTCGCCACGGTCGCCCGGCCGTATACCGTCACGAGCTCGACGCCGCTCAACGCGCGCACCGGGCCGTCCACGAGATACGCCGTCGTCCGCTCGATCGCGCCCGGAGCCGGCGTCCAGGTGATGTGCCAGGGGCTGGGGACGGTGGTGGGCACCACCGCGGTCTGGGACCGCCTCTCCGACGGCTCGTGGGTCAGCGACTACTACGTCTCGACGCCGTCGAACACCGGGTACTCCGCGCCCCTGCAGCGCTGCAACTACCCCGGCCAGGTCACCAGCTCCACGCCGTTGACGGCCCGCACCGGTCCGGGCTCGTCGTACCCGGCCTCCGGGGCGGCGCTGCAGCCGGGCGCGCTCGCCTACGTCATGTGCCAGCGCGCCGGCACCACTGTCGGCACCACCAACGTCTGGAACCGGCTGGCCGACAGTCGCTGGGTGAGCGACTACTACGTCGCGAACCGCTCGAACACCACCTGGAGCGCACCGGTGCCGCGGTGTCCGTGAGGCCGCCGGCCATGATCATGGGACCGTCAGGTACGCCAGCGCGTGCCTGACGGTCCCGCCAATCGATCGACCGCGGCTCAACGCCGGTTCAGCCGCCGGAGATGCCGAGCTCGGCTCCGGCAAGGTCGTGTGCCGCACCGTCGGTGTCGTCGAGCCAGCCCTCGGGCAGCGCGACCCGGCGCTGTGGGCTGCCCTGGCGGCCACGCGGCGAGCCGAGCTCGGCGACCGGGAACGGCTGGGCCGGATCGAGCTGGGCCAGCAGGCCGTCGAGCTGGTCGAGGCTCTCGACCATCCCGAGGGCGGCCCGGACCTGCTGCCCCACCACGAAGCCCTTGAGGTACCACGCCATGTGCTTGCGCATGTCGCGCAGCCCGCGGTGCTCGCCCATGAGCTCGGCGAGCAGCTCGGCGTGGCGGCGCATCATCACGGCGACCTCGCCGAGGGTCGGCAGCGGCGGCGCGGGCTCGCCCGCGAAGACCGCCGCGAGATCGCGGAACAGCCACGGCCGGCCGAGGCAACCGCGCCCGACGACCACGCCGTCGGCGCCGGTGTGCTCGATCATCCGGATCGCGTCGGATGCCTCCCAGATGTCGCCGTTGCCGAGGACAGGGATGTCGACGTGGGCCTTGAGACGGGCGATCGCGCCCCAGTCGGCCGAGCCCGAGTAGTGCTGGGCTGCGGTGCGCCCGTGGAGGGCGATGGCCGCGCAGCCGGCGTCCTGGGCGATCCGGCCGGCGTCGAGGTAGGTCAGGAGGTCGTCGTCGATGCCCTTGCGGGTCTTCATCGTCACCGGGATGTCGTACGGTTCGGCGGCGGAGACCGCGGCCCGCAGGATGCGATCGAGCAGGCCACGCTTGTACGGCAGCGCCGCTCCCCCGCCCTTGCGGGTGACCTTGGGCACCGGGCAGCCGAAATTGAGGTCGACGTGGGCGACGCCGTACTCGCCGGCCAGGATCGCCACCGCCTCGCCCACATAATGGGGGTCGACGCCGTAGAGCTGCACCGAGCGGACGTCCTCGGCGTCGGCGAACACCAGCATGTTCAGCGTCTTCTCGTCGCGTTCGACGATCCCCCGCGAGGTGATCATCTCGCAGACGTACAGGCCCGCCCCCTGCTCGGCGCACAGCCGGCGGAACGCGGCGTTGGTGATGCCGGCCATCGGCGCGAGCACCACCGGCGGATCGACACTGAGCCCGCCGAGTCGCAGCGCGGGAGTGGTCGTGGCCGTCGTCGTCACTCGGCCATTGTCCCCGATGGCCACGCCGGGTCCGGCCGAGCCGCCTCGGCCGGCCTGTCACAGCGGCCTTCTACGCTGCCTCGCATGCCGCTGCCCTACACGAGTCCGGTCGACGTCTTCCTCATTCTGACCAGGGGCGACGACGTCCTGCTCGCGTTGCGCAAGGACACCGGCTACGCCGACGGGCTGTGGAACCTCCCGTCCGGCAAGCTCGAAGCCGGCGAGCCGGTGACCTCCTCCATGTGCCGCGCCGCGATCGCGTGGTTCCCGGCCAACCGGCTGCCGGCGCCCACCGTTCCGTACACCCGCGCCGGCCACCGGCTGTGGCGATCCGGGGCTGACGTTCAGGACCGATGGCTGGTGAGGCGTCCGTCCCGTCCGCGGGAGACGGTTCGGTCCGGTCAGCAGCTGGGCAGGCGCTCCGCGAGATAGGCCTCGACCCGGTCGATCGCCACCCGCTCCTGGGCCATGGAGTCACGCTCGCGCACGGTGACCGAGTCGTCGTCGAGGGTGTCGAAGTCGATCGTGACGCAGAACGGCGTGCCGATCTCGTCCTGACGGCGGTAGCGGCGACCGATCGCACCGGCGTCGTCGAACTCCACGTTCCACCGGCCACGCAGCCGCTGGGCGAGGTTGCGTGCCTTCGGTGAGAGGTCGGCGTTGCGGGACAGCGGAAGCACGGCCGCCTTCACCGGAGCCAGGCGGGGGTCGAAGCGCAGCACGGTGCGGGTGTCCACACCGCCCTTGGCATTGGGCGCCTGGTCGACGTCGTGGGCGTCCAGCAGGAAGGCCAGCACCGATCGGGTCAGGCCCGCGGCCGGCTCGATCACGTAGGGCGTCCAGCGCTCGCCCTTCTCCTGGTCGAAGTAGGTCAGGTCGGCGCCAGAGTGCTCGGAGTGGGTGAGGAGATCGAAGTCGGCGCGGTTGGCGATGCCCTCGAGCTCGGCGAAACCGTGCGAGTCGGCGCCTCCGAACCCGAAGCGGTACTCGATGTCGACGGTCCGCTTGGAGTAGTGGGACAGCTTC
>DATCVR010000238.1:0-14378 GCA_036566745.1 Jiangellaceae bacterium | reverse complement strand
CCACCACAATCACCAAAGGAATCCCACGACAACAACCACCCCCACCCCCAAACAGGAGCAGAAACAGCCATCATCGACGGGGTAAAACAATTTGGCATCGACAAATTATTTGGCACACTGTTGAGTTCTCAAGGATCGGACACTCTCGCGTTCCGCTCTTTTCAGAGGATCTTCGCGAGGCGCTTCGTTCTTGGTTTAACCTTAGTACTTTCGCTTCCCGGCGCCAAATCCGCGATTTTCCTCGGATCCGCCGCGGCAGATTTCTCTGCTGCCTCGGGCCGTGTGGCGCCACCGTGCCCGGAACGCGAAGCGTCCCGAGGAGATGTGCCAGACGGTGTGGCTACCCGGGCCGGCCGCCGTTTCCGGCGTCCCGCTCCCTGCGAGCCGTGGAGTAACTTACGGGCGCTCCGAGGCCGAGTCAAATCGACCGGTGGTGTCGCCCGGCACCTGTCGTGCCGGGCGACATCGCGCCTGGTCAGGCTGGGTCACGCGATCTCGACGCCACCCACGGTGCGCTTGCCTCGGCGCAGCACGAGCCACCGGCCGTGCAGCAGGTCGTCACGCGACGGACGGGCGTCGGGGTCCGTGGCCGGGTCGAGCCGGGCGTTGTTGACGTACGCGCCGCCCTCGCCCACGGCTCGGCGGGCTGCCGATCGCGACGGGACGAGCCCGGCCTCGGTGAACAGCTCGATGTAGGTGGGGAGCTCCTCCCCGGACTCCAGCCGGGGTGCCGACGCCTCGGCCAGAGCCGCCCCCAGAGTGCGTTCGTCGAGACTCCGCAACTCCCCCATGCCGAACAGCGCCTGGGACGCGGCGACGACCCGCTCGGTCTCGTCCTTGCCGTGCACCAGAGTGGTGACGTCGGCGGCCAGCGCCCGCTGGGCGGCTCGGGCCGACGGCCGCTCGACGACGTCCTGCTCGAGAGCCGCGAGCTCCTCGCGGTCACGGAAGCTGAACACCTTCAGGTATCCCGCGACGTCGCGGTCGTCGGCATTCATCCAGAACTGGAAGAACGCGTACGGACTGGTCATCTCCGGATCGAGCCAGATCGTGCCGGACTCGGTCTTGCCGAACTTCGTGCCGTCCGCCTTGGTGATCAACGGCGTGGTGAAGGCGTGGACGGAGGTCTGCTCCACCCGGTGGATGAGGTCGACGCCGCTGGTGAGGTTGCCCCACTGGTCGTTGCCGCCGGTCTGGAGCACGCAGCCGTGCCGCCGGTGCAGCTCGAGGAAGTCCATGCCCTGCAGGATCTGGTAACTGAACTCGGTGAAGCTGATGCCCTGATCGCTGTTGAGGCGGGCGCTGACGGACTCCTTGGCGATCATCCGCCCCACCCGGAAGTGCTTGCCGATGTCGCGCAGGAAATCGAGCGCCGACAGCTCCGCCGTCCAGTCGAGGTTGTTGACCATCCGAGCGGCGTGCGGGCCCCCGAAGTCGAGGAGCGGCTCGATCTGGGTCCGGATCCGCTCGACCCACCCGGCCACGGTGTCGCGGTCGTTGAGGGTGCGCTCGCCGGTCATCTTCGGGTCGCCGATCAGGCCGGTAGCACCTCCGACCAGGGCCAGCGGGTCGTTGCCGGCGTCCTGGAGCCGTCGCACCGTCAGGATCTGGACGAGGTTGCCGATGTGGAGGCTGGGCGCCGTCGGGTCGAAGCCGCAGTAGTAGGTGACCGGGCCCGTCGCGAGTGCGGCGCGCAGCGCCTGCTCGTCGGTGGACTGCGCGATGAGCCCACGCCAGTGCAGCTCGTCGAGGATGTCGGTCACGGTGCTGGTTCTCCTTGGCTTCGGTGGTGCGCGGTCGACCTCATGATCCTGCATCGACGCACCACCGCGCACCGGAGTATCGGACCTCACCGAGCCGGCGGTGGACTCCGTCGCCACGCTGGTGCTGAACTCCTACGCCGGGATGGGCCTGGTCCCGACGCCACTATTCGGGCATCTCCCCCACATCGTTAATAGCGGTGACAACAACCGCCACCCACCGTTAATGCAAGCAACGTAGAAGTGGTGCTTCCCAGTCCCGGTCCCCTGGAGGCATCGATGTCCACGAGCTTCGCCGCGACGCCCGGCCGCTCACCCGCACCGGCGTCGGAGAGAACCCGGGAGGACCCCGAGCGGCTGATCCGGCTGTTGCGCGACAGTGACAGTGCCACCCGTACACTGGCCGCCTGGCGCGGCTGCCCGGTCCGGATCGAGCTCGTGTCGCGCAGGGAGGACGTGGCCACGGTCGCCGAGCTCACGGAGCTCGAGACCTCCAGCCAGCAGCCGGTCCAGCGCCGGGAGGTCCGCCTGTTGGATGCCGGTGACCGGGTGTTGTCAGAGGCCTCGGCGGTGGTCGTGCTGGTTCGTCTGCCCCACGGCACCGCGCGTGCGCTTCAGGACGGCGACGTGCCGCTCGGCCTGCTGCTGGCGCCGCTTCACCCTCGGCGGCACACCCTGAGTGTCGTCCGCCTGCAGCCCTCGCCCGGAGCGGACCACGATCTGCTGTTCGAGATCACTGCCCGACTCGACGTGGGCGGCCGTCCGACAGCGCTTGTGCGCGAGCGGTATCGCGCTGAGGCGCTGTCGTGAAACCCGGCACGGGGCGGCCGGTACTCGTGGTCGGCGCCGGGATCGGTGGGCTGACGGCTGCCCTCAGCCTGCACGCCGCTGGGGTCGAGTGCAGCGTGGTGGACGCGGCGAGGCGACTCACCGCAGCCGGCGTCGGGATCAACCTGCAGCCACACGCGGTTCGCGAGCTGACCGAACTGGGGCTGAGCGACGAGCTGGTCGCACTCGGCGTGGCGACCACGGAACTCGTCCACTTCGACCGCAACGGCAACCAGATCTGGGCCGAGCCACGCGGCCGGGCCGCCGGGTACCGCTGGCCGCAGTACTCGGTACACCGCGGTGAGCTCCAGATGATGTTGCTGCGGGAGGTCCGGGCCCGGCTGGGCGCGGAGGCAGTCGTGACCGCACGGTCCTTCGAGGACTGCGTGCAAACCGCCGACGGCGTCCAGGTCCAGTTGCGGGACCGGAACACCGGCGAGTCGGTGGAGCAGGATGTCGGCGCGCTCATCGGTGCGGACGGCCTGCACTCAGCGGTGCGCGCGCACCTGCATCCAGGGGAGGGTCCACCGATCGGCAGCGGAATCCGGATGTGGCGGGGCACCGCGGTTCGCCCGCCTTTCCTCACCGGCGAGTCGATGATCATGGCTGGCTCCAACACGTGGGCGAAGTTCGTCGCGTACCCGATCTCCCCGATCGACGACGGCCTCGTGACGGTCAACTGGGTGGCTGAGGTGCGACTGCCGGACGGCGACCTGAAAGCGGACTGGAACGCGCGGAGCCGGCCGGCCGAGGTGCTTCGGCACTTCGCAGACTGGGACTTCGGTTGGCTGGACATACCGGAACTGATCCAGCGCAGCGCGGAGATCCTGGAGTTTCCGATGGTGGATCGCGATCCGTTGCCGTGGTGGGGGTCCGGCCGGATCACCCTGCTCGGGGACGCCGCGCACCCGATGTACCCGATCGGTTCCAACGGCGGGTCGCAAGCGATCCTGGATGCGCGGGTACTCGCCTTTCACCTCGCGACCGCGCCGGACGTGCCCGCTGGCCTGGCCGGCTACGAGCGGGATCGGCGCGAGGTCACGGAGGCGATCGTGCTGGCGAACCGCGATCTGGGACCGGAACGCGTCCTTCGGATCGTGGCCGAGCGCGCGCCCGGCGGGTTCGCGCACATCTCCGAGGTGTTGTCGCCGGAGGAACAGGCCGTGATCGGCGACTCGTACCGCAGGACCACCGGGACCGATGCCGACACGCTCAACGCGCGGGACTCGTGGGACGTGCCCGCCTGGCCGACGCGCGCCTTTGTGGAGCACAGCTAGTCGCGCTCCTTCGCCACCGCCTCGCGTACGGCCGGCGCGACCTCCGCGCCCCAGCGACCGAGGGCGTCGAGGTCCGGCGCACCGTGACCGGCCGCGAAGAGCATGAAGCCCGACGCACCGTGATCCAGCACCGCCCCGGTCAGTTCCTCGACCCATTGACCGACCGAGCCGCCGATCCAGCGGCCGTCGTGGTCGCGCGTGGCAGGCAGCGTGCGGTCGGTGATGTGCCCCGGGAAGTTGAAGACCGTACGGATCTCACGCGGATCGCGGCCCACGGCCGCCGCGGCGTCGTCGATGACCGGCCGCGAGGATCGGTACCGCTCGCTGCGCCAGTCCGCCGCGTGACCAGGGATCCAGCCGTCGGCCACCCGGCCGGTGGCGGCCAGGGACTTCGGGCCGACCGATCCGGTCCACACGGGAGGCGCGGCCACCGGCGCCGGCTCGATCCGGTTCACCCGGTAGTGGCGACCCCGGAAGGTCACCGGCGGACCTCCGCCCGAGAGCATCTTGACCAGGACGATCGCCTCCTCGAAGGCGTCGACGGCGTCGCCCGGCGAGAGCCGCGGCACCCCCAGGTCGGCGATCCGGTCCCACAGTCCGCCCGCGCCCATGCCGAGCACGACGCGGCCGCCGGAGATCGCCGACAGGGACGTCACCGTCCGCGCCAGCATGGGTGCGGGACGGGTCGGCAGGTTGGTGACGTTGGCGAAGCCCGCGATGCGCTCGGTGCGTCCGAGGACGAATCCGATCGTGGCGTACGCGTCCAGGCGCTCGCCGCTGTAGGGATGATCCGACAGCGAGAAGATGTCGAGGCGGTCACGGTCGGCCTGCTGAGCCATGCGCAGCAGCTCCGGCGCGTCGCCGACGCCCGCATGGGCACCGAATCCGAACACGAGGTCCTGCTCTGGCATTGTCCTGCCTTTCGTCGGAGGGTCGGCCGGTGTCAGGCGGTGCCGAACAGCTCGGCGAAGCGGCCGGTGAACAGGTCGGCGCCCTTGTACTCGCTGACCGTCGCCATCGGGACGACGGCGGGGTCCGGCGATACCGCGCGGTCACGCTCGGAGTCCAGCGCCGTGGCGACGGCCGAACCTCCATGACCAACGCCGACGACCGCGACTGTACGACTCACGAATTTCACGCTCCCACAGACCACGAGTTGCAATTCGTAGTGCGAACCATATTAGTTCGTACTACGAACTGCAACTCGTGGTCTGTGGGGCGCGGTATCAGTGGTCGTGAGCGGCGGGGACTCCTTCGTCCGGCTCCAGGAAGACCACCGGAACCTTGTTGTCCAGCACGACGCGGCCAAGCAGGTCGGCGAGCGTGTCGCGTTCGGTGGCGGTGAGGCCCCCCGGCAGCTGCTCGATCCGCCGGCAGGTCTCGGCATAGAACTGCTCGGCGAGCCTGCCGCCCTGCGGAGTGAGCGCGACTCGCACCGCGCGCGTGTCGCGTGGGTCGGGTTCACGCTGGACCAGGCCGTTGCGCTCGGTGCGATCGACCAGGCCGGTCAGGCTCGACTTGGCCAGCCCCAGCATCGCACCCAGCTCGCCCATGCCGTACGGCTGCGCCATCAGCACGCAGAGCAGCTGCCCCTGCTGTGAGGTGAGGCCGTGCTCGCGACCCGACTGGGCGTACACGGCATCCACCAGGAAGGTGGACCGCACCAGCGCGGCGACGATCCCGATCTGGCCGTCATCATCCTTACCCACCTGTCCAGGATAACACCCGAACACGTGATAATTCGTGCAACGAACTACCGGCGCGACGTGCCCGGGAGCGACGCTCAGGCGCGTCGGTAGTCCGACACCGTGGGCTCGCCGGTGATCCAGAACCGCCAGGGATGCCGGTCGCCGTCTCCCCCGTCGCCGCTGACCCCCACGCGCGGCCCCGTCGAGATCCGATCGAGGGGCGTCGCTCGCTCCGGGAGTTCGAGGCTCATGGCTGCGCCGGACACCAGGTCGACGCCGTTGTGGGCGAGATCGAGTCCGAGCGCCACGGTCAGCCGCGCCGGTCCGCGGGCCAGATCGGCATCGCGACGCGCGACTCCGCGTGCGGTGCGACGCGCGTACGCGAGGTCACGTCCCTCGACGACCTCCCCCGCGCGCAGCAACACCGCGGAGGCGCTACCCACCGGCCCGCACACGACGTTGACGCAGTGGTGCAGACCGAGGTGCCGGTAGCAGTAGAGATGACCGGCCTCGCCGAACATGACCGCGTTGCGCTTGGTCAGGCCGCGAAACGCGTGCGATCCCGGGTCGTGGGCGCCCAGGTACGCCTCGACCTCGGTCAGCCGCACGGCCACCGCACCCTCCGGTGTGGTGTGCCGCACGATCGCTCCCAGCAGCTCCGGCGCCACCTCGATCGCCGGGCGGGACAGCCGTCGCCGCAGGCCGGGTGTCACCGCACCTGGGCCAGCCACGACTCGTGCGCGCCGCCGAACGGCCCGGATCGCTGGGTGACGGCATCGAGCAGCCAGGCCGCCGACCGCTCGGCCCCAGCGACGACGTCCGGCGGGTAGGCGTAGCGCACCTGGTGCTCGGCGAACTCGTCCTCGTCGTCGACGAACACCGTGCCGTCGCGACGGCGGATCACGTCGAGGTCGAGGTCGATCATCGTCACCATCCCGTCTCGCCACTCCGGCACCGAGGAGATGTCGCAGTAGATCGCCGTCTTGTGCGGCTCGGCGTTGAACGACGCGGTCCACCACGCGTCCCGCGGGAACAGCAGCACGGACGCCACGTCCCACACCGCCGCCACTTCGGCTCCGCGGTGGGCCGTGGTGTCCGGCGCACACCCGACCCACCGGCCGTGTTCGTCCTCGCCGAGCAGCCATCCGGGGAAGTTCCAGTGGAGGCCGCCGTCGTATTTCCGGTACACCACGCGCGTGTCTGGCACGGGTTGGAGCATAAGCGGCGTCTCGATCACGGCTGCAGGCTGTACCGGACAGTGGCCCGCACCACCGCTCCCGCTCGGGTCGCGGCTCGGCTCAGGCCGACGCCCACGCTCGCCCCTCGGCGGCCGCCGAGCGCACGGCGGCCAGCTGTTCGCGGACCCGATCCGGCGCGGTGCCGCCCTTGCCGGAGCGCGAGGCCAGCGCGCCCGGCACCGACAGGACGTTACGCACCGCCGGGCTCAGGTGCGGCGAGATCGCGGCGAGGTCGTCGTCGGAGAGATCCCACAGCTCGATGCCGCGCTTCTCACAGGCCTGGACGCAGGCGCCGGCCACCTCGTGCGCCTCGCGGAACGGCACGCCCTCGCGGACCAGCCATTCGGCGACGTCGGTGGCCAGCGAGAATCCCTGGGGTGCCAGCTCCTCCAGCCGGGCGGTGTCGAAGCGGAGCGTGGCCGTCATGCCGGTGAACGCCGGCAACAGGACGAGCAGGGTGTCGATCGAGTCGAAGACCGGCTCCTTGTCCTCCTGGAGGTCGCGGTTGTAGGCCAGCGGCAGCGCCTTCAGCGTCGTCATCAGCCCGGCCAGGTTGCCCACCAGCCGCCCGGCCTTGCCCCGCGCCAGCTCGGCGACGTCGGGGTTCTTCTTCTGCGGCATGATCGACGACCCGGTGGCCCAGGCGTCGTCGAGGGTGACGAACGAGAACTCCTTCGTCGCCCACAGGATGACCTCCTCGGCCAGGCGGGACACGTCGACACCGACCATCGCCAGGACGAAAGCCGCCTCGGCCGCGAAGTCGCGCGCGGCGGTGCCGTCGATGGAGTTCTCCACCGACGTCGCGAACCCAAGCTCGGACGCGACGAACTCCGGGTCGAGGCCGAGCGAGGATCCTGCGAGCGCGCCGGAGCCGTACGGCGAGACGTCGGTGCGCCGGTCCCAGTCGCGCAGCCGGTCGACGTCGCGCAGCAGGGCCCAGGCGTGGGCCAGCAGATGATGCGAGAGCAGCACCGGCTGCGCGTGCTGGAGGTGGGTGCGGCCGGGCATGGCCACGCCGAGGTGCGTGTCGGCGTGGCCGGCCAGGGCGTCGACGAGGTCGAGCACCTGCGCGGCCACCGCTCGGGAGGCGTCACGCAGGTACATCCGGAACAGCGTCGCGATCTGGTCGTTGCGGGAACGCCCGGCACGCAGCTTTCCGCCCACCTCGGGGCCCACCCGCTCGATCAGCCCCCGCTCGAGCGCCGAGTGGACGTCCTCGTCGGTGGCGGCCGGGAGGAACCGGCCGGCCGCCACGTCGTCCGCGAGACCGTCGAGGCCGTCCAGCATTCCGGTCAGCTCGTCGGGGGTGAGCAGGCCGGCGCGTTCGAGCGCCCGGGCGTGGGCCCGCGAGCCGGCGATGTCGTAGGCGGCGAGGCGCCAGTCGAAGTGCGTGCTCTTCGACAGGGCGGCAAGAGCGTCGGAAGGTCCGCCCGCGAACCGCCCGCCCCACAGCCCTGCGCCCTGTCTCGTCGTCATGTCACGTGGCTCAGTCAACGCCGGACTCCAAGGCGGCCTCGTCCAGCGCGGTTTCCTCGCCGCCGGTGACCCCCGGGTTGAGGGCGATCTTCTCCGCGTCTCCGCCGGCCGGCAGGTCGAGCTCGCCGAAGAGCGCGCTGTGGCCGAGGAGGATCTCGGTCTGGGCGGCGTACTGCTCGAGCTTGGCGCGCGAGTCGGCGATGTCGAGGTTGCGCATCGTGAGCTGTCCGATGCGGTCGATCGGACCGAACGCGGCGTTCTCGGTGCGCTCCATCGAGAGCTTGGCCGGGTGGTAGGAGAGACCGGGTCCGCTGGTGTCGAGGACCGAGTAGTCCTCGCCGCGCCGCAGCCGCAGCGTGACCTCGCCGGTGACGAGCGAGGCGACCCAGCGCTGGACGGGCTCGCGCAGCATGAACGCCTGCGGGTCGAACCAGCGGCCCTCGTAGAGCAGCCGCCCGAGCCGACGGCCGTCGGCGTGGTAGGTCTCGATCGTGTCCTCGTTGTGGATCGCGTTGAGCAGCCGCTCGTAGGCGATCCAGAGCAGCGCCATGCCCGGGGCCTCGTAGATGCCACGCGACTTGGCCTCGATGATGCGGTTCTCGATCTGGTCCGACATGCCGAGCCCGTGCCGGCCGCCGATCGCGTTGGCTTGCTGCACCAGCGCCACCGGGTCGTCGTAGCCGACGCCGTCGACGGCGACCGGCCGCCCGGCCTCGAAGGCGATCGTGACGTCCTCGGCTTCGATCTCCACCTCCGGGTCCCAGAACCGCACGCCCATGATCGGCTCGACGGTCTCCAGGGAGACCGCCAGGTGCTCCAGCGTCTTGGCCTCGTGGGTGGCGCCCCAGATGTTGGCGTCGGTGGAGTACGCCTTCTCCTTCGAGTCGCGGTACGGCAGTCCCTGCTCGATGAGCCACTGGCTCATCTCGTCCCGGCCGCCGAGCTCGGCGACGAACTCGGCGTCCAGCCACGGCTTGTAGATGCGCAGCACCGGGTTGGCCATGAGGCCGTAGCGGTAGAAGCGCTCGATGTCGTTGCCCTTGAAGGTCGAGCCGTCGCCCCAGATGTCGACGCCGTCCTCGTGCATCGCGCGCACGAGCATCGTCCCGGTCACGGCCCGACCCAGCGGCGTGGTGTTGAAGTAGGCACGGCCGGCGGAGCGGATGTGGAACGCACCGCAGGCCAACGCGGCCAGGCCCTCCTCGACCAGCTCACGCCGGCAGTCGACAGCACGCGCGATCTCGGCCCCGTACTCGAGGGCACGCTCCGGCACGCCTGAGACGTCGGACTCGTCGTACTGGCCGATGTCGGCGGTGTAGGCGCACGGGATGGCACCCTTCGAACGCATCCACGCCACCGCGACGGATGTGTCGAGCCCGCCCGAGAAGGCGATGCCGACATGCTCCCCCTTGGGCAGGGAAGTCAGAACTTTGCTCACGCTTCTACGCCCTTCTCCTCGAAGCTGTTGACGGTGTTCTCGGCCAGGCTGAGAAACCAGGCCGCGACGGCGTCGCCGCCGCTCGGATCAGTGGTGATGACGAGGACCGTGTCGTCACCGGCGATGGTGCCGAGGATCGACGCATGAGCCGCATGATCGATCGCGGACGCGAGATACTGCGCGGCCCCCGGTGGGGTTCGGAGCACGACGAGGTTCGCCGAGGCGCGGGCGGAGACGAGGATCTCCTCGCACACCCGCACCAGCCGGGCGTCGATGACCGCCTTCTCCCCGGCCCGAGGGGTACGGTCCCCGCCCTCTCCCGGCAGCGCGTACACCAGGCCGCCGCCGGCTCCGCGCACCTTCACCGCGCTGAGCTCGTCGAGGTCGCGGGAGAGCGTGCCTTGGGTGACCTCGATACCGTCCGCGGCGAGCAGCCCGGCCAGTTCGGTCTGCGACCGCACCGCGGAGTGGCCCAGGATCTCCGCGATCCGCTGGTGCCGGGCGGTGCGGGTGGTGGCGATGGCCGCAGGGGTGGAGTTCTGTGTCATGGTGCGCTCCGCTCGAGCAGCCAGGTGAGTAGCGCCTTCTGGGCGTGGAGGCGGTTCTCGGCCTCGTCCCAGACGATGCTGGCCGGGCCGTCGATGACCTCGGCCGCGATCTCCTTGCCGCGATACGCCGGGAGGCAGTGCAGGACGACGGCCTCGGGCGCCGCCACGGCCAGCGCATCGGAGGTGAGCGCGAACGGGACGAACGGCGCCTCCCGCTGCTCCGCCTCGTCCTCCTGCCCCATCGAGACCCAGGTGTCCGTGGCGAGGACGTCGGCGCCGCGGAAGCCGTCGTGCGGATCGGTGACGTGCGCGACCGATCCACCCGTCGTGGCCGCGATCGACGCCGCCCTGGCGAGGATCGCGTCGTCGGGTGCGTAGGCCTGGGGCGAGGCCACCCGAACATGCATGCCCGCGGCGGCCCCGGCCAGCAGGTACGAGTGGGCCATGTTGTTGGCGCCGTCGCCCGCGTAGGTGAGGGTGAGGCCGGCCAGCGCGCCCTTGTGCTCGCGGACGGCCTGGAGGTCGGCCAGCAGCTGACACGGGTGGTAGGTGTCCGTGAGGGCGTTGACGACGGGCACGTGCGCGGCCGCCGCCATCCGTTCCAGTCGCGACTGGTCGAACGTCCGCCACACGATCGCCGCACACTGCCGGTCGAGCACCCGGGCAGTGTCCTCGATCGGCTCCCCGCGACCCAGCTGGGACGTCTGCGCGTCGATGACCAGAGGGTATCCGCCCAGCTCGGCGATGCCCACGGCGAAGGACACGCGGGTGCGGGTGGAGTGCTTGTCGAAGATCACCGCGACCGCCCGCGGGCCGTCGAGCGGACGGCGCGCGAACCGGTCCACCTTGAACTCGTCGGCCAGGTCGAGCACCTCGGCCAGCTCGGCCGGCGCGAGGTCGTCGTCGGTCAGGAAGTGGCGCACGCTCACGAGACCTCCACGGCGTCGAGGACGGTCGGCAGGGCGGTGAGGAACTCCTCGGCCTGCGCGACGGTCAGGGTCAGCGGCGGGGCGAGCCGGACGGTGGTGGGAGCCACGGCGTTGACGATGAACCCGGCGTCGAGGGCGGCGGAGGCGACCGCGGGAGCCACCGGCTCGGTCAGGGCGATGCCCAGCAACAGCCCACGCCCGCGCACGCCCGCCACCAGCGGGTGACCAAGGGCGAGCACGCCCGCGGTCAGGGCGGCGCCGACCTCGCGGACGTTGGCCAGCAGCGCGTCCCGCTCGATCGCGTGCAGGACGGCGAGCCCGGCGGCGGCCGCGACCGGATTGCCTCCGAACGTCGTGCCGTGCGAGCCCGGCCCGAGCAGGTCGGCCGCGGCGCCCAGTCCGATGCACGCCCCGATCGGGATCCCTCCGGCCAGGCCCTTGGCCAGCGTCACGACGTCGGGGGTGATGCCCGCGGCCCGGAAGCCGAACCAGTCGCCAGTGCGCCCGACGCCGGTCTGGATCTCGTCGATCACGAGCAACGCGCCATGGGCCGTGGTGAGCTCGCGGGCCGCGGCCAGGTAACCGTCGGGGGCGGGCAGCACCCCGGCCTCGCCCTGGATCGGCTCGAGCACGACGGCCGCGGTGTCGGCGTCGACCGCCGCGGCGAGAGCGTCGGCATCGCCGTACGGCACATGGACCACCCCGGCGGGCAGCGGCTCGAAGGGTTCACGGATCGACGGCTTTCCGGTGAGGGCGAGCGCCCCCATCGTCCGGCCGTGGAATCCACCAGCGGCTGCCACGATCTTCGGCCGGCCGGTGCGCCGCGCGATCTTGAACGCGGCCTCGTTGGCCTCGGTGCCGGAGTTGGTGAAGAACACCCGTCCGGCCCGCGCGTCGTCGCCGGCTGCGTTGCGGCCTCGACTGGGATGCGTGTCTCGGCCGATCAGCGCGAGCAGCCGCTCGGCCAGCGCGATCTGCGGCTGCGAGGCGAAGAAGTTGGAGACGTGCCCCAGCGTCGCCAGCTGCGCAGTGACCGTGGCGACGAGCAACGGGTGAGCGTGGCCGAGGGAGTTGACCGCCAGCCCCGCGAGGAGGTCGAGGTAACGCCGGCCGTCGGCGTCCCACACGTAGCAGCCCTCGCCTCGGACGAGCACCCGCTGAGGAGCGCCGAAGGTGTTCATCAGGGCGTCGCCGTAGCGTGCCGTCCAGGCGGCGGAGTTGCCCGCGTGGAGGTCGAGCCCGGTGAGTGCGTCGAGTTGGTCGGTCATGCCGTCACCGTCCCCGGTACCACCATCGTCCCGACGCCTTCGTCGGTGAAGACCTCGAGCAGGAGCGAGTTGGACACCCGGCCGTCGATGACCGTGGCCTCGGGCACTCCCCCGCGCACCGCCCGCAGGCAGGCCTGCATCTTCGGCACCATGCCGGACGCGAGGCTCGGCAGCAGCGCCTCCAGCTCGGCGACGGTGAGCTCCGGTAGGAGCTGATCGGTGGCGGGCCAGTCGCGGTACAGCCCCTCGACGTCGGTGAGCACGACGAGCTTCTCGGCGCCGAGCTCGACCGCCAGGGCCGCCGCGGCGGTGTCGGCGTTGACGTTGTGGACGACTCCGTCGGCGTCGGGGGCGACCGAGGACACCACCGGGATCCGGCCGGCGTCGATCAGGTCGCGCACGGCGTCGGCGTTGACCTCGGCGACGTCTCCCACCAGGCCGATGTCGACCAGCTCGCCGTCGACGACGGCGCTCTGGCGCTCCGCCGTGAACAACCCGGCGTCCTCCCCGGAGAGCCCCACCGCGAACGGGCCGTGGGAGTTGACCAGCCCCACCAGCTCGCGGCCGACCTGGCCCACGAGCACCATCCGGACGACGTCCATCGCCTCGGGCGTGGTGACCCGCAGCCCGCCGCGGAACTCGCTGTGGATGCCCAGCCGGTCGAGCATCGCCGAGATCTGCGGCCCGCCGCCGTGAACGACCACCGGCTTGAGCCCGGCCAGCCGCAGGAACACGATGTCGTCGGCGAACGCCCGCTTGAGGTCGTCGTCGATCATGGCGTTGCCGCCGTACTTGACCACGACGATCTTGCCGTGGAAACGCTCGAGCCACGGCAGGGCCTCGATCAGGACAGCGGCCTTCGCGAGGGCGCTCATGTGGAGTACGCCGAGTTCTCGTGGACGTAGTCGTGGGTGAGGTCGCTGGTCAGGATCGTGCCGGTGGCCCCACCCTCGTTCAGGTCGATGCGCACCCGGACCTCGCGGCCGGACATGTCCACCGCCGACGACGGCTCGCCGGCCTGCGTCCCACCGGCCCGGCAGACCTCGACGCCGTTCATCGTGATGTCGATCCGGTCCGGGCTGAACGCCGCCTTCGTGGTGCCGACGGCCGCGAGCACCCGGCCCCAGTTCGGGTCGTTGCCGAACACCGCGGCCTTGAACAGGTTGCTCCGCGCCACGGATCGGCCCACCTCGATCGCGTCGGACTCGGACGCGGCGCCGACCACCTCGATCGCGATGTCGTGGTGGGCGCCCTCGGCGTCGGTCCAGAGCTGCTGGGCGAGGTCGGCGCAGACGGCGGTGACCGCCTCGGTGAGCGCCGCCTCGTCGGCGGTGACCCCGGAGGCGCCGCTGGCCAGGAGGACGACGGTGTCGTTCGTGGACATGCAGCCGTCGGTGTCGAGCCGGTCGACGGTGCGCCGGGTGGCCGAGCGAAGGGCGAGGTCGAGCACGACCTGGTCGACCACGGCGTCGGTCGTGAGCACGACGAGCATCGTGGCCAGCGCGGGTGCGAGCATCCCGGCGCCCTTGGCCATGCCGCCCACGACCCAGCCCTCGCCCTTGGCCTGCGCCTGCTTGGCGTGGGTATCGGTGGTCATGATCGCCTCGGCCGCCGCGGCACCGCCGTGGGCGGAGAGCGCACCGGCCGCGGCGTGGATGCCCTTCTCGAGGAGGGGGCGGTCCAGCGGCTGCCCGATCAGGCCGGTGGAACAGACCGCGACGTCGATGGCGCCCCCGCCGATCAGCTCGGCGACGAGCTCGGCGCTGGCGTGGGTGGTCTGGAAACCCTCGGGGCCGTTGTAGCAGTTGGCCCCGCCGGAGTTCAGGACGACCGCGTCGAGCCGGCCGTCGACCACGGCACGCTCGCTCCACAGCACCGGGTTGGCCTTGCAGCGGTTGGAGGTGAAGACGGCGGCGGCGTCCTTGCGG
>DATCVR010000237.1:0-13982 GCA_036566745.1 Jiangellaceae bacterium | reverse complement strand
CGCTTCTACGAGGACCTCAGCGAGCAACAGACCGCCGACACCTTGAACTGCTCCGTCGGCACCGTGAAATCCCAGACCAGCCGCGCGATCGCCGCCCTGCGAACGCGCCTCCAGGACGAGAGGGGCGCAGACCGATGACCGGCAACGAACGCGATCTCGAGCAGGAAGTCGCACGCGAGCTGCACCGCCGTGCCGAGGCCGCCACCAGCGTTTCCGGACTGGCCGGCGCTGCCAAGCAACGTGCCCACACGATCCGGCGGCGCCGCTACCTGGCCGCCGGAGCGCTCACCGCCGTCGCCCTGGCCGTCGCGGTGCCCACGGCACTCTCGATCGGCGGCACGCCACGCACCGCGCCACTGCCGGCCACCACCCCCACCACCTCGCCCACGGCACCCACGCCCGACGCCACCACGCCCACGGCGCCGGTCACACCCCCCGCCACGGTTCCGGCCCCGCCGCCGTCGTCGGACCCGTCCGTTCCCCCGCCGACGTCCGACGAGCAGCCCCCGCCGTCGGGCGTCGGCGGCACCACGGCGCTGAGCTTCGACGGCCTGGCCACGGGTGCCCCGCCCTCGATCGGCTACGTCGACGGCACGCGGTTCCGGCCCGCCGACGGGAACGAGACCGACCTGCCCCAGGGGTACGGCAACCCGGTCGCCTATGGCTCGGCGGTGTACGCGATGTCCTGGATCGACGACGCGGTCGCGATCCTGCGGCCCGGCGACGACCCGGTGACGATTCCCGGCATGGGTCCCATCGTGTCCAGCGACGGCGGCTCGGTGGGGTGGTACGAAGCTGCGGGCACCCTGACCGTGTTCACCTCGCCGGGCGAAGGCACCGTTCCCCTCGAATCCGATGTTCCTGCTGGTCAGCGGCTGGAACCGATCGGCTTCCTCGGCCCGCGTGACGTCATCTCGAACGTCTCCACCGACGAGGAGCTGTGGGCCGGAGCCCGCCGCGACACGTTCGCTGACGGCGAGGTCCAGGGCACCTCCACCACCCCGCCCTGGGACCTGATCTCGATGGCCGCCGTCTCGCAGTCCGCCCAGCTCGTGGCCGGCTTCAGCTCCATCACTGACAGCGGCTCGTGCTCGGCGGTGTACCCGGCCGACGGCGACACCCCGCTGTGGGAGACCTGCGACTACTCCTTCGACCACTTCAGCCCGGACGGCCGCTACCTGATCGGCGGGCCCGCCTACCGCGACGGCATCGGCAACGCCTTCACCGTGGTGGTCGACGCCCAGACCGGCGACCTCGTCCACAGGTTCGACGCCGGGCCCGGCTGGATCACCAGCACGGCGTTCGAGGACAACGGACACCTGCTGATCAACTTCAACGCCCCCGATGGCTCGCAGATCAACTCGGCGCTGATCCGCTGTGACTTCGACGGCACGTGCGAACTGGCGACCGAAGTGCGCACGACGACGGAGGAGTACGAATCGGCCTACGCCTTCGGCGCCCAACCCTGATCGTTTCCCCGCCCCCGCGTTGATCTTGGAGTTTCTGTCGAATCGGGCCCCGATACGCCCGATTGATCCCGCAGAAACTCCAAGATCAACGCTGCTCGGCGTCAGGCTCGGCGTCAGGCTCCGGGCCGGGGTCGGGGTGCACGCCCAGATGGTGTTCGTGCCGGTAGGCGGCCCAGCGATCCATCGCGCCGACCATGTCCGCGTGAATGAACCGGAAGAACTCCTGTGACTCGCGGAGGCGCCGGCCACCCGGGCGCTCCTCGCCCAGCGCCTCGACGCCCTCACCCATGATCGCTTCCCACCGATCGAGCAGGGCGGTCCGGCCGAGGATGATCGAGGCCCAGAGGTCGTTGTCGTCGATGACGTAGTGGTCGCTGCGGGCGCCGGGCCGCCGCTCGCGGACGAGCAACCTGGTCTGGACGAGGTAGCGCACCGCACCGGAGATCGCGGCCAGGCTCACCCGCAGGCCATCGGCCAGCTCACGCGCCGTGTAGTGGTCGGCGTCGTCCGCGAGGACATAGGCGAAGACCCGAGCCGGCATCCGCGGCACCCCGGAATCGGCCAGCACGATGGCGAACTTCTCGACGAACTCGAGCAGCGTCGCCTCGTGCTGCGAATCGACCTCCGTGGTCACCGTGTCACTCCCTCGTCCGCGCGCAGAATCAGCTCAACCCGTGACTCATCATACATTTAGATTGTTTCACAAACTCGTGAAACCTGTGTAGCCTCGATCTCATGACACCTGCCATCGACGTCTCCGGACTGGTCAAGACGTTCGGCCAGACTCGCGCCCTCGACGGATTGGACCTCCAGGTCGACACCGGCGAGGTCCACGGCTTCCTCGGCCCCAACGGTGCCGGGAAGTCCACGACGATCCGCGTCCTCCTCGGTCTTCTCCGCGCCGACGCCGGCAACGCGCGGCTCCTCGGGGGCGACCCGTGGAACCACGCGGTCGAGCTGCACAGCCGGCTCGCCTACGTGCCGGGCGACGTCAATCTGTGGCCGAACCTCACCGGCGGCGAGGTCATCGACCTCCTGGGGCGCCTGCGCGGCGGGCTCAACACGGCTCGCCGCGAGGAGCTCCTCGAGCGCTTCGACCTCGACCCCACGAAGAAGGGGCGCACCTACTCCAAGGGCAACCGTCAGAAGGTGGCGCTGGTCGCCGCACTCTCCTCGGACGCCGAGCTGCTGGTCCTCGACGAACCCACCTCGGGCCTCGATCCCCTGATGGAGGCCGTGTTCCAGCAGTGCATCCGGGAGGCCGTCGACGAGGGCCGCACGGTCCTGCTCTCCAGCCACATCCTCGCCGAGGTCGAGAAGCTGTGCGATCGCGTCACGATCATCCGGCTCGGCCGCGCCGTCCAGACCGGCACGCTCGCCTCGATGCGCCACATCACCCGCACGTCGATCAAGGTCGAGACCACCCGCCCGCCGGCCGGTCTCGCCGAGCTGCCCGGCATCCACGACCTCGTCACCGAACACCACCGCGCCGAGTTCGACGTCGACACCGACCACCTCGACGAGGCGCTGCGACACCTGACCACCTACGGCGTCGCCACCCTGACCAGCCAGCCGCCCACCCTCGAAGAGCTGTTCATGCGCCACTACGGCGACGAGCTCCAAGCGGCCAACGGCAACGGCGCAGCTCACGCATCCACCGAAGCCGAGGCACAGCGATGACCACGGCCACGGCCCGCCACAGCCGCCCAGCCACCACCGCCGTCCCGCGCGGAGGCAACCACCTCGCGGGCACCGGCGCGCTGGTCCGCTTCATCCTGCGTCGCGACCGGGTGCGGATCCCGGTCTGGGTCGCCGCTCTGGGGCTCACCACCATCGGCACCGCGGCCAGCTTCCCCGACCTCTACGCCACGGCCGAGGACCGCCAGGCGCGCGCCGCCCTCATGAGCGCCAACCCCACCTCGGTGGCCATGAGCGGCCCGGGCTACGGCGTCGACGACTACACCTACGGCGCCATGCTGAGCAACGAGATGCTCGGCTACGTCGCGATCTTCGCGGCCCTGATGAGCGTCCTGATGATCATCCGGCACACCCGAGCCGAGGAGGAGACCGGGCGGGCCGAGCTCGTCCGGGCGGCGGTCGTGGGCCGCTACGCCCACGTTACGGCGGCCCTCATCGCCGTGGTCGGCACCAACCTCGCTCTCGGCCTGCTCATCGCCGTCGGTCTCGGGGGCAGCGGCATCGAGAGCATCGGCTGGTCCGGATCGTTCCTGTACGGCGCGGCCGTCGCCTCGGTGGGCATCGTCTTCGCCGGTGTCGCCGCTGTCACCGCTCAGGTCACCGAGCACGCCCGCGGTGCCTCGGGCATGGCGGGTGCGGTCATCGGCGTGGCGTTCGCGCTGCGAGCTGCCGGCGACATCGGCAACGGCGCGCTCTCGTGGCTCTCACCGATCGGCTGGGCCCAGGCGACCCGGGTGTACGTCGACGACCGCTGGTGGCCGCTCGGCATCGCCGTCGTGGCGGCCGCGTTGCTGGTCGTCTGCGCGTTCGCCCTGAGCCGGCGACGCGACGTCGGCGCCGGCCTGATCGCGCAGCGTCCCGGCCCCGCCTCGGGCACCCGCTTCCTGGGCACGCCCATCGGGCTGGCCCTGCGGCTCCAGCGGGCCAACCTGATCGGCTGGGCGATCGCGCTGTTCGTGTTCGGTGCGGTCTACGGCCAGCTGATCGGCGAGGTCGAGACGTTCTCCTCCGAGAACGAGACCCTCAACGACTTCCTGCCCGAGATCAGCGGCGCCACCCTCATCGACTCGTTCGTCGCGCTCATCGTGTCGTTGCTGGCGATGGTCTGCTCCATCTACGCCGTCCAGGCCACCTTGCGCCTGCGCGGCGAGGAGACGGCGGGCCGCGCCGAGCCGGTGCTCAGCACCGCGCTGTCGCGGACCCGATGGATGCTGAGCCACGCCACCGTCGCGCTGGTCGGCAGCAGCGTCATCCTCGCGCTCAGCGGGGTCGGCCTCGGCGTAAGCGCCGCGGCCACGTTGTCCGAGCCGAGCCTGTTCGGTGACGTCGTCGGCGCCACCCTCGCCTACCTGCCCACCCTCTGGGTGACCGTCGGGCTGGCGACAGCGCTGTTCGGCGTCGTCCCGCAGGCCACTGCCGCGGCGTGGGCGGTCATCGTCTACGCGCTGAGCATCGGAATGCTGGGCAACCTGCTCCAGGTGCCCGCCTGGATGTTCGACATCTCGCCGTTCACGCACGTTCCGCCGCTGCCAGGTGCAGAGTTGACCTGGACACCGCTGATCGTGCTGACGGCGGTCGCTGCGGCGTTGATCTCCATCGGCATCGCAGGCTTCCGGCGGCGCGACGTCTACACGAACTGATCGACACGGACCCGGGGGGAGCCGTGCTCAAATCGCCGCAGGCCGGTGGCTCGACGTGGGACGATCCCGCGCCGGGTCATCGGCCGCGGACCACAACCGGCCCGGCCCCGGTAACGACCTCCGGCGGCTGGGCCCTCACGCCTCGCCGACGCCCCCGGCTGATCGTCGAGGTCTGCCTGGTCGTGGCGACCTATCTCGCGTACTCGTTCACCCGCAACGCGGTCCCCCACCAGGCCGAGGTCGCGATCGAACGAGCACGCTGGCTCCTCCGCCTCGAGCGGAGCCTCCAGATCGACCTGGAGCTGTGGGCCAACCACGCCGTCGACTCGGTGTCGTGGCTGGTGGTGGGCATGAACTACTTCTACGCCACGATGCATTTCGCCGTGACGATCGGCGTGCTCGTGTGGGTGTACCGCCGCCGGCCGGGCCACTATCGCACCGTCCGCGGCGTTCTCCTCGCCGCCACCCTGCTCGGGCTCGTCGGCTACTTCCTCTGGGCCCTGGCCCCGCCCCGGCTGCTGCCCGGCGCGGGCTTCATCGACACCGTGGTGGTCCACGACACCTGGGGATCACTCGCCTCGGACGGCATGCAGACCGTGTCGAACCAGTACGCCGCGATGCCGTCGATGCACGCCGGCTGGTCGCTGTGGTGCGGGCTGACGGTCGCGTTCCTCGCTCGGCCCACGTGGATTCGAGTCGTGGCCCTCGCGTACCCGCTGTTGACGCTCGTGGTGATCGTCGGGACCGGCAATCACTTTGTGCTCGACGCCGTGGGCGGATGGCTCGCGGTCGGCGCGGGCATCCTCCTCCAGCGCCTCACGGTCGACCAGCTCGGACGGACCCGTCGCCGATACGCAGGAGCCGGGCGGCACCCCACGTCACGCCCCACGCATGGAGCGTTACGTAGGCTCTCCCGGTATGGGTGACTGGGAGGGCGTACGGCTCCACGTCGTCACCGGCAAGGGCGGCACCGGCAAGACCACCGCGTCAGCCGCGCTCGCGCTGGCGCTGGCCACCGGAGGCCACCGCGTGCTGCTGGCCGAGGTCGAGGGCCGCCAGGCGCTCGCTCAGGTCTTCGGGGTGGCTCCGCTCGACTACGACGAGCGGCGGATCGCCTCGGCGCCGGGTGGCGGGGAGGTCCACGGCATCGCCATCGACGCCGGCGAGGCCATGCACGAGTACCTCGCGATCTTCTACAAGCTCGGCCGGGCGGCCCGGGCGCTCGACCGCCTCGGGTTCGTCGACTTCGCCACCACCATCGCACCGGGCCTGCGCGACGTCCTGCTGACCGGCAAGACCTACGAGGCGACCCGGCGGCTGGACTCCCGTCGCAGCCACGTCTACGACGCCGTGGTGCTCGACGCCCCGCCCACCGGGCGGATCACCCAGTTCCTCGACGTCAACACGTCGGTGTCGTCGCTGGCCCGCGTGGGCCCGATCAACCGGCAGGCGAACTCGATCACCAATCTCGTCCACAGCCCGTTGACCGCGGTCCACGTCGTCACGGTGCTCGAGGAGATGCCGGTTCAGGAGTCGGTCGACGCCGTCGACGAGCTGCGGCAGACCGGCATCCAGGTCGGCGCGATCATGGTCAACCAGGTCCGCGCGCCACACCTGCGCTCGCGCGACCTCGCTCCGGCCCGGCGTCTCGACCTCGACCGCGAGGCCATCGCCGACGGCCTCCGTGCGGCCGGGCTGCCCGACGACGGCGCCGTCGTCGACCGACTCGTCGACGAGGCCGCGTACCACGCCGACCGCGTGCTGATCGAGCGCAAGGAACGCACCACGCTGACGGCCCTCGACCGGCCGCTCTACGACCTGCCCCGCTGTCCCACCGGCATCGACCCGGCGGCCCTCTACGAGCTCGCCGAGGCCCTCACCGAGCAAGGAGCGGCATGACCCGTCGGCCGGCCGTTCTCGACGTCGACGGGCTGATCGACGACCCCCACACCCGCATCGTGGTGTGCTGCGGATCGGGCGGCGTGGGCAAGACCACCACGGCCGCGGCGGTGGCGCTGCGGGCTGCCGAACGAGGTCGACGCGCGGTGGTCCTCACGATCGATCCCGCACAGCGGCTGGCGCAGTCGATGGGCCTCAGCGAGCTCGACAACACCCCGCGCGAGGTGCCCGGCATCGACACCTCGGCCGGCGGCCGGCTGGACGCGATGATGCTCGACATGAAGCGCACCTTCGACGAGGTGGTCAGCGAGCACACCACCCCCGAGAAGGCCGCGCAGATCCTCGCCAACCCCTTCTACCAGGCGTTGTCCTCGTCGTTCGCCGGTACGCAGGAGTACATGGCGATGGAGAAGCTCGGCCAGCTGCGCCATCGCGACGAGTGGGACCTCATCGTCGTCGACACCCCGCCCTCGCGCTCGGCCATGGACTTCCTGGACGCCCCCGAACGGCTCGGATCGTTCCTCGACGGGCGGCTGATCCGGCTGCTCAGCGGCCCGGCGCGGGTGGGCGGGCGAACCCTGCGGCTGATGCAGGCCGGGTTCAACGTCGTCACGTCGGCGATGACGAAGATCCTCGGCGGCGAGCTGCTCAGGGACGTCCAGACGTTCGTCAACGCCCTCGACAGCATGTTCGGCGGCTTCCGCGAGCGGGCCGAGCACACCTACGCGCTGCTCCAGCGTCCCGAGACGGCGTTCCTGGTGGTAGCGATCCCCGAACAGGACGCCCTACGTGAGGCGTCGTACTTCGTCGACCGGCTCTCCAGCGACTCGATGCCGCTCGCGGGGCTGGTGCTCAACCGGATGCACGTCGACGGCGCGGCCGGCATCCGTGAGGAGAGCGCGATCGCCGGCGCCGAGCGGCTCGAGGCGATGCGGGGGCACACGCTCACGGCGTCACTGTTGCGGCTGCACGCCGAACGCCTCCATCTTGCGGCGCGCGACACCCGTTTCGGCGAGCGCTTCACGGCGGCCCACCCCGAGGTCCCGGTGACGATCGTTCCGGTGCTCGCCGCCGACGTACACGACCTCACCGGCCTGCGCGAGATCGGCAGACTGCTGGCGGCCTGATTACCACCTGGGGGGGATATTTCTCGCGGGCTCGCAGGGGCGGTCACAGCTCCGGTCCCCGCTGACCTTCCGTGTCGAGCAAAGAGCTCCCGTCGAACCGTCTCACTACCTTGCGCTCGGCAGCGCAGAAGGGCTCATCGTGTCGCAGACCGGACTTCCCAAGCTCGTGCATCTGGCCGTCGCCGCATCTTCTGCCCTGCTTGCCGCCGAAATGGCGACTACTGCTGCGCGCGACGAGGTGAGTGCAGCCGCGAAAGCGATGGAGAGTGGGCCGGTAGGTGTGAGCCCACTCGCTGAGGAAGCCGAGGCCATCCGGAAGGTCGCGACCGACTTCAACGTGATTGTCCGTGACGTGATCTCGGGACTCGGTGCCGCGCCCACGGTGCCCGGCGTGGCCGCGGCGCTCGCTGATACCAGACACAAGATCACCGAATTCCGCGACATCCTCGCTGGGACGACCCCTGGTCTCGGGAGGGCTGTGCGGGTCATGGTGCCGTTGCCGCCGGACACCCACGGCCGGTCGACCGGTGCCATTGCCGGTGCCATTGAGCAGATCAAGGCCGCTGATGAACAGCTCGCGACGACATCGCGCGGCGTCGAGGCCGTACGTGTGGAAGTCACCTCGCTGATGTCCAGCGGCAATGGCCACGGCGGAGACGACCTGCCGCCCCTGCCCACCACATCACCCGAGGGCCACGGCGGAGACGACCTGCCGCCCCTGCCCACCACGCCCGCACCCGGGGGCCATGGCGGAGACGTCCTGCCCACCACATCTCCCGAGGGCCACGAGGGTGACGATGCCGAGGACGGACTGACCGGCAAGAACCTGGAATGCGCGACACCTGTCGTCGTGACCGCCGGCGTTGCGATCGCGGCGAGAAGGCGGAGACGGACGTCGCGTTGGGGGACAGCTCGCACGATGCCGGCAAGCGTGGATGGTGACAGACGCTAGCCGTTCCAGCCATCGCCGTCGGGATCGCCGCTGACATCGCCTCCGCTGGCGTCACCACCGCCGTCACCACCGCCGTTACCGTCGCCGGCGTTGCCGTCGCCGTTGCTGTCCGGCGGAGGGGGATTCTCCTCGTTGGGCAGTTCGAAGTCGCCACCGGTGTCGTTGCCGATGTCGCCGTCCGGATCGCCCCACTCGGTCCCGACGTCGGGTGGCTGGCCGTTGCTGATGATGAGCCCGATGTTCGCGCCCGCACTGACGTCGGCGCCCGCCTCGGGGTCGGTGCTGACCACCAGACCCTGCGCCAGCTCCGAGGCGACCTCGCCGGCCACCGAGGCGGTGAAGCCCTCGGTCTTGAGCGTGTTCTCGGCGTCGGCGGAACTCATGCCGCGCACGTCGGGGACGCGCACGGTGACGCCCTTGACGACCTTCGGATCCGGCGCGACGAACTTCTGCTTCTCGACGCCGTCGAGTGCGGAGTCCATCATCGCCTTCCAGATCGGGCCCGGGATGCAGCCACCGCAGGCCTCGCTGATGCGCTCACCGTTGTAGGTGCGGCCGTCGAGGGACTCCTGCTCACCGTCGAGATCGGCCACGGCCACGGCGGTGGCGAGCTGGGGCACGTAGCCCACGAACCACACCGCGACGGCGCCGTTGGTGGTACCGGTCTTGCCGGCCGCGATCCGGCCGTCCTCGAGTTTCATCCGGCCACCCGTGCCACCCGGGTTGTGGATGACGCCCTGCAGGACCGAGTTGACGGCGTCGGCGATCGGCTGCTCGAGGACGCGGTTGCACGTGGGCTTGGTGTGGTCGACGAGGACGGTGCCAGCGGGGTCGGTGATCGTGACGACCGAGGTGGACGGGCAGTGGACGCCGCGGTAGGCGAACGTCGCGTAGGCCTCGGCCATCGACAGCGGCGCCACCTCGTTGGAACCCAGCGCGAACGACGGGATCTGCTTGAGCTCGGCCGGCACGGTGTTGCCCTCGCCGTCGATCTGTCCGGCGGCCGCGCGGTGGACGCCCGACTCCTGCGCGATGGTCGCGGGCTCACACAGGCCGGTGCGCTGCGAGAGCTGGATGAAGAACGTGTTGACCGATCGCTCGGTGCCGGTGCGGAGGTTGAACGAGCCGGCGCCGGTGGAGTTCTTCGGGCTGTAGGTCTTGCGGCTCGGGTAGCGGCCCTCGCAGGTCTTGAACGAGTTCTCCCGCACGCTTATGGTCTGCGGGGAGTTGATCGTGGTGTTGAGGCCGATGCCCTGGTTGATGGCCGCGGCAAGCACGAACGGCTTGAAGCTCGACCCGGGCTGGATGCCGTTGCCGCCACCCATCGACCAGTCGACGGCGTAGTTGATGTTGCTCACGCCGTCGCCGTCGACGCCGTAGGTGCGCGAGTTGGCCATGGCCCGGATGAACCCGGTGCCGGGCTGCACCGAGGCCACCGACCCGACGGCACTGTCCGTGGGTGCGATCCGGTCGTTGACGGCGGCCTGGGCGGCGTCCTGGGTCTTCTTGTCGATCGTCGCGACGATGGTCAGCCCACCGCGCCGCAGCAGCTGTTCGCGCTGCTCAGGTGTCTCGCCCAGCTCGGGCATGTTGCGGATCTCGTGGACCAGGTAGTCGCAGAAGTACCCGGCCCAGGACGACGTGCAGCCGTTGGGGGTGGGGCTGGGCGCGAGGCCGAGATCGAGGCCGCGCGCTTCAGCCGCCTCGGCCTCGGTGATCTTGGCCGGCTCGACCTCGGCCATCCGGCTCAACACGGTGTTGCGGCGGTTGAGGGCGGCCTCGGGGTTCTTGGTGGGGTCGTACTCGGTCGGGCTCTGCACCAGGCCCGCGAGCGTGGCGGCCTGGGTGAGGGTGAGCTCGGCGGCCGTGGTCGAGAAGTACGTGCGAGCGGCGGCCTCGACGCCATGGGCACCGGCGCCGAAGTAGGCGATGTTCAGGTAGCGCTCGAGGATCTCGTCCTTGGTGAACTCCTGCTCAACCCCCACGGCCATCCGGAGCTCTTCGAGCTTGCGGCGGTATCCCTCGACACCGCTGCTGGCCAGCACGTCGGCCTGCTCTTCCTTGGTGTCGGCCTGCGAGAGGCGGACCAGCTTGACGTACTGCTGGGTCAGCGTGGACCCACCGCCCTGGGTGGCGCCCGACTCGACGTTGCGGACGAGTGCGCGCAGCGTGCCCTTGATGTCCAACGGGCCGCGCTCGTAGAAGCGGTCGTCCTCGATGGCGAGGATCGCGTCCTTCATCACGGGCGCGATCTGGGCGAGGCCGACGTAGACGCGGTTCTCCTCGAAGAACGTGGCCAGCGTGACTCCGGAGGCGTCGACGACACGCGAGCGCTGAGGCAGCGGCTGCGTCTCGAGGTTGGCCGGCATGTTCGCGAACGCATCGGCACCTTCGCGCGCGCCGAGGCCCAGACTGGCGACCACGGGCAGGACGAGGCCGGCTAGCAGGACCCCGCATAACGCACTGACGCCGGCCACGAGAAACAGCCGGCGCACGTTGGCAACGATGGCAGAGGGACGGATCGCCATGGGCCGTAGCCTACGTTGTTCGCCCCCGATGTCATGTATTTCGCGCGCCATACCACGATGCTTGCGTGCCATACAATAGGGTAAACGGATGATCTTTTTTCATACGTTTGGTGGGTGCCCGTGACCGCAGAACTTGCCTAGCGTCACACCCACGGAGGGCGTGATCGTCGAAGTGTTCGGCGGGATCGCCCTGGTCACGGGGGTGATCGTCGTAATGACGTGGATCAATGACTGGCCGAGCATGGCAGCATGCAGGGGGAGCGAACCGGACGAGTTGTTCGTACCGGGCGCTGCGCAGAATCGGGCCAAGGCTGTATGCCTCGGATGCCCGGTTCGCACCGAGTGCCTCGCTGATGCGCTCGACAACCGCACCGAGTTCGGCATCTGGGGTGGGATGACCGAACGTGAGCGGCGGGCCCTTCTCAGACGCCGGCCACAGGTCGGGTCCTGGCACGCGCTCCTCGAAGCGGCGCGTGACAGCTACGAAGGCGTCCGCCAAGCCAGCTGACCAGTGGCCACGACCTCGTCTGGTCCGGCTCCGGCCAATCGGCTCCGGCCAACCGGCTCCGGCCAGCTCGATGAGGTCGTTCCGCTGTTCAGGTGCTGCCTGCTAGCACGGTCAGCAAGCAGCGCCTGGGTTCAAGCTGCGATCCATCGGGGCGAACGCCATCGCCGCGCGTCCACGTCGACACCTGGTCAGTGCCAGTCGACGTGGCTCAGCACCCTGCACAAGATCACTGGGCCTCGGGTGCGGGCGGAGAGTGCGAGCGCGTCGGCCAGGGCGTACCGCCCGGGCCACGCTGCCCCGAGCCTGAGGTAGGTGCCACCGAGCGGCGGGAGCACCAGTTGGTACGGCTGCAGTCCGCTGGGGTCGCCGGCCAGGTCGCTCGGAGGCCAGGACCGGCACTCCCGCCCGTCAGCGACGATCGCCAGCTTCTCGAACAGGGCGAGCGTCACGTAGCCCATCGGGATCGCGTCGTGGACCTCGGCCGACTGCACGTCCGGGGCCCGCCCGACGAAGCCACGGGTCGGCCGGCTGTGCGACCAGAAGAACGTGACGGTCTCGTCGTGCCCGAGGTCGAACGGATCGACGCCATCCACCGGCCAGTCGAATCCGGCGTGCGGCACCGGACCGCCCGGGAGGCCACCGGGGCCGTGCTCGTTCACGACGGCGAACCTTACCGGTCGCTGCGCGGAAGCGGATCAGCGCAGCAGGGCGAATTGCGGTGGTCCGCACCTTCCATCCCGCCAGCAGGTAGCGTCGAGCGCGTGGGGAAGGTCTCCGTCAACGGCATATCCCTGTATTGCGAGGAGCGCGGGACAGGGAGCCCGATGCTGTGCATCCACGGCGGCGGCAGTTCGGCGCTGCTCTGGGCCGAAGCGGTGCCCGAGCTGGCCCGGCGTGGACGGGTGATCACCTACGATCGGCGAGGCTGCACACGAAGCGAACGGCCCGAGCCCTACGAGGTGACGACGGTCCGCGAGCAGGCCGACGACGCCGCGGCGCTACTCACCGCACTGGACGCCGCGCCGGCCGTCGTCATCGGACGCAGCTACGGCGGGGAGATCGCCGTGGACCTCGTGCAGCGATACCCCGACCTCGTGCGGGCGCTGGTGTTACTGGAACCGGCCATCCCGACGCTGTCGCGGCAGACGCTCTCGTGGTGGGAGGCGCTGAGTGCGCGATACCGCGCCGACGCGGCGGCCGTGGGACCCGAAGCCGCCACCGAAGGCATCTACCGCGTGCTCCTGAGCGACGCCACGTGGGACCGCCTTCCCGATGCCGTGCGGCAGATCTTCGTCGACAACTCGCCCGCGTTGCTCGCCGAGATCAGGGGCGAAGGCGTACCGCCCGACGCCGCAGCGTTGGCGAGGGTGACGCAGCCGGTGCTGATCGTCTCCGGTGAGTCCTCACCCGAGGCGTTCGGCGAGGTCGACGACGTGCTGGCCGGGATGATCCCCGAGACCCGTCACGAGATCGTGAGCGGCGGTCACCTTCTGAACCCGGCCTCACCAGTGGTCCTGGACTTCCTCGACGAGATCATGCCCACGCCGTAGCGGGCCCAGGCGAGTGGTGGACCTGGCCCCCGGGAGGGGATCTGGCCGAAGCCGAATGCGATCGTCGGGAGGTCGAACTCGTCAGCTGGCGGGGTCGTACTGGAACGCGCGCACCTCCTGCGCGCAACGGCAGGCGACCGCGAGCTTCGCAGCCCATTCCAGCGCCGCGTCGCGGGAGGGCAACTCCAGGACGGCGTAGCCGCCTTCGATCTGCTTCGTCTGCGGGTACGTGCCCTCGGTCACCGTGCCATCCCCGTCGACCAGGACAGGCGGGACGCTTTCGTCGATTCCACCGCCGAAGACCCAGACGCCGGCGTCCTTCGCCTCCTCCACCACCGCGTGCGCCGCATCCGATACCGCCTGCAGTTCCTCGTCGGGAAAGACCATGGCACCACTCGGAAACGAGATCAGGTACTTCGTCATCGCGTCGGCTCCTCCTCGGCAATTCAGGGAAAGCTCCGTCATGCCGAGACCGTAGCGGCCCCCTCCGACACCGCCGCACATGAGCCGACCGGGATCACCGGAGTGACGCGTCCAGCAGACGGATCAGCTCTCCGACCCGCCCACCACCGCTCGGGGCGACCGGATAGCGCCTCAGGACGTCCACCACG
>DATCVR010000236.1:0-1783 GCA_036566745.1 Jiangellaceae bacterium | reverse complement strand
GAGGCGTCACCCCGGTCGCCCGAGGCGTCGCTCCGGTCGGCCGAAACGGCACCACCCTGACCTCTCGGCCGACGCGAGTGACGCCTCGGCCGACGCCGCTGACGCCTCGGCCGACGGGGCTGACGCCTCGGCTGGGACGAGATGGCGGGATGTCGAACATCGATGGCTGATATCCGCTCGCGCTCCGGGACGCGGATCTTTACCCTTTTATCGTGACGACGACGATTAGCCCCTCGCCCGCTGCGACCACGCCGATCTGGAAGCCACTGATCGCTTGCGGGATCACGCTGGTCCTGTGGGCGTCGGCGTTCGTGGGGATCCGTCACCTGGGCGACACCGTCCCTCCGGGGAGCCTGTCGCTGGGCCGGCTCGTGGTGATGGTGGCGGCGCTCGGCGCCTACCTCGCACTGAAGGGCGGATTCCGGCTGCCGACCCGGAAGGAATGGCCGCTGATCGCGCTGGGCGGTGCGTCGTGGCTGGGCATCTACAACCTCGCGCTCAACGAGTCCGAGCGCCGGATCGACGCGGCTACGGCGGCGCTGATCGTGCAGGTCGGCCCGATCGTGGTGGCGCTCCTGGCGGGCCTCGTGCTCAAGGAGACCATCCACCGGTGGATCCTGATCGGCACCGGTGTCGGGTTCGCAGGCGTCGTCGTCATCGGCCGCGCCTCGGCCAACGGTGACACCGGCGACTGGATCGGTGTCGCCCTCTCGGTCGTCGCCGCGCTCACCTTCGCCGTCGGCGTCCTCACCCAGAAGAAGCTGCTGCCGACGATGAGCGCGCTGCTGCTGACGTTCTGGTACGCCATCGCCGGCCTCGTCATCTGCCTGCCCTGGTCGTTCGAGCTGGCCACCACGCTCCCCGACATCAGCGTCGGCAACATCGGCTGGATCGTCTACCTCGGCCTCTTCCCGAGCGCTCTGGCCTTTGTGACCTGGGCTTATGCCCTCTCCCACTCCGATGCGGGCAAGTTCGCGCAGTCGACGTTCCTGGTGCCGTTCATCACCGCGCTGATGGCGTGGCTGGTGCTCGACGAGGTGCCGCCCGCGCTCGCCTTCATCGGTGGCGCGATGTGCATCGCGGGTGTGCTCATCACCCGCCGCAAGCCGCGTTAGCCCTTCGGGTCTTCGTCCTTCTCGAGCCAGCCCCGGAACGCCTCGAGGTTGGCGGTCGACTCACCGCGCAGCTTGCGCCACTCCCACTCCTTGCGGATCGAGGAGGCGAAGCCGAGCTCGAGGATGGTGTTGAAGGACTCGTCCGCGTACGTCAGGACCGAGCCGAGCAGCCGGTCGAGCTCCTCGGGCTCGACCATCGCCAGCGGCAGCCGGCCGTCGAGGTAGATGTCGCCGAGCCGGTCGAGCCCGAACGAGACCCCGTAGAGCCGTAGGTTGCGCTCGAGCAGCCAGCGGTAGACGGTCTCGTGGTTCTCGTCGGGACGGCGACAGACGAAGGCATGTACGCCGAGGGCATGCTGCCCCAGGTCGAGCCGGATCGGCGTCTGCAGCTTGCGCTCGCCCGGGAGCGAGAAGGAGAAGACCACCTCGCCACCCGGCTGGGACGTCTCGTCCCAGGTCAGGTCGTTGGACTTCAGCCAGCCGCGTACGACCTCTTCGTGGTCGGTTCGCGAATCCACGGTCATGCCGTCAGCTCCTCACGCATCAGCATCTTGGCCTCTTCATAGACCTCGAGCGTATTGCGTGCGGTGAGATCCCAGGAGAAGTCCTGGGCGTGTTCGCGGGCGCCGTCGGCCAGAGCCGACCAGCGCGAGTGGGAGGCGATGGCG
>DATCVR010000235.1:0-15415 GCA_036566745.1 Jiangellaceae bacterium | reverse complement strand
CGCAGCGATGGTGTCCTCCTGCGACGCAACGGCGGCAGCAGCACGGGCGCAGATGGCACCACCTACTCGTACCGCGACTGGGAGCGAGCCGGCACGTGGGAGCCCGGCGTCGACCCCGCCGAGGTGATGGCCTCGCTGAAGGGCATGTACTCGCTGTGCAAGCCCTCGCCCGTCCCGGTCGACCAGCGCACGGCCGGGCCGTTTCCCGGGCGGCCCGAGCCGGCCGAGTACCTCTGAGGCGCGCCAGGTCGGCCGCGCTGGAGCATCCGCCCGACATCGGCATCGGGCAGCGGCGCGGCGATTCACGAGGCGTTTCGGGTCAGCGCTGAGCCGCCGCCAGGGCGTCGACCAGGCCGGTCCCGAAGAACGACGTCCGGCCGCCTTGGCCGTAGCAGCGTTCGCGCTCGTCGGCGGCGTTCAGCGGCTGCCAGTCAGGTGGGCAGTCGACGTGCGTTGCCGAGCTCTGCACCGCGGCCTTGATGGCAGCACCGCTCCACGTCGGGTGCATCTGCGCCACCAACGCGGCCACGCCGGCAGCGTGCGGCGCGGACATCGAGGTGCCGTTGAGATAGGCGTAGCCGGCGCCGTCGTCCAGGGCGGTGATGCCCGGGAAGTCCGCGTTCAGCGGGTCGAAGGCGTTCCAGATCTCCGATCCCACCGGAACCGCTCCGAGTACGGCGTCCTGGGCGGTGCCTGTGGCGCGGAAGTAGTCGCCGCCCGGCGCCGCGACGTCGACGCGAGACATGCCCACGCTCGAATAGTCGGCGATCCAGAGGTCATATCCGGGGTAACCGATCGGTCCGGTCGCCGAGACCGTCAGGACGCCCGGAAGCTCGGCCGGAGCGACCCGGCAGTTGTTCCCCACGTCTCGCGTGACGGCCGTGTCCGGTGGCCAGTCGGGGCTGATGTCGTCGATGCCCGGGTGCTGGAGATCGGCGGACTCGTTGCCGGCGGACGCCACCACGAGCACGCCACGCTGCTGCGCGTATCGAGTCGCGGCCTCGAGCTCGGCGAGGATCGCCCGCTGCTCGGCTTCGTTCTTGCAGTAGTAGAGGAACGGGTCGGCGAACAGGCTGAGGTTCACGATGTCGAGGCGCTGGTCTCCTGCATAGCGCAGAGCCGCGGCGACGGAGTCGGCGAAGCAGAAGCTGGCCACGGTGCACGCCTTGAGCGCGACGATGGTCGCCTCGGGCGCCACCCCGGCGATGCCGATGCCGTTGACCGGTGCCGCCACCGTCGAGGCGGTGTGCGTACCGTGCCCGCCGAGGTCCTCGATCGCGGCCTTGTCGCTGCAGTCGCCGTTGGCCACTTCGCTCGGATCGGCCGTCGGGGTGTCGTCGAAGATGAACGAGCACGAGAGATCGAGGTCGAGGTTCGGTGCGATGTCCGGGTGATCGGTCTGCACGCCACTGTCGATCATCCCGACCCTGACGCCGGCGCCGGTGGCCACCGGGTAACTCCCGGAATCCCCGGCGTTGATCAGGGCCATGTCCCACTGGCAGGGGCCGAACGGTTCGCTGTTGGGCACGCCGAACACGTCACCGAACAGCGGTTCGCACAATGCGGTCAGCGTGGGGACGTCGACGGCATCGGTCGCCTCGGTCGACGCGTGGGACGCCGGTGTGGTGATGGTCAGGGTCAAGGCCACTGAGGAGATGGCTGCGGCCAGCCGTCGAGTGCGCATCACGCCGCCCCCGATCGATCCGCTGGGGAGATACGCCGCATCGTAGAAGGATGCTGTCGGCTATGCGGTGACTTTGGCCGATTATCCGATTCCCCTACGTCAGGGCTACGAGGTCGTTGTTCGTCACCGAGCGATCAGGCGACGTGTCGGCGCGGGTCCGGTAGGCGCCAGACCCGGGGTCACTCGTTGTCGCCGCCGGTGTCCTCGCCGACGCTGGTCGTAGCACCGGCCTCGCGGGCGCCCGGCCACACCCAGTCCCGGATCGCCGGATCGTCGTCGCCGTGTTCGCGGGTGTACTGGCGGGCCCGCAGTCGCGCGTCGGCCATGAGCTGCCGCACGTGCGCGGCGCTGCTGCCCAGACCCCGGACCCGGTCGATCACGTCCATGACCAGGTGGAACCGGTCGAGGTCGTTGAGCATCACCATGTCGAACGGCGTGGTGGTGGTGCCCTCCTCCTTGTAGCCGCGGACATGGATGTTGTCGTGGTTGGTGCGCCGGTAGGTGAGGCGATGGATCAGCCACGGATAGCCGTGGTACGCGAACACCACCGGCTTGTCGGCGGTGAAGAGCGCGTCGAACTCGCGGTCCGACAGGCCGTGCGGGTGCTCGCGCTCATCCTGCAGGCGCATCAGATCGACCACGTTGACCACGCGTACTCGCAGGTCGGGGAGGTGCTGACGGAGTAGGTCGACCGCCGCGAGGGTCTCGAGTGTGGGCACGTCGCCGGCGCAGGCCATGACCACGTCGGGCTCGCCGGCGCCGTCGTCGTTGCCGGCCCAGTCCCAGATCCCGATGCCGCGGGTGCAGTGGGCGATCGCCTCGTCCATGGTCAGCCATTGCGGCGCGGGTTGCTTGCCGGCCACGACGACGTTGACGTAGTCGCGGCTGCGCAGGCAGTGGTCGTAGGTGGAGAGCAGGGTGTTGGCGTCCGGCGGAAGATAGACCCGGATGACGTCGGCCTTCTTGTTGACCACGTGGTCGATGAAGCCCGGGTCCTGGTGCGAGAAGCCGTTGTGGTCCTGGCGCCAGACGTGTGAGGACAGCAGGTAGTTCAGGGACGGGACGGGCGCCCGCCACGGGATCTCGCGGGTGACCTTCAGCCACTTGGCGTGCTGGTTGAACATCGCGTCGATGATGTGGATGAACGCCTCGTAGCAGCTGAAGACGCCGTGCCGCCCAGTGAGCAGGTACCCCTCCAGCCAGCCCTGGCACTGGTGCTCGGAGAGCATCTCCATGACCCGGCCGGTGGGGGAGAGGTGGTCGTCGGTGGGCACCACCTCGGCCTGCCAGGCCTTGTCGCCGACCTCGACGGCTGCGCCGAGCCGGTTCGACGCGGTCTCGTCCGGGCCGAACACCCGGAAGTTGCGCGGGTTGTCCTCGACGACCTTCCCGAGCCAGTTGCCCAGCACCCGGGTGGACTCCGCGATGGCTCCGCCGGGTGCGGGGACGTCCACGCCATGGTCGCGGAAGTCGGGGAGGCGCAGGTCGCGGGTGAGGGTGCCGCCGTTGGCGTGCGGGTTGGCGCTCATCCTGCGAGAGCCGCTCGGGTTGATCGCCGCGATGTCCCCACGCAGCCGGCCGTCGTCGTCGAACAGCTCCTCCGGCCGGTACGAACGCATCCACTCCTCGAGTAGCGTGGTGTAGGCGTCGTTGCCGCGGACGTGGTTCATCGGCACCTGGTGGGAACGGTAGGTGTTCTCGACCGGCTGGCCGTCGACCTCGCGCGGGCCGGTCCAGCCCTTGGGCGTCTTGAAGACGATCATCGGCCAGGCTGCGCGTCCGTGGAGCGTGCCGTCGGCGGCGTCGGCCTTGATCGTCGCGATCTGGTCCAGCGCGGCGTCGAGAACCGCCGCGAAGCGCTGATGGACGGAGGCGTGGTCCTCGCCGTCGAAGCCGCCCTCGAACCAGTACGGCGTGTGACCGTAGCCGCGCATCAGGGCTTCGAGCTCCTCGCGCGGGATCCGGGCCAGCACGGCGGGATTGGCGATCTTGTAGCCGTTGAGGTGCAGGATCGGCAGGACGGCGCCGTCGCCCACCGGGTCGAGGAACTTGTTGCTGTGCCACGACGTCGCCAGCGGCCCGGTCTCGGCCTCGCCGTCGCCGACGACGGCCGCGACGACCAGGCCGGGATTGTCGAACGCGGCTCCGTACGCGTGGGACAGGGCGTAACCCAGCTCGCCGCCCTCGTGGATCGAGCCGGGCGTCTCCGGGGCGACGTGGCTCGGGATCCCGCCCGGAAACGAGAACTGCCGGAACAGCTCGCGCATCCCCTCCTCGTCGTCGCCCACCCCGGAGTAGATCTCGCTGTAGGTGCCTTCGAGCCAGGCGGCGGAGACCAGCGACGGACCCCCGTGGCCGGGGCCACTGATGTAGATCATGTCGAGGTCGCGCTCGACGATGGCGCGGTTGAGGTGTGCGTACAGGAAGTTCTGTCCGGGCGAGGTGCCCCAGTGCCCCAGCAGCCGCGGCTTGATGTGCTCGGCAGCGAGGGGGACGCGGAGCAGCGGGTTGTCGAGGAGGTAGATCTGGCCCACGGACAGGTAGTTGGCGGCGCGCCACCACGCATCGATGCGGCCGGCCAGCTCCTCACTGAGCGGTGTGGCGGAATCGGCTGGTGCGGCCTGACGTCGGCTGGACTTCCTGGCCATCGGTCGAACCCCTTCGGGTCGCGTGCGCGGGCGTGCTGTCTCCACCCTCACCCGTCGCGGAATGATCCGCTACCCCTTCGTCGTCGCCAAGGGGAGCCGACTCGTGGCCGGCGCTCAGGATTCTCTTGGGCCGGTCTCAGGTTCCGTCGACATGATCGGGATCGGGTAGCACGGCGATCCGGGAGGCCGGTCATGGATGCATTGGCGATTGCGGCGGAACAGTTGAGTGTGACCACGACGGCGCTCCAGGCCGCGCTCGATCGCGGCGAGACGATCGCGAGCCTGGCGCGTTCCTGCGGCCTCGACGTCCGAGGCGTCCTCGAGCCGGTGGTGGACGCCGAGGTCGCCGACGTCGAGGCGCTGGCGATCATCGCGGGCTTCGGCCCGGACGAGGTCGCGGAGTTCGCCCACGAGCTGCGGACGTACCTGACCTCGTTCGTCCTCGACGGCGAGCACGTCGCCGACGCCCGATGGTCGGCCGGCCTGGGCACGGCCGCGATGGCCGCCGTGGGGTGATCGTTGGCGCGTCCTGGTCGCTCGGGCGAGCGCACCGTTCCAACGATCACCGAAACGGTGCGGACGGCGTCAAAACGGCGTGAACGGGACGGGTGGTGCCGCTAAGGGTTCGTCAAGACCCACCGCTGAGCAGGCCGGCGCAGGTTTGCTAAGCGGTGGTCCCGATACTCGGGACCTGCTGAGACATGCAGGAGTCGCAGATGCTCGACGTCGTATTCATCGGCCTGACCGTCGTGTTCTTCGTCGCGGTCGCCGCACTGGCCAAGGGGGTGGAGCGGCTCGGGCGCCAGGACGCACCGCTGAGCGCCGATCCGGCCACCGACCCGGCCGTCGACCTCGCGGCCGGCGCGACGGAGGCCCGGCGGTGACCGCCGAGAACGTCGCGGGCCTGATCGTCGCGTTGCTGCTGGTGGGGTACCTCGTGGCGGCGCTGCTCTTCCCCGAGCGCTTCTGATGAGCGCCACCGCGGCCGGGCTCCTCCAGGTCCTGATCCTGATCGTCGCGCTGGTCGCCGTCCACAAGCCCCTCGGCGACTACCTGGCGCGCGTGTTCACCTCGAACTCGCACCTCGCCGTCGAACGCGCCTTCTACCGCCTCGTGCGGGTCGACCCGGAAGCCGACCAGACGTGGACGAGCTACCTGCTCTCCGTCCTGGGCTTCTCGGCGGCGTCGGTGCTGTTCCTGTTCGCCCTGCTGCGCCTGCAGGACCTGCTGCCGCTCTCGCTCGGCTTCGACGGCATGGATCCGGCCCTGGCGTGGAACACCGCCGTCTCGTTCGTCACCAACACGAACTGGCAGGCCTACTCGGGTGAGGCGGCCCTCGGGCACCTCGCCCAGATGGCCGGCCTGGCGGTCCAGAACTTCGTGTCGGCGGCGGTCGGTCTCGCCGTGGCGGTGGCGTTGATCCGCGGGCTGGTCCGGAAGCGGACCGAGCGGCTCGGGAACTTCTGGGTCGACCTCACCCGCGGCACCGTGCGAGTCCTGCTGCCGCTCGCCTTCGTGTTCGCGCTGGTCCTCGTGGCCGGCGGGGTGATCCAGAACCTCTCCTCGCCCGAGGAGTTCACCACCCTGACCGGTGGCAGCCAGTCGATCCTCGGCGGCCCGATCGCCTCGCAGGAAGTGATCAAGGAACTCGGGACCAACGGCGGCGGGCCGTTCAACGCCAACTCGGCGCACCCGTTCGAGAACCCGAACGCCTTCACCAACCTGCTCGAGATCTTCCTCCTCCTGCTGATCCCGTCGGCGCTGCCGCGCATGTACGGCCGGATGGTGGGCAGCACGCGCCAGGGCTACGCCGTGCTCGCGGCGATGGCGCTGCTGTGGGCCGGCTCGGTGGCGGTCACGACGGCCGCCGAGGTCGCTCACCAGGGCACCGTGCCGCAGGCCGTGGGCGCAGCCATGGAGGGCAAAGAGGTCCGGTTCGACACCTGGGCCTCGGCGCTGTTCGCGGCCTCGACCACCGGCACCTCGACCGGCGCCGTCAACTCCATGCACGACAGCTACACCGGCGCGGGCGGCGGCATGGTGATGTTCACCATGATGCTGGGCGAGGTCTCGCCGGGCGGCGTCGGGACGGGCCTGTACGGGATGGTCGTGCTGGCGATCCTGGCCGTCTTCCTGGCCGGACTGATGGTGGGCCGCACGCCGGAGTACCTCGGCAAGAAGATCGGGCGGCGCGAGATCACGCTGGTGGCGTTGTCCGTGCTGGCGATGCCGTTTGCACTGTTGGTCGGCGCGGGCCTGGCGGCGGCCGGATCCTGGTCGGCCCTCGACACGCTGAACAACGGAGGTGCCCACGGGCTGTCCGAGATCTTGTACGCCTTCGCCTCGGCCAGCAACAACAACGGCAGCGCGTTCGCGGGCCTCGGTGCCGACACGCCCTTCTACAACACCGCGCTCGGCCTGGCGATGCTGGTCGGACGGTTCCTGCCGATCGTGTTCGTGTTCGGACTGGCCGGCGCGCTGGCCCGGCAGCGGCCCACGCCCGCGTCGGCCGGGACGCTGCCGACGCACACCCCGCTGTTCGTCGGACTCCACGTGGCGACGGTCGTCATCGTCGCCGGGCTGACGTTCTTCCCGGCGCTGGCGCTGGGACCGCTCGCGGTGGCGCTGGCATGACGTCCCCGCGCGAGATCACGGAGAGAGAAGTGACACGCATCAGCACGGCCGAGCGCGCGCCCGAGCAGGAGACGCCCGGGCGGGTGGGCGCTGGCCTGTTCGACCCGCGGCAGCTCGTCTCCTCGCTGCCCGCCGCCGTCCGCAAGCTCGACCCACGCCGGATGATCAAGAGCCCGGTGATGTTCGTGGTGGAGGTCGGGGCGGTCCTGACCACGGTGCTGGCGGTGATTGACCCCAGTGCGTTCGCGTGGTGGATCGTGGCGTGGCTGTGGTTCACGGTGCTGTTCGCCAACCTCGCGGAGGCGGTCGCCGAAGGGCGTGGCCGGGCCCAGGCCGCCACCTTGCGATCCACCCGGAAGGAGACACCCGCCCGGCGGCTCACCGGCGAGGCCGAGGAGACCATCAGCAGCTCCGACCTGCGGCTGGGCGATCTGGTGGTGGTCGAGGCCGGTGAGGTCATCCCCGGCGATGGCGACGTCGTCGAAGGTGTGGCCAGCGTGGACGAGTCGGCGATCACCGGCGAGTCGGCGCCGGTGATCCGCGAGTCCGGCGGCGACCGATGCGCCGTCACCGGCGGCACCAAGGTGCTCTCCGACCGGATCGTCGTGAGGATCACCGCCAAGCCCGGCGAGAGCTTCGTCGACCGGATGATCGCCATGGTCGAGGGCGCCTCGCGGCAGAAGACCCCGAACGAGATCGCGCTGAACATCCTGCTCGCCAGCCTGACGATCATCTTCCTGCTGGCCGTCGCCACCTTGCAGCCGTTCTCCGGCTACTCCGGCCAGCTCCAGTCGATGGTCGTGCTGGTCGCGCTCCTGGTGTGCCTCATCCCCACGACGATCGGCGCGTTGCTCTCCGCGATCGGCATCGCGGGCATGGACCGGCTGGTCCAGCGCAACGTGCTGGCGATGTCGGGGCGGGCCGTCGAGGCCGCGGGCGACGTCAACGTCCTGCTGCTCGACAAGACCGGCACCATCACGTTCGGCGACCGGCAGGCCACCGAGCTGTTGCCGGTGGGCGGCGTGACGCAGCGCGACCTGGCGGACGCGGCGCAGCTGGCGAGCCTTGCCGACGCCACGCCCGAGGGCCGCTCGGTGGTGGTGCTGGTGAAGCGCCTGTACGGGATGCGCGAGCGGCACACCGGCGAGCTGCCCCGCGCGACGTTCGTCGAGTTCACCGCCCAGACCCGGATGAGCGGGGTCGACCTCGCCGACGGCCGGCAGGTGCGCAAGGGCGCGGCCGGGTCGGTGCTGGGGTGGGTGCGCGAGCACGGCGGCCGGCCGGACCTCGCCGTCGACGAGATCGTGGACGACGTGGCTGCCGCCGGCGGGACCCCGTTGGTGGTGGGGGAGACCGTGGACGGAGGCGCGCGCGTGCTCGGCGTCATCCACCTCGCCGACGTCGTCAAGCACGGCATGCGCGAGCGCTTCGACGAGCTGCGCGCCATGGGCATCCGCACCGTCATGGTCACCGGCGACAACCAGGTCACCGCCAAGGTCATCGCCGAGCAGGCCGGTGTCGACGACTTCCTCGCCGAGGCCAAGCCCGAGGACAAGATGGCGCTCATCAAGCGCGAGCAGGCCGGCGGGCGGCTGGTCGCGATGACCGGCGAATGGCACGAACGACGCGCCGGCGCTTGCTCAGGCCGACGTGGGGGTGGCCATGAACACCGGCACCCAGGCGGCCAAAGAGGCCGGCAACATGGTCGACCTCGATTCGAACCCGACCAAGCTGATCGAGATCGTCGAGATCGGCAAGCAGTTGCTCATCACCCGGGGCGCGCTGACGACGTTCTCGATCGCCAACGACGTCGCGAAGTACTTCGCGATCATCCCCGCGATGTTCGCGGTCATCTACCCGCAGCTCGACGCCTTGAACATCATGCGGCTCGAGACACCGCAGTCGGCGATCCTCTCGGCGGTCGTCTTCAACGCGCTGGTGATCGTCGCCCTGATCCCGCTGGCGTTGCGCGGCGTGCGATACCGGCCCCTGGCCGCGGCGGCGATGTTGCGGCGCAACGCGCTGGTCTACGGCCTCGGCGGCCTCGTCGTGCCGTTCGTCGGGATCAAGCTCATCGACCTCGTCGTCTCCGTCATTCCTGGGATCGGGTGAATCACGTGTCCATCAGTGCACTGTTCCGGCAGAGTCTGGCCGGCCTGCGGGTGCTCCTCGTCCTCACGGTCGTGCTGGGGCTGGGCTATCCGCTGGCCGTCACCGGGGTGTCCCAGCTGCTGTTCGACGATCAGGCGAACGGCTCCACGGTGTCGCGGGACGGCGAGGTGGTCGGCTCCTCGCTGCTCGGTCAGAGCTTCGACGGACCGGAGTGGTTCCACTCGCGCCCGTCCAACGCCGGCGACGGGTACGACTCGCTGGCCAGCGGCGGCTCCAACCTCGGCCCGGAGAGCGAGGACCTGCTCGCGCTGGTCGAGGAGCGGCGCGCGGCCGTGGCCGAGGAGGACGATGTGGACCCGGCCGACGTGGCGCCGGACGCGCTCACCGCCTCGGGCAGCGGGCTCGACCCGCACATCTCGCCGCGGTACGCCGAGCAGCAGGTCGAGCGGGTGGCGCGGGAACGGCAGCTCGACGTCGCCGGGGTCCGCGGCCTGGTGCGAGACCACACCCAGGAACGGGCGCTCGGCGTGCTCGGCGGCGAGCGGGTGAATGTCCTGGAGCTCAACCTGGCGTTGGACGAGCTGGGCTGAGCGCGACGCGCCACGCGGGTGTCCGGCGGACGTCTGGCGAGGTGAACCGAGAGAAGGGGATGCTGGGGACATGGGGCGGGGTCGGCTGCGGGTGTACCTGGGCGCTGCGCCCGGCGTGGGCAAGACCTTCGACATGCTGTCGGAGGGGCGCCGCCGCGCGTCGAGAGGCACCGACGTCGTGGTCGGCTTCGTCGAGACCCACGACCGCCCGCACACCGCCGAGCTGCTCGAGGGCATGGAGGTCGTGCCCCGCCGCGAGGTGACCTACCGGGGCGCAGGATTCACCGAGATGGACCTCGACGCCGTACTCGCCCGCAAGCCCGAGGTGGCACTGGTCGACGAGCTCGCCCACACCAATGTCCCGGCCGGCTCCCGCCATGCCAAGCGCTGGCAGGACGTCGACGAGCTCCTCGCGGCGGGCATCGACGTGATCTCCACCATCAACATCCAGCACCTCGAGTCACTCAACGACGTCGTGGCGACGATCACCGGTGTCACCCAGCGCGAGACGATCCCCGACGACGTCGTCCGCCGGGCCGACCAGATCGAGCTGGTCGACATGTCGCCCGAGGCGCTGCGGCGGCGGCTCGCCCACGGCAACGTCTACGCTCCGGAGAAGGTCGACGCCGCCCTCGCCAACTATTTCCGCGTGGGCAACCTCACCGCGCTGCGCGAGCTCGCCCTGCTCTGGCTGGCCGACCGGGTCGACGACGCCCTCGAGGCCTATCGCGCCGAACACGGCATCGACCAGCCGTGGCACGCTCGCGAGCGGGTCGTCGTGGCCCTCACCGGCGGCCCCGAGAGCGACACCCTGCTGCGCCGGGCAGCACGGATCGCCGGGCGTGGCGCGGGCGGCGAGCTCCTGGCCGTGCACGTGTCGCGCAGCGACGGCCTCACCGGCGCGCCCGCGGGTGCCCTGGAACGCCAGCGGGCCCTTGCCGAGAGCCTGGGCGGCACATTCCACACCGTCGTCGGCGACGATCCGGCCGAGGCCATTCTTGAGTTCGCCCGCGGAGTGAACGCCGCGCTGATCGTCGTCGGCGTGAGCCGCCGGCCACGCTGGCAGGCGATGCTCCGCGAGGGTGTGGGCTCGAAGGTCGTGCTCGAGTCGGGCCCGATCGACGTCCATGTGGTCTCGCACGAGCATGCCGGGCGGGGCAGCCTCCCACGCCGGTCGGAGGTGCTGAGCCGGTCGCGGCGGCTCGTGGCATGGACACTCGCACTCGGCGGATCCGTGCTGCTCACCGGCATTCTGGTGGCCTTCCGCGACTTCCACGAACTGCCCACCGACCTCATGCTCTTCCTGGCCTTCACGGTCGCGGTGGCACTGGTCGGTGGGTTGCGACCCGCGGTCACGGCGGCGGTGCTCGGCAGCCTCCTGCTCAACTACTGGCTGACGCCGCCGTACTACACCCTGACGATCTCCGACGTCGAGAACGCGCTGGCTCTGGTCGTGTTCATCGTGGTGGCGGTGGCCGTGGCCTCCGTCGTCGACCTCGCCGCGCGCCGGACGATCCAGGCCGCGCGCAGCAGCACCGAGGCCGAGACGCTCAGCGGGCTGGCCGGCAGCGTGTTGCGGGGCGAGGACACGGTGGCCGCGATCCTGACCCGGCTGCGCGAGACGTTCGGCATGGAGTCGGTCACCCTGCTCGAACGCGACGACGAGCGCAGTCCCTGGCGGCAGGTCGCCTCGGCCGGCCGGCGCCCGTGCGCGACACCGGAGGAGGCCGACATCGAGGTGGGGGTGTCCGAGACGATCGCGTTGGCCCTGCGCGGACCCGTGCTCGACGCGGGCGACCGTCGTGTCCTCGAGGCCTTCGCCGCCCAGACGGCCGCCGCTCTCGAACGGGATCGGCTGCGCGCGAGGGCCGAGGAGGCGCGGCGGCTGGAGGAGGGCGACGCCACTCGCACCGCGCTGCTGGCCGCGGTGTCGCACGACCTGCGCACGCCGCTGGCCTCGCTGAAGGCCGGCGTCACGAGCCTGCGGCAGGACGATGTCGAGTGGAGCCCCGACGACGAAGCCGCGCTGCTCGCCACGGTCGGCGACGCGGCCGAGCGCCTCGAACGGCTCATCGACAACCTGCTCGACCTGTCCCGGCTCCACACCGGAACGGTGCGCCCGGTGCTGCGCGACGTCGGCCTCGACGAGGTCGTGCCGCGGGCGCTCGAGGGCGTGCCGCCGGGCCGGGTCGACCTCGAGATCCCGGAGACCCTGCCCTTCGTCCGCACCGACGCGGGGCTCTTGGAGCGGGCGATCGCCAACGTCGTCGAGAACGCCGTGAAGTACTCGCCGGAGGAGTCGCCGGTCGTGGTGTCGGCCGCCGCGCTGCGAGCCGATCACGAGATCGAGGTGCGGGTGGTCGACCGCGGCCCGGGCGTCCGCGGCAACGACCGGGACCGCATCTTCGAGCCGTTCCAGCGGCTGGGCGACGCCCCGGCGGGAAACGGCGTGGGGCTGGGGCTCGCGGTGGCTCGCGGCTTCGTCGAATCGGTCGGTGGCACGCTGAGCGCCGACGACACACCGGGAGGCGGGTTGACGATGGTCCTGACATTGCCGTCGGCACGGGGAGACCGCGCGTGAGCCGCGCCGAGGAGCTGCCGGCGGGGCATCGCGTCCTGGTCGTCGACGACGAGCCCGCGCTGGTCCGAGCGCTGTCGATCAACCTCCGGGCGCGCGGATGGGAGGTCGTCACGGCGTCCGACGGCCGAGGCGCCCTCGAGGCGGCCGCCGGCAAGCACCCCAACGTCGTCGTGCTCGACCTCGGGCTCCCCGACCTCGACGGGGTCGAGGTCATCCAGGGCCTCCGCGGCTGGACCTCCGTGCCGATCATCGTGCTGTCGGCCCGCCAGGACTCCGACGACAAGGTCGAAGCCCTCGACGCCGGCGCCGACGACTACGTCACCAAGCCGTTCGGCATGGACGAGCTGCTGGCCCGGCTGCGTGCGGCCGTGCGGCGCGCCGAACCAGGCGACGACGCGGGCGATGCGGTGGTCGAGGCCGGTGCGCTGACGATCGATCTCGCCCGCAAGAAGGTGGCCCGCGACGGCGTGGACGTCCGCCTCACTCCCACCGAGTGGCACCTGCTCGAGGTGTTGGTGCGCAACCGCGGCCGGCTGGTCTCACAGCAGCAGCTGCTCCGCGAGGTGTGGGGCCCGGCGTACCGGTCGGAGACGAACTACCTGCGGGTGTATTCGGCGCAGCTGCGACGCAAGCTCGAGCCGGACCCCTCGCACCCGCGCCACATCGTCACCGATCCGGGCCTGGGGTACCGCTTCGAGCCGTGATCGTCGGCGGAACGTGGTCGCCTCGGCGGCTGTTGTGTTCCAGCGATCAGGCCGAGGGCGGCAGCGCGCGACGGCGCGACAGCGCGCACCCCACCCCCGCGGCGATCAACAGGAGCCCGAGCGTCAGCATCGCCCCGAGCCCGATCCAGCTGTAGAGGTAGGACGCGTCCGAGCGTGAGGGCAGCAGGTCGGAGACGCTGTCGATGAAGTCGTTCGAGAGCAGCCCCACGATGCCCACGAAGCTGACGAGCACGCCGCCGAAGATCGGCGCGGCCGGCGACCACGCCCCGAGCGCGATGACGACGCCGAGCACCAGAACGCCGATCAGCAGCAGGGTGATGCCCCCGCCGTCGACGCCGGTGCCGAAGGTCATGAGCCTGCGGTGGATCAGCGACGAACCGGCGATGACCAGGCTGACGCCGACCAGCGCGCCGATCAGCCCCACGAACGCGCCGACGAGGTTCGCCGCCAGGCTGGTGCCCGCTCCCGGATGGCGTCGGCGGGGATCCTGAACGCCGGCCGGCCCGGATGCGGCGGTGGTGGGCGTGGTGGACGTGGTGGGTGATCCGGCGTGGGGATACGGTTCGACCGGCTGTCCGGGTGGCGTGGTCATGACGGCGCTCTCCGCTCGTTCGTCGCTGCCGCCTAGCCTGGCCGGTCGGGGGTTCGAATGCCAGCCGATCAGTCCAGGGAGAGCAGCCAGCCCAGGATCACGGCCACGTAGCCCAGTCCGAGCGCAACGAGGGTCACGACGAGTGTCGTGTCGCGCGGGCTCCGGGCGGGCTGCTTCACGCGGACCGGCGGTCGCGGGTGGCGTGCATGTCACGATTCTAGGACGCCGTCGACTGGTGTCGGCCGGCTTCGGCCTGCGGCGATGCTACGACGTGGTGATTCGCCCTGCGGCGCGGGCTTCGGCCTCGGACTGCTGCGCAAGGATCTCTTCCGCGAACCGGACGGCTTTGGTGCTGAGCCGCTCGAGGATGTCGGGATGACGGTCCTTGAGGTCGTAGGTCTCGCCCGGGTCCAGGTCGAGGTTGAACAGCTGCGGGAGTTCCCTGCCGTGGGCCCTGTTCGGGTCGCGAGGGAAGCGGTCGAGGTGCAGTTTCCACGGTCCAGAGCGGACCGCGTTGAGAGTCCACCAGTGGAAGAAATACAACGGCTCGCGACCCGGCATCGACCCTCCGGTGAGCGCCCCGGAGATGTCGACGCCGTCGACGGGACGGTCCCGGGGCACCCTGCCCCCGGCGAACGTGGCCAGGGTGGGAAGCAGGTCGGTCAGCGAAGCCGGATCGTCGGACCTGGACCCCGCGGGTATCCGGCCCGGCCACTGCGCGATGAACGGTACGCGGATCCCGCCGTCGTAGGAGTGCAATTTGTTGCCGCGTAGGCCGCCGGTGCTGCCCTCGAACCACGGACCGTTGTCGCTGGTGATCATGACCAGCGTGTCGTCTGCGAGTCCGAGCTCGGTCAGGACGTCGATCAGTCGCCCGATGTGGTGATCGAGACACTCGACGACATCGCCGTACCTGCCGGCCGCCGAGCGGCCGGCGAATGCCTCGTCGACGTGCAGCGGGATGTGCGGCATCGTGTGCGCGACGTAGGCGAAGAACGGCTCGTCGGCGTGTCTTCGGATGAAGTCGATCGCCTGGTCGGTGTAGGTGCCGGTGAGTGTGGCCTGGTCGACATCGGTGCTGGTGATCGACTCGCCTTCGAACATCTCGACCGGGTGCATGTCATTGCTGTAGAGCAGTCCCGCGTACTCGTCGAAACCGTGCCGCGTCGGAAAGTGCTCCGGGCGACATCCGAGGTGCCACTTGCCGAACATCCCGGTGCGGTAGCCGGCGTCGCGGAGCATTTCCGGCACCGTGTACTCCCACGCCGACAGGCCGGTGCCGTCGCGCGGGGACAGCACCCGAGGGAGCCCGACCCGTTGCGGCAGCCGCCCGGTCAGCAGGGCGGCACGGGACGGCGTGCACACCGCCGATGCCGCGTACATGTGCCGCATCGTGATCCCGCCGGCCGCGACGGCGTCGACCCGCGGCGTGTTCAGCAGCGGGTTCCCCATGCAGCCGAAGTCGCCGTAGCCGAGGTCGTCCATCACGACGAGGACGACGTTAGGCCTGGTCCGCGCGGGTGCCGGATCGGTCATCATGCTCCTTCTCCCGGGCCGACGGCTGGCTGGGCCGTCGGCCGCGCAGCCGGTGTCGCGCATAATCGGCGTTCGTGCGTGAGATCCCCTACAAGTCGGTGGGCGACCGGACTCTCGTCATGCACGTCGTGCCGCCGCGGGTGCCGCCCGGTCAGCCGCGGGTGTCGCCCGGTCAGCCGGCGCCGACTGCCGTGTTCTACCACGGAGGCGGATGGCTCGGCGGGACCTGGCGGCAGTTCCTGCCCCAGGCCGAGCGGCTCGCCACCCTCGGCATGGCGGCGGTGCTCGTCGAGTACCGGCTCGAAGGGCCGCT
>DATCVR010000234.1:0-1796 GCA_036566745.1 Jiangellaceae bacterium | reverse complement strand
GCCCGACTTCGTCGACTGCATCGTGGAGTTGAGCATGGTGTATCCCGGCCAGGCGGCCGAGGCGAAGAACTGCGGCCGCCTCAGCTCCGGGGTGCGATGCAGCAGCACCGAGGTGCCCTTCGGGGCGTAGGCGTACTTGTGGAGGTCGACGGAGATCGAGGTGACGCCCTCGACCGCGAACGTCCAGGCCGGTACGTCCCGCCCCAGCCGTGTCGCGTAGGGCAGCACCCAGCCACCGATGCACGCGTCCACGTGGCAGCGGATCCCGCGGTCGGCCGCGGCCGCCGCGATCGCGGTGACCGGGTCGACGACCCCGTGCGCATAGGACGGCGCCGAGGCGACGACCAGGACGGTGCGCTCGTCCATCGCCGCGACCATCGCCTCCGGATCCGCCCGGAAGTCGGGCCCGACCGGGACCAGAACCGGCTCGACCCCGAAGTAGTGAGCGGCCTTGTGGAACGCGGCGTGCGCGGTCGAAGGGAGCACCATCCGCGGCCGCTCGATCCTCGACTGTTCGATCCCGCGATGGGCGTCGCGTGCGGTCTGCACCGCGAGCAGCACCGACTCGGTGCCACCGGAGGTGACCGTGCCGACCACGGTCTCGGGTGCGTCGAGGAGGTCGGCGGCCATGCCGACCACCTCGGTCTCCATCCGGAGCAGGCTCGGGAACGCGGTCGGGTCCAGGCCGTTCGAACCGGCGTAGGCCGCCACGGCCTCGCGACCGATCCGGTCGATGTCGGGCAGGCCGGAGTCGTAGACGTAGGCGAGGGTGCGGCCACCGTGCACCGGCAGGTCGGCGGCCTGCATCGCGCGGAGCTGGGTCAGGGCGTCGGTCATACGGTCACGGTCCCATCCTTGTCGCCGTCGACGTCTCCGTCCACGTCGTCGGCGGTGAGCGAGTAGCGCCGCAGCCAGAACAGGCTGAGCAGAGCCAGGCAGGCCGGCAGCACGGAGAAGCCGAGCGTGATCGCGGTCAGCGCGGAGTCCGGCTGGGCGACCTCGCTCCCGGTCGAGGAGCGGTAGCCGCCGAGCGCGAGCACCGCGGCGTAGACGCCGGGCCCGAGCGCGAGCCCGAGGGTCTCACCGGCGGTCCAGACTCCGGTGTAGACGCCGATCCGGCTCGACCCGCTGCGCCGGGCGTCGACGGCGGCCGCGTCGGGAAGCATCGCCATCGGGAACACCTGGCACCCGGCGTACCCGGTCCCGACGAGCACCACCGCGGCGTAGACCAGGGCCACCGGTGCGGTCTGGGCGGTCGCGGCGAGCAGCGCGCCGACGGCGAGGACGACCGAGGCGGCTACGTACCCGTTCTTCTTGCCGATCCTGGCGCCGAGCGCCGCCCACGCGGGGGTGAGCAGCAGCGCGGGACCGACGAAGCAGACGAACAGGACCGTCGCTGCACCGTCGCGGCCGATCACGTCGCCGGCCAGGTAGTCGACGCCGGCCAGCATCGCCCCGAACGCGACGGCCTGGATCACGAACGTGATGAGCAGCCGCCGGAAGTCGGGCGCCGCCGCGACGATCCTCAGCTGGTCGCGCAGGCTCCCCGGCCCCGGCTGGACGGTGTGGACCGGCGCCCGGCGGGTGCCGACGTACGCACTGAACACCCCGACCAGGATGAGCACCGCCATCACCACGCCCATCACGCGGTAGCCGTCGCGACCCCCGACGGCGTCACGGATCAACGGTGCGGTCGCGCCGGCGAGCAGGATGGTGAGCGCCAGGATCGCGACCCGCCAGGTCATCAGCCGGGTGCGTTCGTCATAGGACTCGGTCAGCTCGGCGGGCATGGCGAC
>DATCVR010000233.1:0-2206 GCA_036566745.1 Jiangellaceae bacterium | reverse complement strand
CGACTGGCGCAGGGTGGGTCACCACCGGGGAGCGGCGCGAGCACCAGACCCTCAGGTCGGACGCCTGGGCCGCAGGGTCGCCCGGCTCGACGACCCCTGCCTGCTCACCGCCGAGGAGACACCATGAGCGCCGACCCCACCATGCCGTCTGGCACCCACGCGTCCGCAGACCTCTCCGCCCGCACCCCGATCCGCCGCGCCCTGATCAGCGTCTACGACAAGGTCGGGCTGGAGGAGCTGGCCCGCGGCCTGTTCGAGGCCGGGGTCACCATCGTGTCCACCGGATCCACCGCCGCGCGGATCGCCGAGGCGGGCGTCCCCGTGACGCCCGTCGAGGAGCTCACCGGCTTCCCCGAGTGCCTGGACGGCAGGGTCAAGACGCTCCACCCGAACGTCCACGCGGGCCTGCTCGCCGACCTCCGGCTCGACAGCCACCGCAGCCAGCTCGACGAGCTCGGCATCGCGCCGTTCACGCTGGTCGTGTGCAACCTCTACCCGTTCGCCGCGACAGTCGCCTCCGGTGCCGCTCCCGACGACGTCGTCGAGCAGATCGACATCGGCGGGCCCTCGATGGTGCGCGCGGCTGCCAAGAACCACGCCAACGTCGCGGTCGTCGTCGACCCGGCCCGCTACGGCGACCTGCTGGCGGCCGTGCAGGCCGGCGGCTTCACCCTGGCCGAGCGCCAGCGGCTGGCCGCCGAGGCCTTCGTCCACACCGCCACGTACGACGTCCACGTCGCGTCGTGGATGGGCAACGTCGTCGCCGCGCCCGAAGACCAGGCCGATGGCTCCGATTTTCCTCGCTGGGTCGGCGGCACGTGGGACCGCGCCGACGTGCTGCGCTACGGCGAGAACCCCCACCAGCCTGCGGCGCTCTACCGCTCCGGCTTCGGGGCACCCGGGCTGGCCGGTGCCGAGCAGCTCCACGGCAAGCAGATGTCGTACAACAACTACGTCGACGCCGACGCCGCCTGGCGCAGCGCCCACGACTTCACTGAGCCGGCGGTCGCGATCATCAAGCACGCCAACCCGTGTGGGATCGCCCTCGGAGCCGACATCGCCGCGGCTCACCGCAAGGCCCACGCCACCGATCCGGTCTCGGCGTACGGCGGGGTCATCGCCGCCAACGCCACCCTCACCGAGGCGGCCGCCGAGCAGATCGCCGAGGTGTTCACCGAGGTGGTCGTCGCCCCCGACTTCGAGCCCGGGGCGATCGAGCAGCTCACCCGGAAGAAGAACATCCGGCTCCTGCGGGTCGCGGCCCCGGCCGAGCGCGAGGTGGAGACCCGGTCGATCTCGGGTGGGCTGCTGATGCAGGCCGTCGATCGCATCGACGCCCCTGGCGACGACCCGTCGTCGTGGACGCTGGCCGCTGGCGATCCGGCCGACGAGGCCACCCTCGCCGACCTCGTCTTCGCCTGGCGGGCGGTGCGGTCGGTGAAGTCCAACGCGATCCTGCTGGCTCACGACTCCGCCGCGGTGGGCGTGGGCATGGGGCAGGTCAACCGAGTCGACTCCGCGCGGCTGGCAGTGTCGCGAGCCGGCGAGCGGGCGGCCGGCTCGGTGGCCTCCTCGGACGCGTTCTTCCCCTTCGCCGACGGCCTCGAGGTGCTGCTGGAGGCCGGGGTCCGCGCGGTGGTCCAGCCGGGCGGTTCGGTGCGCGACGACGATGTCATCGCCGCAGCTCAGAAGGCCGGCGTGACGATGTACCTCACCGGCACCCGGCACTTCTTCCACTGACCTGACCGACCCGGCCCTGTCCACAGCCCCGGCCGATATCCCCGCGACGCACGGCCGGGGCCCATGGCAGGGTTGAGGCACGACCCACACCGGGTCGATCCATGATCCGGGAGAGTGAGCGCATGGCTGCGAAGAAATCATCCGGCGGCGAGGACGACGTCAAGCGCAAGTTCCGCGAGGCGCTCGAGCGTAAGAAGTCCGCGGACCACGACCACCCACACGACGACGTCTCGGGCAACGGTCCCGGGCACGAGGAGACCGCCAAGACCCAGCGGATGTTCCGCCGCAAGAGCGGCTGACTCCGCCCGGGCAGCCACGATGCCGAGTCTCCTGTGCCGCCTGAGCATGGGAGACTTGGCCATCGTGAGCGCAAGCATCCTCGACGGCAAGGCCACTGCGGCGACGATCAAGGCGGAGCTGGCCGAGCGGGTGGCCGCCCTGGCCCGGCTCGGCGTCACTCCCGGGC
>DATCVR010000232.1:0-24722 GCA_036566745.1 Jiangellaceae bacterium | reverse complement strand
GGTCCGGCCGCGCGCCGGGCGTCCCGCACAGACAGCGGCAGCGGCGACCAGCCGGCCAGCCGCCCCAGCTCGACGACCGGCGGCGCCACCGGCGAGGTCGCCATGACCTGCGCCGGCGGGCCGTCCTCGACGCTGCCGTCGCCGGGCAGGTGGAGCACGTGGTCGGCGTACTGGATCACTCGCTCGAGGCGGTGCTCAGCGAGGACGACGGTGGTGCCGAGGTCGTGGACCAGGCGTTGCAGCGCGGCCAGGACGTCCTCGGCGGCTTGCGGATCGAGCGCCGACGTGGGTTCGTCGAGCACCAGCGCGCGCGGATGTGAGGTCAGGGCAGCACCGATCGCGACGCGCTGGCGTTGCCCGCTCGACAGCGTGGCCAGCGGACGCCGCCGCACGTCGCCCAGCCCCAGCAGGTCGAGCGTCTCCTCGACCCGGCGGCGCATCACGGCCGGCGCCAGGCCCAGCCACTCCATGCCGAACGCCAGCTCGTCCTCGACCGACTCGGCGACGAATCCGGAGCGCGGGTCCTGGCCGACGAAGCCGACGACGTCGGCCAGATCGCGCGGGCGGTGGGTGCGGGTGTCGCGGCCGGCCACGAGCACCCGCCCGGTGAGCGTCCCGCCGGTGAAGTGGGGGACCAGCCCGTTGATCGCCCGCAGGAACGTCGACTTGCCCGAGCCGGTCCGGCCCACCACGAGGCACAGCTCACCCTCGGCGATGTCGACGTGGACGTCACTGAGCACGGCCCGGCCGCCCGATCCGGCGTACCGGACGGACACGCCGTCGAAGACGATCACTCTCGCTCACCCGCCGGTGCCGGGGGCGGTGGTGCCACCCAGGCCGGAGCCAGACCGAGCAGCGCGCCGGCCACCGCGACCAACGGCAGCGTCGGGACGGCCAGCGGCAGTGTCATGAGGTTCATCCCGGGCACCCCCTGGGCCGCCGCCCAGCCGAACGTCACCGCCACGGCGACGCCCGAGGCGGCCACGAGCCACTCCGGCGCCGACCACGGGTCCGGTCGGTACCGGGTCCGGATCGTTCCGCGCCCGCCGAGCACGAAACCCGTGACCGCGAGGACCAGCCCGACGGCCAGCACCGGCGGCCCGGCCACCGCGGCCGAACCGCCGTCGAGCACGCCGTACAGTCCGACGCAGACCCCTACCAGGCCGGTCAGCACGAGGACACCCGCGCTGCGCCGGAATCGTGGCTCGACGGCCGCCGCCCGGCCGAAACCGCGAGCGTCCATGGCGGCAGCCAGGTCGAGGGAGCGTTCCAGCGATCCTTCCAGCACCGGCATCGCCACCCGCCCCACGGCGCGCACCCCGCGCACCTCGTGGCCACGCAGGCGGTGAGCCCGCCGGATCCGGCCCGCGTCCTCGATCAGGCGGGGCGCGAACGTCATCGCCACGACCAGCGCGACACCCACCTCGTACAGGGCGCCGGGCACCGATCGCAGTAGCCGGCGGGCATCGGCCAGCGCGTTGGCGGCGCCGACGCAGGCGAGGATCGCCGCCAGCCGCAGCCCGTCGTAGAGCGCCAGCACCAGCGCCTCCGCGGTGACCGGGCCGCCGACCTTGAGGCCGGCGGCCCAGCCGGGCAGGGCGAGTTCCGGCAGCCGGAAGAGCACGGTCGTGCCACCCACCTGGGAGGTGAACAGGGCCTGGAACACCACCCGCACCGCGATGACGATCAGCCCGAGCCGGAGGAACGCCCCGAACGACCGGCTCCACGGCTCACTGCCACGGCGGGCGGCGACCACGTACCCGGCGACCGCGATGAGCAGGGCGAGCAGTACCGGATTGGTCGTCCGGCTCGCCGCGGCCGCCAGACCCAGCGCCCACAGCCACCAGGCGCCGGCGTGCAGCGGCCGGGGGAGCCGGAACTGCGCGGACCACGACGGTGCGGCCGTGGGGATCACCCAGCCTGCGAGCGCCGGCTACGGACCAGCGCCGCGAGACCGACGCCCACGATCGCCACGATGCCGATCGCCAGCGCGATCATGCTGCTGGTGTTGGAGTCGTCGTCCTCGGCGCTCTCGGCAGCGGTGGTCTCGGAGGTCGGCTCGTCGGAGGAGGGCAGGGCCAGGTCGATGGGGGTGCCGTCGTCGGTCGGAGCCGCCCCGGCGACCGGGTCACCGCAGCCGCTCGCGGGGAAGCCGCCGACGCCGCAGACCAGGCCGCCCTCGACCCGCGCCTCGACGACCGCGGTGAGCGCGTCCAGGCTGGTGGCGTCGACCGGGACCGTGGCGCAATCGGCGAAGGACTCCGGCGGCTCCGACCCGTCGGGAGCGTCCTCGGCAGTGCCGAAGTCGACGACGACCGCGACCTGCTTCTGGCCGGCCTCGGCCTCGGCGGAGTCGCAGACCTGGTGGAACTCGATCTCGGCGCGGGGATAGCGGGTGGAGGCCTCGTCGGAGACGGCGAAGCGCCAGCCGTCGACCGATCCGTGCGCGGGGAGGGCCTCGCCGGCGCCCACCGGCGCGAACGCCCAGGCACCGTCGGTCGCCTGATAGAAGCCCCAGAATCGGAACGAGTCGGCGTTGGCGGTGCCCGCGAGGGCCAGGGGTAGCAGAATCGCGGCCAGGACGGCCAGGGTGGTGCGGCGCAGCGTGCGCATCTCGGGTTCGACCCTTTCGTGAGCGGTCCGGTGACGTGGTCCGGGCCGTCGGCACGACGGGTCGCCGGGCCCCGTCCCGCAGGCCTCGGCGGAACATGGAGCCGCAGGCATCCGATCGGGCAATCCGGCTTGCCGCGAGTGGAGTCGGCACGAGCCTGTGGCTCGTTCGCGGCCTACGGTTGCGGGTCAGCGTCGGCTTCCGTCCGACTTCCCCCGACCTGATGCGTATTGGTAGTCGCACGATCCCATGGGCCGTTCACCAGCGTCAACGTGATGCCGCGCGGCGCAGGCCCCGGGGGAGCGCCCGGACCCGGTCGGGACGGCCCGTACGCTCGAGCTCGGCAGGCACACGGTCAGGAGACGACGATGGCGTGGACGTGGCGGTTTCTGGGCTCCGACGGCGAGCAGATGAAGGACGTGGTGGGCCAGGCGAGCTCCGATGCCGGATTCCCGACTCAGGCCGACGCCGAGACCTGGCTCGGCGAGCACTGGCGTGAGCTGTCGGCGGCCGATGTCGACGCCGTGACCTTGCTCGAGGACGAGCGCGAGGTGTACGGCCCGATGAGCCTCAACCCGCCCGAGTAGGCCGCGAGCACGCCGCGCGGGTAGGCCGCGACGCACGACGTCCGGGTATCGAGATGCGGATGTCCGGACGTCATCCCGGCGCGGCCTACCTGACTCTGGCCGTGTCAGCGGGCTCCGGGGGAGCGGGTCGCCGTGATCGACGGGTCGCGCACCACCGTGTCGCCCAGCACGTCGTCGACGGCAGCCAGCAGGTCGTGGTCGAGCCGCACGCCGGAGGCCTTGACGTTCTCCGCCACCTGCTCCGGCCGCGACGCACCGATAATCGCCGCGGCGACGTTGCGGTTCTGCAGGACCCACGCGACGGCGAGCTGGGCCATCGTCAGCCCGGCCTTGTCGGCGAGCGGGCGCAGTCGCTGGACGCGGCCCAGGAGGTCGTCGTCGGAGAGCCAGCTCCGGATGAAGCCCGCGCCGCTGGTCGTGTCAGTGGCCCGGGAACCGGCCGGCGGCGCATGTCCCGGGAGGTACTTGCCGGTCAGGACGCCCTGCGCCACTGGCGACCAGACGATCTGGGAGATGCCGAGCTCCTCCGAGGTGGGCACGACCTCGGCCTCGATGACGCGGAACAGCATGGAGTACTCGGGCTGGTTGGAGATGAACGGGATGCGCAGCTCGCGGGCCAGGGCGTGTCCGGCACGCAGCTGCTCGGCGGTCCACTCGGACACCCCGATGTAGAGCGCCTTGCCCGACCGGACGACGTCGGCGAAGGCTTCCATCGTCTCCTCGAGCGGAACCCGGTGGTCGTAGCGGTGTGCCTGGTAGAGGTCGACGTAGTCGGTGCCGAGCCGGGTGAGCGAGGCGTCGATGGCCTCGAGGATGTGCTTGCGGCCCAGGCCACGGTCGTTCGGGCCGTGGTGACCGGCGGGCCAGAAGACCTTGGTGAAGATCTCCAGCGACTCGCGGCGCTCACCGGCCAGCGCCCGGCCCAGGACCGTCTCGGCGCGGCCGGCGGCATAGACGTCGGCGGTGTCGAACGTGGTGATCCCGGCGTCGAGGGCGGCTCGGACACACGCGTGGGCGGTGTCCTCCTCGACCTGGGAACCGTGGGTGATCCAGTTGCCGTACGCGATCTCGCTGATCGTCAGGCCGGAACGGCCGAGGGTACGAAACTCCATGGCCGTGACGCTACCCATGGCGGCGGGCCAGGGACGCGGCGGGGCGAGCCTCGGTGACCGGCTCTTGGACTCCGCCTCCTGCGCCTTCTGGAGGGTTATCAACGCTTGGCGACCCGATGAAGGGTTGATAACCCTCCAGAAGGCGGGTCACCGGACGCGAGCGGGGTCAGGACTCGGCGTCGACCGCTTCGTCGAGGTCCTTGGCGAAGAATCGGGCATCCGCGTAGCCGATGTAGCGCCCGAAACCGTCCGCGGGCTGGTAGCTGCTCGACTCGTACAGCGCCACGGCCTCGGGCTGGCGGCCTCCGGTCATGAGTACGACGCGCCGGTACCCGGCCGCCGCGGCCTGGGCCTCGAGCTCGGAGAGGAGCCGGCGGGCGTACCCGCCACCGCGGTGATCGTGCGAGACGTACATCCGCTTGATCTCGGCGACGCCGTCGTCGTGGCGGCGGAACCCGCCGGTGGCGACCGGCTCGTTGCCCACGAAGCCGACCAGGAACTGACCCTCGGGCGGGGCGAAGTCGCCGGGGTCGACGGGCGTCTCGTCGGGGTCGCCGTAGCGCTCGATGTACTCCTGCTGGAGTTCGTGTTCGAGCGCGCGCACCACTGGGTCGGAGTAGCGCAGCGCCCGGATCAGCAGGCCGGCTCGGTCATTGGCGGTAAGAGAGGTGCTGTTCACACCAGAGCTCCGGGCTTGACGGTCGGTTTGGGTAGGCGCAACCGGCGGATCTGGGTGGCCCGGGTGATGGCGTAGAACATGTTCCCGCGCCCGGTGTCGTCGGGGAAGCGCTTGCGAACCTCACGCTTGACCCGCACACCGAGAATCGAGAGATCGACGATCAGCAGGATCATCGACACCACCCACACCACGGTCGAGATGAGTTGCACCTGGGGAATGCCTATCAGGCTCGTGAGCAGAATGACCAGGATGATCGGCAGGAAGAATTCGGCGATGGTGCGCCGCGAGTCGACGTAGTCGCGCAGGAACTTGCGCACCGGACCCTTGTCGCGCTCGAGGAAGTACCGGTCGTCGCCGGTGTTCATCGCCTGGCGGGTGCGGGCCCGCTCCTCACGCGCGCGCTCGCGGTCGCGCCGCATCGCCTCTCGGCGGTTCAGCGGCGGCCGTACGCGCTGCTTGCGGGCCTCCTCGGCCTGGCTGCGCTTGGGCGTGGGGCGGCCCTTGCCGGACGGGCGTTCCGAGGCCTCGCTGACGGCTTCGGCAGCCGGGGCGTCGGGGGTGTCGGTGGCTGATCTACGGCGGAACACGTCTACCAGGGTAGGCCAGGCGGGCAACCGCACTGCCACTGCGAGCCGTCACGCCGTAGGGTGGGGTTCTCAGACTCCGACGAACACGTGATGTGAGAAAGGGTTACCTGGCCACATGGGGATCCTTCAGCGAATGTCCATGATCTTCCGGGCCAAGGCCGAGAAGGCGCTCGACCGCGCCGAGGACCCCCGGGAGACCCTCGATTACTCCTACAAGAAGCAGCTCGAGCTGCTTCAGAAGGTGCGCCGAGGCGTGGCGGACGTCGCCACCAGCCGCAAGCGCATCGAAGTCCAGATGACCCAGCTCCAGACCCAGTCGAGCAAGCTGCAGCAGCAGGCGCAGAAGGCGCTCTCGCTCGGCCGCGAGGACCTCGCCCGCGAGGCCCTCACCCGCAGGTCCGGCCTCGAGAGCCAGGTCGCCGATCTGCAGACCCAGCACGACGCCCTGCAGGGCGAGGAGGAGAAGCTCACCCTCGCCGCCCAGCGGTTGCAGGCCAAGGTCGAGTCCTTCCGCACCAAGAAGGAGACGATCAAGGCCAGCTACACCGCGGCCGAGGCCCAGACCCGCATCGGCGAGGCGTTCAGCGGCATCTCCGAGGAGATGAGCGACGTCGGTCTCGCGGTCCAGCGGGCCGAGGACAAGACCGCCAACATGCAGGCCCGGGCCGGTGCCATCGACGAGCTGCTCGCCTCGGGCGCGCTCGACGACCCCACCGGCACGTCCAAGGACGACATCACCCGCGAGCTCGACCAGCTCGCCTCGTCGGGCGACGTCGAGCTCGAGCTGGCTCGGATGAAGCAGGAGCTCACCGGTGGTGCCGAGCCGCCCAAGCAGATCGAGGGCCAGGCGGGCGACGCCTCGGCCGAGCCTCAGGCTGCGCCGCAGAAGCGCGAGGAGGGTCAGCTGTGATCGTCCGGATCATGGGGGAGGGCCAGCTCACCGTCGACGACGCTCATCTCGACGAGCTCAACCGCCTCGACGACGCGCTGGCCGCGGCCGTCGAGTCCGGTGACGACGACGCCTTCCGTTCCGCCCTGGTCGCCCTGCTCGACGAAGTGCGCAAGGTCGGCACCCCCGTGGCCGACGACGCACTGGTCGACAGCGATCTCGTGCTGCCCTATGCCGAGGCCCACATCGACGAGGTGCGCGAGCTCCTGGCCGGCGACGGCCTCATCCCCGGCTGAGGTCGCCGGGGCCGATCGGGCCATACGCCTTGTGGAGGGATATCCACGTGTCCCGTACGCCGGATGCGTGAATATCCCTCCACAAGGTGGCCTGGTGAGTGCGGGGCGGGGAACCTCCGACGAGGTCCCGCTCGTCCTCACAACAGCGCTCGTCCTTTGGCGAGCGCTGACATGCCAGAGGAGGCAGATCCGGTGGCGCGTACGAGATTCGCCCCCGATCGCGGGCTGTCCGCGCGGATGATCGCGACGATGGCGCTGCTCGCGGTGCTCTACGTCGGGCTCATCATCGCTTTGTCCGTGGCGTTCGACGCCTGGGCCATCGGTGTGATCATCGGGCTCGGCGTGCTGTGGGGGCAGTGGTACTTCTCCGACAGGCTCGCCCTGTCGGCCATGCGTGCCCGCGAGGTCACCCCAGCTGAGGCCCCCGAGCTGCATGCCATGGTCGACCGCCTCTGCGCCCTGGCCGACATGCCCAAGCCCCGGGTGGCCATCGCCGACACCGATCTGCCCAACGCGTTCGCCACCGGTCGCAGCCCGGAGCGGGCCGTCGTCTGCGTCACCACCGGCGTCATGCGCCGCCTCGACGAACGCGAGCTCGAAGCGGTCATGTCCCACGAGCTGTCCCACGTGGCCCACCGCGACGTGCTGGTCATGACCATCGCGTCGGTCGTGGGCGTGCTGGCCGGGTTCATGACGCGTGCGCTGCTGTGGAGCGGGCTGGGACGCAACAACAACTCCAACACGGCAGTGCTCGTGCTGGTGGTCACCATCGTGGCGGCGGTCGTCTACGCCGTGAGCTTCCTGCTCACCCGGCTGCTCTCGCGCTACCGCGAGCTCGCAGCCGACCGGGCCGGAGCGATTCTCACCGGTCAGCCCGCCGTCCTGGCCAGCGCGCTGACCAAGATCTCCGGCGAGATGTCGCGCATCCCGTCCAAGGACCTCCGCGCGGCCGAGCCGTACAACGCCTTCTTCTTCGTCCCGGCGCTCACCGGCAAGCTCGACATCGGCGCGTTGTTCGCCAGCCACCCGCCGCTCGAGAAGCGCCTCGAGCAGCTGGCCCGCATCTCCGTCGAACTCGGCAAGGAGTAACTCGCACATGGGTTGGCTCGACACTCTGCTGGGCCGGACGAAGCAGGCCGAGCCCGATCTCGACGCCCTGTTCGCCCTGCCCACGGCCGCGCTGACACTCGAAGCCTCGGCGGAGATGCGGCCAACGGGCGTGGGCGCGGTGTGCTTCCGCGAGGCCGAGGGCGCACCGTTCGCCCGACTCAAGGACGAGATCACCGTGCTGCTCGGCGGCACTGAGCCCGAGGAACAGCGCGACGACTTCGGCTACACCTGGCTGATCGTCCGCCGTCCTCCCGACCAGATGTCCGAGCTGTGCACCGACCTCCACACGGTCAACTCCTCGCTCGAGGCTGCCGACTTCGGGCCGTCGCTGCTGTGCTCCACGATCGGGTTGAAGTCGGACGACGGACGCGGGCTCGCGCTGGTCTACCTGTACAAGCGCGGCACGTTCTACCCGTTCGCGCCGGTCGACGCCGCGTCCCAGCGCCGCGACAACGCCCTCGAGCTCCAGACCCGCGCGCTGATCGGCGGCGACCTTCCGATCGAGCCCGACGTCAGCCGGTGGTTCCCGGTGTGGGGTGCGCCGGGAGTCTGACCGGCCTCGACCCGCGGGCCCGCACGTCCCTGGTCTGGCCGGAAGGCCTCACCAGGTGAGCCGGCCGCTGCTAGCGTGCTGCGCATGACGTCGAAATCGGCGTGGCTCAGCGACGAGCTGCACGACTACATCGTCAGCCACGGCACCCCTCCGGACGAGCTCCAGCAGCGGCTCATCGACGAGACCGCGGCGCTGGGCCGGATCAGCGGCATGCAGATCGCGCCCGAACAGGGTGCTCTCATGACCCTGCTGTGCCAGGTGAGCGGCGCCCGCCGGGCCCTCGAAGTGGGCACGTTCACCGGGTACTCCGCGCTGGCCACCGCTCGTGGTCTGCCCGACGACGGCAGCTTGCTGTGCTGCGACGTCAGCGAGGAGTGGACCTCGATCGGCCGCCGCTACTGGGACGAGGCCGGCGTCGGCGACAAGATCGAGCTCAGGCTCGGCCCGGCGCTCGACACGTTGCGCTCGCTGTCCTCGGACGTTGCCTTCGACATCGCCTTCATCGACGCCGACAAGGCGAACTACCCGGCCTACATCGACGAGGTGGTACCCCGGCTGCGGCGCGGCGGGTTGCTACTGGTCGACAACACGCTGTGGTCCGGCGAGGTGGCCGACCCGGCGTTCGACTCCGACACGTTGCGCGTCATCCGGTCCGTCAACGACGCACTCGCCGCCGACGACCGCCTGGACGTGGTGGTCCTGCCGGTCGCCGACGGCCTGACGCTGGCCCGCAAGCGCTGACGCGCTGGCTGGCCGCTGACGCGAAGACGTCCGCCGGATCAGTCCTTCACGGCGCCGCTGCCGGGGAGCGCCAGCATCCGGTCGAGGGCGACGCCGGCCCAGTGCGCGGTGTCGGGATCGACCTCGATCCGGTTGACCACCCGCCCCTCGACGAGGTTCTCCAGCGCCCAGACGAGATGGGGGAGGTCGATGCGGTTCATGGTGGCGCAGAAGCAGACCGTCTTCTCGAGGAAGACGACGTTCTTGTCCGGGTGCTCGGCGGCCAGCCGCTTGACCAGGTTGAGCTCGGTGCCCACCGCCCACGACGAGCCGGGCTCGGCCTCGGCGATGGTCTTGATGATGTATTCGGTGGACCCGACGTAGTCGGCGCCGAGGACGACCTCGTGCTGGCACTCGGGGTGGACCAGCACTTTGACGCCGGGGACGCGTTCGCGGACGTCCGCCACGGCCTCGGCGGTGAAGCGGCCGTGGACCGAGCAGTGGCCTTTCCACAGCAGCATGCGGGCCCGGCGCAGCTCGTCGTCGGTGACCCCGAAGCCGGGCTTGTGGGGGTCGATGACCACGCAGTCGTCGAGGGACATCCCGAGCTGGAGCACCGCGGTGTTGCGCCCGAGGTGCTGATCGGGCAGGAACATGACCTTCTCGCCCTGCTCGAACGCCCACTCGAGGGCTTGCTGGGCGTTGCTCGACGTGCACACCGCACCGCCGTTGCGGCCGCAGAACGACTTGATGTCGGCCGAGGAGTTCATGTACGTGACGGGCACCGTGACGTCGGCGACCCCGGCGTCGGCGAGTCGGGCCCAGGCGTCCTCGACCTGGAGCAGCCGGGCCATGTCGGCCATCGAGCAGCCCGCCGCGAGGTCGGGGAGGATGACCTGCTGCTCGTCGCCGGTGAGGATGTCGGCCGACTCGGCCATGAAGTGCACGCCGCAGAAGATGATGAACTCGGCGTCGGGGCGGGCGGCGGCGTCGCGGGCGAGCTTGAAGGAGTCGCCGGTGACGTCGGCGAACTGGATGACCTCGTCGCGCTGGTAGTGGTGGCCGAGGACGAACGCGCGATCGCCCAGGGCCGCCCGGGCCCGGCGAGCTCGTTCGACCAGGTCGGGATCACTGGCCGGCGGAAGGTCGCCCGGACACTCGACGCCGCGCTCGCTGGCCGGGTCGGAGCCTCGGCCCAGAAGGAGCAGTGGAAGCGGCGTGCTCGGCGTGGACGAATCGACCTGGGTGGCGGTCACGATGGTCGAGCCCCTCTCGGTGTGACGACGCCTTCGACAACGCGCGTCGCGCCGTCCATCGTCCCACGATCGCCCGATGTGTGACATGTCGCCTGGATCACGCCGCCCGGGACGACATTTGTGCCTGGCGTCGTCAGCCCACGGTGGGGTCGAGCAGCAGCCAGACCGCGCTCGCCACGCCTACCGCGAGCACGCCGATGCGCAGCACGCGATCGGACATCCGCTGGGCCACCCGCGCGCCCAGGTAGCCGCCGACCAGGCTGAACACCGCGAGCACCAGCGCCGTCGACCACTCGACCGGGCCGAAGAGCGCGAAGGCCACCACCGCCACGGCGTTGATCAGCAGTGACAGGAAGACCTTGAGCGCGTTGGCCCGCTGCAGCCGGGTCGGATGGATCAGGGACAACACCGCGAACAGCATGACGCCGAGGCCCGCGCCGAAGTACGCGCCGTACACACCGCCCACGAACGCGCCGCCGTAGGCGATCCCCGGATGGTCGGCGTCGCCCCCGCCCGCCCGGCGGTTCAGCATCGTCGACAACCGCGGCTGGGCGACGATGAGGAGGCAGCCCGCGACCAGCAGGAACGGCACGACCTGCTCGAACACCTCGGCGGGTGGCACGAGGAGGAGTACGCATCCCAGCACGGCGCCGACCAGCGTGATCACGGCCAGCGCCCCTCGCCGGGTCTGTTCGCGCAGGTGATGGCGGTAGCTCACCGCGCTGGCCAGGTAGCCGGGGAGGAGGCCGGCGGTGTTGGTCACGTTGGCCGTCAGCGGTGGCAGGCCGAGCCAGATCAGCACCGGGAAGGACAGCATCGACCCGCCGCCGGCCACTGCGTTGACCGCGCCGGCCACGACGCCGGCCAGCGCGGTCACCGTCAGTTCGCCCGGCGTCACCCGGTGGGGCCGTACTTGTCGTCGAGCAGTCGCCGAGTGTGGTCGACGTGCTCGGCCATCAGCCGAGCGGCCAGGGGCGGGTCGGGCTCGGAGAGGGCGCGGTAGATCTCGGCGTGCTGCTGCCACGAGGCCGGCGCCCGGTCGATGATGATCGAGGCGAGGTACCAGTCGATCCGCACCTGGAGGGCGGCGAGCATCTCCGCCAGCACCTGATTGCCCGCCGCGGCGGTGACCAGGACGTGGAAGTCGCGGTTGAGATCGACGAGGACACGTTTGTCGCCCGTGTCGACCGCGGCGTCGCCCGCCGCGCAGACGTCGGCGAGCTCGCGCAGCGACGTCTCGGTGATGCGGATCGCCGCGAGCCTGGCGTTCTCGGCTTCGAGGAGTGCGCGCACCTGGAACACGTCGTCGACCTCCTGGCGGGTCGGCACGTGGACGAACGCGCCGCGGCCGGAGCGCAGATCGACGAAGCGGCTCTGCGCCAGCAGCTGCAACGCCTCGCGGACGGGCTGACGGCTCACCCGCAGCCGTTCCGCGAGCACCTCCTCACGCAGATGTTCCCCTGGTTCGAGGACGCCGTGGATGATGAGGTCCTCGACCTCGGCCCGCACCCGCTCGCGGAGTGGTCCGGCCCGCACGATCGGCCGCCACCCGGGATCCCCCATTGCCATCTGAACCCGATCTCCTCTCGTTGCTCTGTCTGGTTTCGTCCGTACTGTCAGCCGGCGAGGACGATCTTGCCAAGGTCGGTGCGGGACTGGCCCGGCAGCCACTGTGCCTCCAGCCGTACGCCGTCGCGGGCGAGCGCACGCCAGGCCTCGAGCTCGTCGTCGCTGGCGTGGACCTCCTTGGTGAGCTTGGTGCGGCCCGGGCCGGTGTGGACGTTGCCGACGTTGACCGTCTCGACCGTCACCCCGCCGTCCCGCAGCCGGACCAGCTCGAGCGGACCGCGGACCAGGACCAGCACCCGCGAGGAGCCACCCGAGCCGTCGGCGACGAACCGCGCCGCGTCCTCGATCGTCATCACCGACACCTGGAGCCCCGCCGGCGCGGCCATCGCCATGAGCGACTTCTGCAAGGGATCGCCGGCGGTCTTGTCGTCGGCCACCAGCACGTGGTCGATGCCGAGCGACTGGGACCAGCCGATGAGGACCTGTCCGTGGACAAGCCGGTCGTCGACCCTGATCAACGCGACGGTCATGAGTGTTCCTCTCGATGGTGAACGATGTCGCCGCGCACGATTGTCGTCCGGACGTCCAGCTCGGGGTCGAGGATGACCACGTCGGCGAGCGTTCCGGGGACGAACCGCCCACGGTCGGTCAGACCGAGCGAGTCGGCCGGGTTCGCCGACGCCATCCGCAGCGCGTCGGCTACCTCGACGCCTGCCGCCTGGACGGCTGTCCTCACGGCGTCACCGAGCCGGGCCACGCTGCCCGCCACGGACCCGCCGAGCGTGCGGGCCCCCTGGTTAGTCACCTCGACCTCGGTCCCCTCCCACCGGTGATGACGGCCCGGTGGCAGCCCCGACACGTCGGCGCCGTCGCTGACCAGGACGATCCGGTGGGTTCCGGCGACCTCGGCGGCGAAGCGGATCATCTCGGGGGCCACGTGGACACCGTCGGCGACGAGCTCGCAGTGCACGCGGTCGTCGGTGAGCAGTGCGGGAACCGGTCCGGGCTGCCGGTGGTGAATCGGGGGCAGGCCGTTGAAGAGGTGGGTCGCCCGGCGGACACCAGCCTCGATCGCCTCGACGGCCTGGCCGTACGTGGCGGCCGAGTGGCCCATCGACACGCGCACGCCTGCGGCCGTGAGCTCGGCGACCGCTCGCAGGCCGAAGGGGAGTTCCGGCGCGAGCGTCACGATCCGCAGGGCGTCGCCTCCGGCGGAGAGCACCGCGTCGACGAACTCCGGGCGAGGGCTGAGGAGGTACTCGGGCCGGTGCACGCCGCGGAAGTCCGCGCTCAGGAATGGCCCTTCGAGGTGGATGCCGACCAGCTCGACCCCGTCGCCGCCGAGCCGCCCGCGCATGCCGGCGAGTCCGCGCAGCGATCGGGTGAGCCGGGTCAGGTCAACGCTGGCCGTGGCCGCCACGCACGAGGTCACCCCGCCGCGAGCCAGGTGCGAGGAGATGAGGCGGGCGGCGGCCTCGTCGGTTGCGTCCGGGTCGGCGGCCATGAAGTTGGCACCGAGCGCCCCGTGGACATGGGTGTCGACGAAGCCCGGCGCGACGACGCAACCGGACACGTCGGTGACCGTCGTGCCTGCGGCGCGGCCGGCCGCTGGCCGCTGTCCGGGCTGGTGGAGGGCTGCGACCCGGTCGCCGTCGAGCACCAGCGTTCCCGGCGCCAGCCGGCCGTCGGGCCACAGCACCGTGCCGCCGACGAGTTCCCTGCGGGTGCCGTTCACGACAGCTCCGCCGGTCCGAGTCGCGCGGCGAACCAGTCGACCGCCGCCGACACCGCGCCCGGCTCCACGACCGCGACCTCGGCCTCGTAGCCCGCTACCGTGTCGGCGGTCGGCAGGTAGCCGACGTAGCCGTTGGCGTAGCCGGTGGGCAAGGTGAGCGGACGGGTGCTGGAGCGCCGCAGCGCCAGGCCGGTGGCGGCCATGGGCTCGCCAGGCAGGGCGGCGATGGCGAGGTCGCCGAACGTCAGGGCGTGCAGCTCGACGTCGACGGCATCCACGGACGCGTCGGAGCGCACTCGGTCCAGCCGGCGCTGGAGCCCCCGGACCGTGGTCTCGGCGGCTCGCCGGGCCGGACCCACGGCGGTTCCCGCGAGGCCGGCGGTCGCCGACGACAGCCGCCGGAGGATCTCGTGGGGCGTGTCGTGCGTGGTCGGCAGCTGGATGGTCTCCCGCCAGATCCGCGGCCTGGCCATGCGCAGACGCGACGACGCCGTCGTCCACGCGTCGACGACGAGGCGAGCGAGCCGGTCGAGCTCGGCGGGGTCGTGGCCGCGCCGGGTGAAGCGGGTGCTGACGTCCCCGCCCGCCCCAGGCAGGTACAGCGTGGGCACGGCCGCTCCGGCACGGGCGCGCAGCAGCTCGCGGACCTCGCCCGGGAGGTCGGGCGAGATCAGGGTGTTGCCGGCGTCGAGCACGGTGGCGTGACAGGCGAAGTGCCACAGCATCGCGATCGGCCGCCCGGTGGAGTCGTCGACGGTCACCAGCGTCGCCGTGTCGTCGATCGCCCGCTCGGGCTCGCGACGGTGGGTGGCCACGCCGCGGACCGTCTCCGCCTGCGCGCTGAGCGTGGCCGCCCGCGTCCCGGCGAGGGCGTCGCGGACGGCCCGGAGCATCGCGTCGAGGTAGGTGGCTCGCATGGGTTGACCGGCGTAGAGCCCGGCGCCCGGATCGCTGCCGCGTAGTCCTGCCGGACCGGCGTGGGTGTGCGAGGCGGCCACGAGGACGCGCTCCGGGGCGATCCCGTGCTCCTCGCCGACGGCCGCACGCAGGACCCGCGTCAGCTCGGCGTCCACGGCGACGGCGTCGACGGTGACCAGCACCGCCGTGCCACCGTCGACCTCCAGCACCAGGGCGTTCGCCTCCAGCGGCCGCAACGTGCCGGTACTGGCCGCCCGCCGATCGCCGTAGCCGTCCATCCGGGTACCAGCCGGCACCGGCACCACCGCGGTGCCGGCTCCGGCTCGGACGCCTGGGAGACGTGTCATATCCACCGCAGTTCCGGGATGCGGTCCTGGTAGCGCGCGGCGAGGGCGGCGTTGTGCTCGTCGCCGCCAGGGAGGTTCCTGCTGCGCCGGACCGGCGGCTCGCTCCCGTGATCGCGCATCCACCGGCTCGCCTCCACGATCACGGCGTGCACGAGGGTGGCGGCCAGGATGGTGGAGGCGGGTCCGGCCGGGGGAGTGTCGTCGGGCTCGAACAGCGCGTCGCCGGCGGGCACCCCCGTGTCGAGGAAGACATCGCTGACGTCGAGGAGGCGCCGCCCCGAGCTGTGCCGGCTCTCGCCGGCGAGCGAGTGTGCCGCGGATCCCACGCCCACGACCGAGGCACCTCGGGCCGACGCGACCATGGCCACGTCGATCGGCAACGGGTTGAGCCCGGAGTTCGAGATCACGACGATCACCTCACCCGCCCCGAGGTCGGTGCGCCGCAGGATGATCTCGCCGAGCCCTTCGACCCGTTCGACCTGGCCCGGCCACTCCTCGGCGACCACCGCGCGCGAGGCGGTGAGGGTGGCCGCCCGCGCGGCAGCGTCGATGGCGACGAGCCGGGAATGCCCGGAGCCGAACAGGTGCAGGATCCCGCCCTCGGCGACGGACCGGCCGACCAGTTCCGCGGCGGCGGTGATCCGCTCGCCCACGGCCGGCTGCCGGGAGGCGACGAGCTCGGAGACGGCAGCGAGATAGTCGCGGCCGAGCGGTCGCCGGACGGGCGCGGTTGTGGTGTCGCTCATGCGAGAACTCCGAAGTATCCGGCCACGAGGCCCACGACGGCCGCGCCGATCAGCACCCAGGTGGGTGACACCCGGCGGCGGACGAGGAAGAAGACGACGAGGGTGGCTGCGAGCGGCAGGAGACCCGGGAGCACCTGGTCCAGTGACTCCTGCAGGCTGATCTCAGTCTCGCCGCGGTGGTAGGTCAGCGGGGTGCTGAGCGGGAGGAGGGAGGCGACGAGCGCGCCGACCACGGTGAGGCCGACGACGGTCGCGCCGAGCTTGAGCCGATCGACCTGCGCGGGGGCGAGCCGCTCGAAGAACTTCGTGCCTTGGTAGTAGCCGGCGGCCACGCCGTAGTAGCGCAGCAGGAGCTGGACGACCAAGAGGCCGAAGAAGAAGATCAGCGGCGCGGCGACGTTGCCCGAGATGGCCAGTGCGGCGCACAGGCCCGACATGACCGGGCGCAGCGTGCCGAAGACCAGCGAGTCGCCGATGCCGGCCAGCGGGGCCATCAACCCGACCTTCACCGAGTTGATCGCCTCGTCGTCGAGATGGTCGCCCTGGGCGCGCCGCTTCTCCATGCTGGCGACGATGCCGGCGATCGGCCCGACGGCCCACGGGTGGGTGTTGAAGTAGACGAGGTGGCGGCTGTAGGCGGCGGCGCGCTCCTCCTTGGACGGGTACTCCCGGTCGAGCACCGGGCGCATCATCCACCAGAAGCCCATGTTCTGGAACCGCTCGTAGTTGAACGACGCCTGCAGCAACATCGAGCGCCAGACCAGTTGCCGGACCTCGCGGCGCTCCTCGGGCGCGGCCGTGGCCCGGGAGCGTTCCGGGGCGGCGTCCGTCCCGCCGGAGCCGACCGTCACCGGCGCCGGCTGGCTGGCGTGGGAGGGCCGGAGCACGACCATCACCAGCGTGACCGTCAGAAGCGCCACGCCGATGACGGTGAAGTCGGTGTACGCCGCCACCGCGAAGCCCGCGAGGAAGAGCGGGAACAGTGCCTTGCTGTAGAGCACCGAGAGGAGGATCCCGAAGCCCACGGCCGGGAGGATGGCCGCCGCGGTCTTCAGGGCGTTCTCCACGTCGCCACTGAGGGCGTCGGTCACCGACTGGACGACGTCGGCGCCGAAGTTGAGCGCGAGGAAGGTCGGGACGGCGTAGGCCAGGAAGTGGATCGAGTTCCCGATCCAGATCGTCGAGGTGACCCCGGGTGACTGCCCGGTGGCCGCGGCCACGTCGGCACGGTGCACGAGAACCGAGCACGAGCCTTTCGCGAAGAGTTCGAAGAACGTGCCCACCACGGCCGCGGGGACGGCCGCCAGCAGGGCGGTCTCGACCCCTTGGCCGGTGGTGATGGCGAACGCGGTGCCGACAGCCGTGCCGATGGCAACGTTCGGCGGAGCCGTGCCACCGAAAGCGGCGGCGCCGATGAAGATCAGCTCGAGGGTGCCGCCGACCACGACGCCTGTCTGCAGGTCGCCGAGGATGAGCCCGACGATGGGTCCGAGCACGATCGGTCGTTCCAGCTGGGGGTCGCCGCCGATCCGGCGGGCGAGGTAGGCAAGGCCCACCACCACGGCGATGGCGAGGGCTTCGAGAGAGTTCACGAGGAGGCCTCCTGGTCGCGGATCGCGGCACCGAGGTCGATGACGCCCTGCCTGCCGGTTCGGTAGGCGAGGGCCGCGAGTTCGAGAGCGGACAGGCCGGGGTCGGCGAGCAGCACCTCGGCCAGCATCGGCAGGTTGACCCCGGTGACGGTCTCGGCCCCGGTGGTGGCCGCCAGGGTGGCGGCGACGCGCGAGGGAGTGCCGCCGGGAAGGTCGGTCAGGATCAGGACCGCGGACGGGTCGCCCGACGGCCGGCTGAGGTCGCCGACCGCGATGTCGACGGCTTCGGCCAGCTCCTCCGCGCCCGTTCCCGGTGCGAACGCGAGCGCCGAAGCAGTTCCCGCCGACCCCACGATCATGCGGGTGCTGGCGAGTAGAGCGGCGGCGAGTTCTCCGTGGCATACGACAAGTACGCTGGCCATGGCGATTTGTATACAGGATGTAATCAGATCTCGTCAACGGTCGGCTGCCGCCGGCGACGGCAGCCGACGGCCGTGGGCGAGGCGGGGTCAGCCGAACGTGACGGAGGGGACGTACGGCATCGGTGGGCGCATGTGACGCACCGTGAGGAAGCCGTCCTGACCGACCCGGAGGCCGGCGGCGAGGCCCACGTCGAGGGCCCAGTCCTGCTCGGCTGTGAGATAGCGCACACTGACCGGCGTACCCGGTTCGGAGCGGCCCAGCGCCGACCACAGCAGGCGCTGGGCCACCGCGCGACTGGTGGCGGCGAGCACGGCTACTCCTGCCGCATCGGTGTAGGCGTAACCGCTGCCGGTGAGCAGGTCGCAGACCAGGAGGGTGGCGTCGCGGCCCAGCGCATCGTGGTCGGGTCCGTGCGCGGCCCCACGCAGCTGCCGGTCGACGGAGTCGGCGAGGTCGCGGTCGGCGGCGGTGCCCTCGCGGACACCGTCGACCAGGGGGAGCGCACTCCGGTCGACCACGCCGTCGAGGCGCATCGTGGGGTACGGCGTGAACCCGGCCAGACGGTAGCGGCGGATCGCCCGCGAGTCGGGGAGCGGGCAGATCATCCCGCGCAGGCTGCCGGCGCCGTAGCCGACGGCGGCGTCGAGGAGCGCCTTGCCGATGCCGTGGCCCTGCCGGCCGGGCCGCACGGCGTACGTCGTCAGCACCCACAGCAGGTCGCGGCGGATCGACATCGCGACACCGACGATCTCCCCGGACTCGTCCGCGACCCGGCAGCCGCCCGGATCGGTGGTCAGGACATGCGCGGCGCGACGCAGCCAGCGTTCGGAGGCCTCCGGGCGGCGGGGAGTGTGCTCGTCGCCGTGGACGAGGGCGAAGGCGTGGGCCGTGAGGTGCTCGACCGGCTCGAGGTCGTCGGGGCGCATCGGCCGGATCCGCATGAGGCACACTCTGCCGCATGCGTATCCTCGTCGCCCCCGACAAGTTCGCCGGAACGTTGAGCGCCGTCGAGGCAGCCGAGGCCATCGCCGAGGGCTGGCGGCGCACCGCTCCCCACGACGAGGTCGTGACCATCCCGATGGCCGACGGCGGCCCCGGGTTCACCGACGTGCTGCACGCCGGCCTGGGTGGCGACCTGCTCGCGGCCACCGTGCGAGGGCCCCTGGGAGACCCGGTGCCGGCGACGTTCCTGCTGGTCGGCGAGGTGGCGTACCTCGAGTCGGCGCAGGCGTGCGGGCTGGCGTTGCTGCCGATGGACGACGACGCCCGCACCCCACAGGCGGGGGTCGCCGAGCGGGCGTCCACGTTCGGCGTCGGCGAGTTGATCGTGCACGCCGTCGACGCCGGAGCGCGGAAAGTGGTGATCGGTCTGGGCGGAAGCGGGACGAACGACGGCGGCGCGGGCCTCTTGGCCGCCCTGGGAGCCACGAGCGAGCCCGCCGGAGCCTTGACCGGGGGCCCCGAGGCGCTGGCCGGGCTCACCGCGCTCGACCTCGAGCTCGCGCGCCGGCTGACGTCCGGCATCGAGCTCGTCGCGGCCACCGACGTCGACAACCCGCTGCTGGGCCTGCGCGGTGCCACCAACGTCTTCGGCGCGCAGAAGGGCATCGCCGGCGACGAGGCGAAGCTGGCGGTCGACGCCGCCCTCACCCGGCTGGCCGAGCTCGCCGACCGGCGCACCGCCGACGCGAAAGGCGCCGGGGCCGCGGGCGGGCTCGGGTACGCCCTGCTCGTCCTGGGTGCCGGGCGCGAGTCCGGGTTCACCACCGTCGCCGACGCCGTCGGGCTGACCGATCTCGTCGCGTCGTCCGACCTGGTCGTCGGCGGTGAGGGCAAGCTCGACTGGCAGTCGATGGAGGGCAAGGTCGTGTCCGGACTGGCGGCCCTGGCCGGTCCGGCGATGCGGCCGTGCATCGCCCTGGCCGGCTCGGTGCAGGTGGGCAACCGCGAGCTGCGGGCCAACGGCATCGAGGCCGCGTACGGCGTGGTCGACATCGTCGGCGCCGACGAGGCGTTCGCTCACCCGGCCCGCAGCCTGGCCGCCCTGGCCGAGCGAGTGGCGAAGACCTGGAGTCGGCGCTGATGTGTCACCATGGTCGAAGCGGCACGGAATGTCGGCCGCCCCGGGCGTGTTGCACGCGTCAGGACGCAATCCGACACTCGTCAGGAGATCAGCGATGACGGTTCAGGAACAGACCACCGACGGTGTCGTGCTCACCGAGGGCGCGGCGGCGAAGGTCAAGGGTCTGCTCGACCAAGAAGGCCGTGACGACCTCGCGCTGCGCGTGGCCGTCCAGCCGGGCGGCTGCTCAGGTCTGCGCTACCAGCTCTTCTTCGACGAGCGCTCGCTCGACGGCGACGTCGTCAAGGGCTTCGGCGGCGTCAACGTCGTCGTCGACCGCATGAGCGCGCCGTACCTCGGCGGGGCCACCATCGACTTCGTCGACACCATCGAGAAGCAGGGCTTCACGATCGACAACCCCAACGCCGGCGGGTCCTGCGCCTGCGGCGACTCGTTCCACTGAGTTCAGCTCCACTCCGGCCCCGGCCCGGGCCGGGATGCCGAGTCGACGGCGATGGCACGGTAGCCTCGTGCGCCGTGCCCATCGCCGTCACCGGGTCGATCGCCACCGACCACCTCATGACCTTTCCGGGTCGCTTCGCCGACTCGCTCATCGTCGACCAGCTCGACAAGATCTCCCTGTCCTTCCTGGTCGAGGAGCTGACCGTGCGCCGGGGCGGGATCGGCGCCAACATCTGCTTCGGGATGGCCAGTCTCGGCCTGAACCCGGTCCTCGTCGGCTCGGTGGGTGAGGACTTCGTCGACTATCGCTCGTGGCTCGAACGCCACGGCGTCGACTGCGCCAGCGTCCACGTCTCCGAGGTGCGGCACACCGCCCGCTTCGTGTGTACCACCGACGCCGACCATGCTCAGATCGCCACCTTCTACGCCGGGGCGATGAGCGAGGCCCGCGAGATCGAGCTCCGGCCCATCGTCGATCGCGTCGGCGCGGCCGATCTCGTGGTCATCAGCCCGAACGACCCCGAGGCGATGCTGCGGCACACCGACGAGTGCCGTGCTCGCGGCTACCGGTTCGCTGCGGACCCCTCCCAGCAGCTGGCCTGGATGGAAGGCGCCTCGATCCGGCATCTCGTCGACGGCGCCGCGTACCTGTTCTGCAACGAGTACGAGGCGGCGCTGCTCGAGCAGAAGACCGGCTGGAGCGCCGACGAGGTGTTGTCCCGGGTCGGCGTCCGGATCACCACGCTCGGCAAGGACGGCGCCCGGGTCGAGCGGGTGGGCCACGAGGCCATCGCGGTGCCGGCCGCGGCGGAGAAGGTGGCCGTGGACCCCACCGGAGTCGGCGACGCGTTCCGGGCCGGGTTCCTCACCGCCGTGGCCTGGGGACTGAGCCTCGAACGCGCGGCGCAGCTCGGGGCGCTGCTGGCCACCTACGTCCTTGAGACCGTGGGCACGCAGGAGTACGAGCTCGGGCACGGCGACGTCCTCGCGCGGATGAGCAATGCCTACGGCACCGACGCGGCCGCCGACATCGCCGACCACCTCACCACGACCCGTCCCTGACGCTCAGCCGAGTCGGCGCACCGTGTACGCGGGGGCGCCGCCGGGCCCGGCAGCAGCTCCGAGGTACTCCTGGCCACGCATCCTGCACCAGGCCGGCACATCGGCGGCGGCGGCCGGGTCGTCGGCGATCACAGCGACCACCGCGCCCGGGTCGACCTCGCCGATGCGCTTGGCCAGCTCGATGATCGGCAGCGGGCAGCGCATGCCGCGGCAGTCGAGGACCAGGGCCGGCTCGTCGCCGGCTGCGCTGCCGGCCATGGCGTCGTCGCTCACATCCCCACCTGAGCGCGCAGGCCCGCCACCACGCCGGGCACCACCTCGAGGAACCGGTCGACGTCGGCAGGGGTGACCGCCGGGGGCAGCGAGACCCGCACGTTGCCGTGGGTCAGCACGCCCATCGCCTCGAGCACGTGGCTCGGGCGCAGCGTGCTGGCCGTGCACGACGACCCGCTCGACACCGCGAACCCGGCCCGGTCGAGCTCGGTGATCAACGCCTCGCCGTCGACGTACAGGCAGGAGAACGTGACGAGGTGGGGGAGCCGCTCGGTGGGGTGACCGACCACCTCGACGTCGGGGATCAGCTCGGACACCCGGGCCCGGATGTGGTCGACCAGCGGCGCGTGCCTGGCCGCCAGCGCGGCGGCCTCCTCGTGGCGGGCTCGCAGCGCGGCCGCCGCGGCCAGGACTCCGGGAATGTTCTCGAAGCCCGGCACCCGGCCGCCCTCGCGCTCGTCCTCGGGCAGAGGGGACCGCCAGCGGGCGCTCCGGCGCACCGCCAGGACCCCCACGCCGGGCGGACCACCCCACTTGTGGGCGCTCGCCGTGAGCAGCGACCAGCCGGCGGGCACGGCCACACGACCGACCACCTGCGCGGCGTCGACGAGGAGCGGGACGCCGGCCTCGGCGCACGCGTCGGCGACCTCGGCCACGGGCTGGACGGTGCCGACCTCGTGGTTGGCCGCCTGGAGGCAGGCGAGCGCGGTGTCAGGGCCGATCGCGGCACGGAACGCGTCGACGTCGACCCGCCCCGACCGGTCGACTCCGACGACCCGCCGCTTTCCGCCCCCGAGCTCGTGCCGGGCGGCGGCGTGGAGCACCGACGAGTGTTCGACGGCCGACGCGACCACGCCAGGCCCGACGCGGCGACGGGCGTCGGCAGCTCCGAGCACCCCGAGGTGGACGGCCTGGGTGCCGCTGGCCGTGAAGGACACCTCGTCGGGCCGGGCGCCGACGAGGGCGGCCACGACCTCGCGAGCGTTGTCGAGCAGCATTCTGGCGCGGCGTCCGGCGGAGTAGATCCGGGCCGGATCGGCCCAGCCGTCGTCGAGCGCGGCGAGGAAGACCTCGCGTGCGGCGGGGTGGAGCGGTTCGCCCGACGCGGTGTCGAAATAGCCCGCGTTCGTTCGACGGAACTGCTGATCAGAGGCGTGGTCCACGACACCCACGGTAATCCGCCCACCTCCCGGGCTAGTGGCGCTCGACAACCGCTAGGGTTGGCGGCGACAAGGACAATCGTGCCCTCGATGCTGCGCTCTGGATGAGACCGGCCGGCAGTCGGCGGGTGGTCGTGAAGAAGGGCGCCTCGTGGGTCAGTCTGGCAGGGTTCGCCCGGCGCGTCGCCGGGTTTCCACCGCGGCAGGTCTGGTCGGCGCGGTCCTCGTGCTGAGCGGATGCTCGGCCGAGTTGACCGAGCAGTGGCAGCGGTTCGGGCTACCCGAGCCGGCTACCGAAGAGACCTCGCTGATCGGCGATCTGTGGGTGGGTTCCTGGGTGGCCGCGTTCGCCGTGGGCATCTTGGTGTGGGGCCTGATTCTCTGGGCGGCCATCGCCTACCGCCGTCGTAACGACGAGCTGCCCACCCAGACCCGGTTCAACATGCCGATCGAGTTCCTCTACACCGCCACGCCGCTGGTGGTCATCGGCGTGCTGTTCTATTTCACCGTCCAGCACCAGGACGAGATCCTCGACACCTCCGAGCGGCCCGACCTCACCGTCGGCGTCGTCGGTCAGCAGTGGTCGTGGGCGTTCAACTACACCGACGAGGACGTCTACGAGGTCGGCACCACTACCGACGTGCCCACCCTCGTGCTGCCGGTGAACCAGTCGGTCCGGTTCGTACTCGACTCGCCGGACGTCATCCACTCGTTCTGGATCCCGCAGTTCTACATGAAGATGGACGTCATCCCGGGGCACACCAACACGTTCCAGGTCACCCCCGACACCGAGGGCACCTTCTCGGGCAAGTGCGCCGAGCTCTGCGGCGCCTACCACTCACGCATGCTGTTCGACGTCGAGGTCGTCTCCGAGCAGGAGTACGAGGACTACATCGAGGAGCTGCGTGACGGCGGGCGTACCGGCCAGATCGAAGTTCCCCTGCGCGGTTCCTACTCCGAGACACCACTGAACGAGGCCGGGAGCGAGCAGTGACCACCTACCTCGAACGCAGCGCCGCGCCGGCTCCCGAGCCGGCCTTGCGCCAGCGCCGCAAGGGCAACGTCGTCGTGCGGTGGATGACCTCCACCGACCACAAGATCATCGGGTACATGTACCTGATCGCCTCGTTCGGGTTCTTCCTGTTCGGCGGTGTGCTGGCCCTGCTGATCCGCGCCGAGCTGTTCCAGCCGGGCCGCCAGGTGGTCAGCGACGGGTTCTACAACCAGCTGTTCACCATGCACGGCACGATCATGCTGCTGCTGTTCGCCACACCGCTGTTCATCGGCTTCGGCAACGTCATCGTGCCGCTGCAGATCGGTGCGCCCGACGTCGCGTTCCCACGGCTGAACATGTTCAGCTTCTACCTGTTCCTCATCGGTGGGTTGATCGTCTGCGCCGGGTTCATCACCCCCGGTGGCGCAGCCGACTTCGGGTGGTTCGCGTACGCGCCGTTGCACAACTCGCTCTACAGTCCCAGCGTGGGCGGCGACCTCTGGGTCATGGGCCTGGCGCTGTCCGGATTCGGCACGATCTTCGGTGCGGTCAACTTCGTCACCACCATCGTGTGCATGCGCGCTCCCGGCATGACGATGTTCCGGATGCCGATCTTCACCTGGAACATCCTGGTCACCAGCATCCTGGTGCTGATCGCGTTCCCGCTGCTGGCGGCCGCACTGTTCGCGATGTTCGCCGACCGCAACTTCGGCACCCACATCTTCGACCCATCGGCGGGTGGTGCGGTCCTCTGGCAACACCTGTTCTGGTTCTTCGGGCATCCCGAGGTCTACATCATCGCCTTGCCGTTCTTCGGCATCATCACCGAAGTGATCCCGGTGTTCAGCCGCAAGCCGCTCTTCGGCTACAAGGGCTTGATCATGGCCACGCTGTCCATCGCGGCGCTGTCCTTCGGCGTGTGGGCCCACCACATGTACGTCACCGGCGCGGTGAACCTCCCGTTCTTCGCGGCGATGAC
>DATCVR010000231.1:0-2985 GCA_036566745.1 Jiangellaceae bacterium | reverse complement strand
CCGGCGCCTGTCTGGGCGATCGTCCCGAGGCACGCGAACGCCACCCACAGGCACTCAGGCAGGACGCCGGGGTCGTCGAGGTAGGCGGCCTTGATGTCGTCGCGGATCGCGTCGTAGGAGGCCAGCGAGAGGGCGCTCATGCGTCACTGCTCAGGATCTTGCGCAGCGAATCAGCGCGGACAGTCGGGATGGTCGCCCGTCCGACTGGGCCGTACCTGTCTCGCGGTCGGCGGTCAGGCTGGCGCTCCGCCTTGGCTACCAGCGCCTCGACGGCAGCCAACTTCTCCTCGGCCTCGACGTACCTCAGGACCGCCTTCTTGAGCTCGTCGAACAACTCGGCCGCCGAGGCATCACGGGCGCTCATGCCGCCTCGCCTCCGCCCTGCTGCTTCTGCTGCTCACTGAGGTAGGTGTGGCGGCGGCGGAGCAGGTCCACCAGCGCGATCGGCTGGCCGTCACCATCGGGCACGGCGGCGTGACCGATGCCCAGCTTCACCGCCTGCGCTCCGAGGGCCACGATCTCCTCGACCGTCGCGGAATCGGCCATGGCCCGCTCGCGGATCTCCCGCGCGTCAGGCACGGACTCGCCGTCCTCCAGCCACAGGCGGATCGCCTTGCCCAGCTCCGCGTCCGGCTCCTTGATCACCGCCCGCGTCAACGCCGGGATGCGGGACTTCGACACCGTCAGGGTGTTCTCGTGGTCCATGTCGCCGAGCAGGTCGAACTCATACTCCACGCCCTCGCGCTGCTCCGGCTTCAGCCCCACCTTGCGGGGGACCTTCTTGCCGCGCTCGTTCTCCTCGATCACGTACTCGGTCTTCACTCGCAGGGTGGCGATGATGTGGCCCGGGTAGGAGATGAGGGCGTCGATCATGCGGCGCTCGTCGGGGCGGACTGCCTTCCAGCCCGAGAAGTTGTTGCTGTTGGTGGCGCGCTTGTCGGCCTGCTCGAGCATCCCCTCGACACCCATCCAGTAGTGCGACCAGGAGTCGAGGACGAGCACGTCGTAGCCTTCCTGCCCGGCCTCGGCTAGGAGCCCGGTGAGGGACTGCGGCGAGAACGCGCCGGGGGCAACGACGTCGAACTGCCAGCCGTTCACTCCCGCGTACTTGGAGGCGGAGCCGCGTTCGGTGTCGATGACCGCGATCCGATTCCCCAGCGCGTGCGCCAGGGTGAGGGCGGTCCAGGTCTTGCCGCTGCCGGACGGGCCGGCCAGGGCGATGCGAGCCTTGGTGGACTGCCGGGTGGCCGGGGCGAAGCTGCTCAAATCTCGGCCCTCGCAGCAGCTAGAAGGGACTCGTCCATGCACACGGGGGGCTTGACCTCTTCCGGCTCGTAGTAGTCGTCCTCCCAGCGGGCGACCTCCCGCCGCCATTGCGGGCCCTCGGCGTGCGGGTCGTCCACGACGACGGCCCGCTGGATGCCCTTGCCGTCGTGCTCCCACACGATGCGGGGCGGGTTGTCCTCCAGCGCCTTGTCCATGACGTTCATGTCGACCGTCTGGCGCGTCTTGCGGAACGGTGATCGCTTCACGCCGCCACCACCTTCGCTGCGGACCTCATGCGGCGGCGGGTGCGCTCGGTGACGCCACCCCAGATACCCCAGCGTTCGTTGTTGTCCAGCGCGTACTGGAGGCACTCGACACGGACGGGGCACGACCGGCAGACCCGCACGGCCTCGATGACGTTCACGCCCTGCTCGGGGTAGAAGGCATCCGGGTCGGTCTGGGCGCAGATGGCGTCGAGCATCCAGGGCTCGCGGTCAGGCATCATGTTCATGGGGTCCCCCAGTTCGCGTTGCAGTGTTCGGTGAATCGGGCCTGCCATCCGGCCCAGGTGTGGCTGGTTTGCGGCAGGCGGTCGCAGTCGCAGGTCACGGTGTAGGTGCCGTCGGGCTTGCCGATCGGGCTCCAGGTCAGTTGCGCCGAATGCGGGGTGCCGGGCTCGAACAGCGGGAGCTCCAGCTGGTCCGCCGTCATGACCGCGTCTCCGTAATCCGTATGTGGACCGTTGTCCCCGTGGTGAGAGTGGCGACAGCGCGGGCCTTGACGATGCGGATCGACTCGACCTCGGCTGGATCGAGACCCAGGGCACGCATGAACTGCCTCACCTCGAAGCGCGAGATCTCGTAGCCCTTGGTGGCTGGCTCAGCCATCGGCCACCTCTTGCTCCGCCAGGTACTCCGGCCCGTTGTCGCAGTCGCAGTCCTCGCCCCACTGGATCGGGCACAGGTCGCGGTGGCCGAGCCACGGTTCGCGCTCGGTCATGGCTTCCCCTGTTCGCGTTCGAGCCACTCGGTGCGGACCCGGGCGGCCTCGTCGGGGGACTGCGGCGTCTCGGGGTGCCTCCGGGTAGCGGCGCTCGTTGAGCTTGAACACCACGGTCCATGCGGCCTCGGAGAGGAGGTGGAGGATGGCGCGGATCACCGGCCCACCGCCTCAGTGAGGATGGCGAGACGCGGCTGCACCGGGTCCGTGGCCATCTCGGACGCAGGGGCATCGTGGCGGGTCACGTACCAGACGCCGCTGCTGGCGATCTCGGCGTACGAGGCAAAGGTGATCGGCTCCCCGTTGGGGAACTGGTCGGCCGTCAAGTCGATGACGAGAGTTGCTCCATAGAGCAACTCCAGCCAGCAGTGAGACGAGCCGAGATCTGTCGGGCTGGCGATCCGGGTGCCTGTGCAGTACCTCACCTCTAGTCCGTGGTCCTCGGCCAGTCGGCGTTGCAGCCACGCGGACGTGACGCCGCACTGACCGACCGGGGAACCGGCCGCACCCTCGTAGTCCGGGTGCGCGGTGGCGGCGGACCAGTGGGGCTGCACCTCAGCCCGGTAGGCGGCGAGGATGGGGCGGAGGGTGTCGGTGAGGGATGCGCCGTGGAAGGCGGCGGCGAGCTTGTCAGCCACGGGACTCACCCCGAAGTCTGGTGGCGCGGCCCTGAAGCCACGCAGCCGCCAGCGACGACGCGCCCGGGATGATGATCTGCTC
>DATCVR010000230.1:0-5693 GCA_036566745.1 Jiangellaceae bacterium | reverse complement strand
TCAGCCGCAACATTTACCTCGAGACGCGCGACATCGGCGACATGGTCGACATCTACTCGACGGCCTGGGCGAAGGGCGTCAAGACCACGTACTACCTGCACATGAAGCCCCGCCACACCGCTGAGCAGAGCACCGTGCGGGTCAACAAGGCCGAGAACGTCACGCCTGGCGGTGCCGAGAACGGAGCCACCGGAACCGGGACCGGGGGAGGCGGGGCCGCAGCGGCTCGGCCGGCCGGACGGCGCGGGTTCGGCTTCGCGGCACGCTCGTCCGTCGCCACGCCGGCCACGCCGGTCACATCGGCCGCCGCGGTTGCGCAGGCCGCCGCGGCGCCCGTGGCCACCCCCGAAGCCGCAGCGGTCCCCGCCGCCGAGCACGCCGACGAAGCGGTCGCCGACGTGGTGCCGGCCGAGGTGCAGGAACTCGACCTGGTCGAGGCCGACGGCGAGGCGATCGCCTGCCCGATCGACCCGCAGGAACGCCTCCAGTGCGAGTCCTGCCAGTAGTCGGTCTCCACCTCTCCACCGTCTTGTGGAGGGATATCCACCCCAAACGCAGGCGCGAAGGGTGGATATCCCTCCACAAGACGAGACGAACGACGGAACGAAAGAGAGCACTCGATGACACAACAGATCCTGGGCACCGGCATCCACGAAGGGCTGCTGCTCAAACCGGTCCGCTACCCGTGGGCGTACGAGCTGTACAACCAGGCCGTCGCCAACACCTGGTTTCCCCACGAGGTCCAGCTCGGCGAGGACCTCGCCGACTTCAAGAAAATGTCTGACGAGGAGCGGCACGCCCTGACGTTCCTCATGAGCTACTTCAATCCGAACGAGCTGCTGGTGAACAAGGCTCTGGCGTTCGGCGTGTACCCCTATGTCAACGCGGCCGAGGCGCATCTGTACCTGGCCAAGCAGATGTGGGAGGAGGCCAACCACGTCATGGCCTTCGAGTACGTGCTCGAAACCTTCCCGATCGACCGGGAGAAGGCGTACGAGGCCCACACGACGATCCCGTCGATGATGGCCAAGGAGGAGTTCGAGGTCCGCTACATCAAGCGGATGGCCGAGCAGACCCTCGACGTCACCACCGTCGAGGGCAAGCAGGACTTCGTCCGCAACCTCGTCGCGTACAACATCGTGCTCGAGGGCATCTGGTTCTACAGCGGCTTCATGGTGGCGCTGAGCTTCCGGCAGCGGAACCTGCTGCGCAACTTCGGGTCGCTGGTCGACTGGATCGTCCGCGACGAGAGCCTGCACCTGAAGTTCGGCATCAACCTCATCCTCACCGTCCTGGAGGAGAACCCCGACCTCCAGACCGAGGAGTTCGCCGCGGAGATCAAGCAGATGATCATCGACGGGGTGGCGATGGAGGAGCAATACAACCGCGATCTCCTGCCGCGCGGCATCCTCGGCATGAACGCCGACTACATCAACCAGTACGTCAAGTACCTGGCTGATCGGCGGCTCGAGGAGCTCGGCTTCGAACCGCACTACAACGTCGTCAACCCGGCGAAGTGGATGGCGGCCGCGAACGACACGCTCCAGCTGGTCAACTTCTTCGAGTCGATCAACACCAGTTACGAGGTCGACGCGCGGGCGCATGCCGGTGCGGCAGACTCGACTCGAGCCGGCGGCCCCGCCGCGGGTTGAGCACCCCCTGACCAGCGGCTGACCAGGACGGATCACGGAGGACCAGGACGATGTACGTACGCGCGCGACGCCGGGACGGGCGTCCGGTGCCCGTCGCCGGCTCGCGCGCGCCCGGCGTGGGCGGGCTGGCGCTGCTGGGCCCGGCGTTCGTCGCGGCGGTCGCCTACGTCGACCCCGGCAACGTCGCCACCAACCTCTCGGCCGGCGCCTCCTACGGGTACCTGCTGGTGTGGGTGCTCGTGCTGGCCACGGCGATGGCCGGGCTGGTCCAGTACCTCTCGGCCAAGCTCGGCGTGGTGACCGGTCGGTCGCTGCCCGAGGTCATGCGCGAGCGGTTGCCGCGCGGCGGCCGGATCGCCTACTGGCTGCAGGCCGAGGTCGTCGCGGTCGCCACCGACATCGCCGAGGTGGTCGGTGGGGCGATCGCGCTCAACCTCCTGTTCGGGCTGCCGTTACCGCTCGGCGGGCTCATCACCGGTCTCGTGTCCATGGCGGTGCTGGCGCTGCAGGACCGCCATGGGCAGCGGGTCTTCGAGCAGGTCATCACGGCCGCGCTCGCCGTCATCGCGGTGGGTTTCGTCGCCGGGCTGTTCGTCGACCCACCCGATCCCGGCGCGGTCATGGGTGGCCTGACGCCGCGGTTCGCCGGCACCGAGACGGTGCTGCTGGCGGCCGGGATGTTCGGGGCCACGGTGATGCCCCACGTCGTGTACCTCCACTCGGCGCTCGCCCGCGATCGGTTCGGGCGTACGCCGGACGCCGGCCGGGTGCGCAGGCTGCTCGGCGCCACCCGCATCGACGTCGGCACCGCCATGGTGATCGCGGGTGGCGTGAACATCGCGATGCTGCTGCTCGCGGCGTCGTCCCTGCGGGGCGTCGAGGGCACCGACACGATCGCCGGCGCGCACGCCGCGGTGACCTCCAACCTCGGCGCGGGCATCGGCGTGGTGTTCGCCGTGGGGCTGCTCGTGTCGGGCCTGGCGTCGACGTCCGTGGGTTGCTACGCCGGCGCGGTGATCATGGAGGGCCTGCTGATGCGGCGCATCCCGCTGCTGGTGCGGCGGGTCGTCACGCTGGTGCCGGCGATCGCGCTGCTGGCGGGCGGTTCGGAGCCCACCTGGCTGCTGATCGTGTCGCAGGTGGTGCTCTCGTTCGGCATCCCGTTCGCGATCGTGCCGCTGGTGATGGTCACGGCCTCGCGGCGGGTGATGGGCCGGTGGGTCAACGCCCGCCTGACCACCGCGCTGGCCGTGGTCGTAGCGGCTGTGGTGGTGGCGCTCAACGTGGCGCTGTTGTGGCTGACCCTGAGCGGTTGACGGCGGGCGACCGGCCGGCCCGATCAGCTCATGTGGACGCGGGCGAGCTGCCGCGACTGGGCCACGAGCTCGCCGTCGGCGTCGTAGACCTCGGCCTCCTCGTCGAACCACCCGTCGCGGACCAGCCTCCCGCGCAGGTGCACCGTGAGCCACCCCGGCGCCGGGAGGCTGCGGGTGAGCACCGAGAGCTCGACTGTAGGCGCCCAACCGAGCCGGCCGAGCCCGAACACGGTGGGCGGCAGCGAGTCGACGGCCAGCGCGAGCACCACCGGATCGGGCTGAGAGCCGTCAGCCAGGCGCATGTGCCCGCGCATCGAGAGCTGGCCGGCCGGACGTCCGGAGAACCAGCCAAGGGTCTGCGGATCGAGCCGCAGGTCGACGTGTTCGAGCAGGCCGACGTGGGTGCCGTCGGGAAGGTCGACGACCGCCGGGATGCAGTCGTCGACCGGGGCGACGGGTTCGGGTGCGGGCCCGGACCACTCGACCGAGGCCTCGCGGGAGAGCGTCGAGGTGGTCACGATCGCCTCGACCCGGGGGATCGCGCCCTGGGTGAGGGTGGCGCGAAGCGTCGCCGTGGTGCGACCGGCCCGGAGGAGGTCGACCCGGATGCGCGCCAGCCCGGGCTTCGGCGGCGCGACGAAGTGTGCGCTCGTACTGAGCGGATGCGGATGCGGCGACTCGGGTGCCACCGCCCGCAGGATCAGGGCCAGGAGATAGCCACCGTTGGGCACTCCGCCCACCGACCAGGTGCCGTCGATGTCGATGTCGTACACGCCGGGGCCGGCTGGGCGCACCGCTGTCGCTTCGCTGAAGTCGGGCACGGAACCCGACCCTACGGGAGGCGGCATGGCCTGCACAGACGCGGTGAACGCCGCGAAGGCCTGCGATCTGACTCACATTGGCGTCCGGTTTGCGAAGAACACCCCATGAACGGATGACCTGAGGAGGTCGAATTAGTCCTCTTGACGGACTTGCTCTCGCTTAGGTGGGACGGATCATTTACGATCCCGCGGGGGATCTTGGAAACTTGTCGGCCGGCACGGGGGCTGGCATCCGTGAAAATCTTGATAGGAGATACATGCCAACCCACGTTCCCGGGGCCCGGCTGTTCGTCGGTGTCCTGGCTGCGTCCCTGGTGGCCGGCGCCAGTGCCGTCACCGCACACGCACAAGAGACCGCCGAAGCCGAGGTTCAGGCTGCCCAGCTGGATCCGGAGTCCGACCAGTGGGCCCTCGAAGTCGGCCTCGACAACGGAGAGTCCTCGAAGACGCTCCTGTTCGGCCTCACAGCCGACGACGGTGCCGCCCTGAAGACCTACTGTGTCGAATGGGAAGTCGCTCGTGACCAGGATCACCCCGAGATGGTCGAGGTGCCCTGGGACCAGTACCCGGACCCGGACTCGCCCTTCCACCAGAACCGCGACAAGATCCACTGGGTCCTGCAGTACTCCTACCCGCACCTCGAGCTGCCTGCTCTCGAGACCGCGGTCGGCACGGCGTTCGACGGTGGTCTGAGCGCGGAAGAGGCCATCACCGCCACCCAGGCGGCCATCTGGTCCTTCAGCGACGAGATCGGCATCGACCGCGGCAACCCCACGCCGGAGAACCCCGACGCCGCCGCCGATGTCCTGGCCCTCTACGACTACCTCACCGGCGAGGCCAACGTCGGCATCGGCGAGCAGCCGGCGCCCGAGCTGCAGCTCGCGCCTGCCCACCTCTCTGGTGAGGCGGGCACGGCGATCGGTCCGTTCGAGGTGACCACCTCGGCCGAGGTCGTCGACATCACGGCGGAGCTGCCGGAAGGCGTTCAGCTCGTCGACGGCGCCGGAGAGCAGCTGCCTGCGCAGATCACCGACGGCACCCAGTTCAGTGTCGACGTGCCCGAGGACGCCGAGCCCGGCGACGGGTCGGTGCACCTCGGCGCCCTGGCACAGCTGAACGTCGGCCGCCTGTTCATCGGTGCGGACTACGAGAACCACCCCACGCAGTCGATGATTCTCGCGGACTCGGAAGAGACCCGGCTCGAGGTCGAGGGCACGGTCGACTGGGCGGCTGCGCCGACCCCGACGCCGACCCCCACGCCCACCCCGACCGAGACGCCAACCCCCACCCCGACGCCGACTCCCACGGAGACCCCGACGCCGACGCCGACCCCGACGCCTTCGGAGACCCCCTCCGAGACGCCGTCGGAGACCCCGACGCCGACGCCGACTCCCACCGAGACCGACGTCGAGCTGCCTGACACCGGTACCGGTGGTTCGAGCGCTCTCGCCATCGGTGCGGGCCTCGTGCTCGCCGCCGGCGGCCTGATCCTGGCCCGCCGCCGACTGACCGCCTGACGACCGGCCGAGGCCGCTGAACGCGGCTGACGCGCTGTCGAGAACGCCCCCGTGCCGTCTCCTGGCACGGGGGCGTTTCTCATGCCCGTGACCGCCTGCCGGGCGTCCGTCACGAGTCCGGGACACGTCGCGCAGGTGCTCGGACGACAGAGCACTTGTTCGGTCACCTCAGCTCGGTGCGCCCGAACTTGTGTGGCTCGACGGCCCCACGGATAGGCGCGGGCAGGCAGGCTGGCACCAGGTAACCGACAGAACCGGGCCGAGTGCCGTGCAGAGCACCCACCTTCCATGGGTACGGTGTGCGGTAAGACGGTCGTGACCACGGTCACGGTCAGCGCCGCCGACAGGTCCGGGCCCACCCTCAGCCCGTCCCTACGGCGGTGGTCG
>DATCVR010000229.1:0-5414 GCA_036566745.1 Jiangellaceae bacterium | reverse complement strand
CTGCAGCGCCTGGCGGTCGAACGGCACGTCGATCTTGCGGCGGAGGTAGCCGACGTACACCTCGACGACGTTCGGGTCGCCCTCGTAGTAGGTGTCCCAGACGTGTTCGAGGATGTCCCGCTTGGACACGACCTCGTCGCGGCGCCGCAGGAGGTACTCGAGCACGCTGAACTCGCGGGGAGTGAGCTGGAGGGAGGTCTCGCCGCGCCGGACGGTGTGGGCGGCCGGATCGAGTTCGAGGTCGCCCGCCACGAGCACGGCCGGGCGCTCGGGGGTGCCGCGGCGGATCAGCGCGCGCAGCCGGGCCACGAGGACGACGTAGGAGAAGGGCTTGGTCAGGTAGTCGTCGGCCCCGACGTCCAGCCCGTCGGCCTGGTCGTACTCGCCGTCCTTGGCCGAGAGCATGAGGATCGGCACCCAGTTGCCGTCGGCGCGCAGCGTGCGGCACACCTCGTACCCGGAGAGCCGGGGGAGCATGACGTCGAGCACGATCGCGTCGTAGGTGTTCTCGCGGGCGTGATGCAGCCCGTCGGCGCCGTCGTGGGCGAGGTCGACCACGAACCCCTCGGCCGAGAGCCCACGCTGCAACGCCCGGGCCATCCCGGTCTCGTCTTCGACCACGAGTACCCGCACGGGCCAAGCTTGTCGCATGGTGACTGGCAGCACGCTGAGAACCCCACCGGCCGCCGGCCGGCCTGGTGCAGTCGGCAGGCTGAGGACGAGCTCAGGTGTCCTCAGCATCCTCACAGCCGGCCGGGCGCACAGTGGCTGGCAACGGTGCGGTCACCTGCCCGCGGCGCAGCCGGCACGACGACGCCGGCGGACGCGTGGCGGTCCGCACCCAGCCGGATGACGAACGATCAGGGAGATCCGATGGCAACCTCCGTGTTCCGCAGGCCCGCGATGCGCTGGGCCGTGCCCGCCGGTGTCGCCACCGTGGTGGTGGCCGCGGCGGTGACGGTGCCACTGGTGGCGGGTGCCGACGCCGAGCTGCCCGAGCGCAGTGCTGTCCAGCTGCTTGCCGACCTGGCCGGGGCCGAGAAGGTGCCCTTCGCCGGCACCGTCGTCCAGTCCGCCGACGTCGGCCTGCCTGCGCTTCCCGACGTGGGGGCCGGAGGGAGCGGCGCCGAGTCCGGGGCCGCGGCGGTGATGTCGCTGCTGAGCGGATCGACCACGGCGCGCATCTGGTACACCGACGAGACCACCTTCCGGGTGGCGCTGCAGGACGAGCTGACCGAGTCCGACCTGATCCGCGACGGTTCCGACCTCTGGTTCTGGAACAGCGAGGCCAACGCGGTCTCCCACCTCGACGCCACCGACCTGGCCGCTCAGGGCCCCGACCCTTCCGACCTGCCGGCACCCGCCCACTCGCCGTCCGAGCTCGCCGACCTGGCGCTGGGCGCGGTCGGGGCCACCACCGACGTCGACGTCGACGGCACGGCCACGGTCGCAGGCCGGTCGGCGTACGAACTCGTCGTCAGGCCCCAGGTAGAGGGCTCGCTGATCGGTTCGGTGCGCCTCGCCGTCGACTCCGAGCTCTCGGTGCCGCTGCGGGTGCAGGTCTACGGCACCGACGGCGGTGAGCCGGCGATCGAGGTCGGCTTCACCAGCGTGTCCTTCGACGAGCCAGACCAATCGGTGTACGAGTTCACCCCGCCCGAGGGCGCCACGGTGACCGAGGTGGACCCGGCCGAGCTGGCGGGCGAGCACAAGAATCCCGAGCTCGCCGGGGCCATGCTGCCCACGGTCGTCGGCGAGGGGTGGACCTCGGTGGTCGTGCTCCACGACGTCGATCTCGACGAGCTCGCGGCCGGTGCCGGAGGCGACTCGGAGGAGGCTGCGGCGCTCCTCGACGCGGTCCTCGACGAGCTCGAACCGGTCACGGGCGAGTTCGGCACCGGGGTGGCACTGCAGAACGAGCTGTTCTCGGTCCTGATGCTCGTCGACGGGCGGGTGCTCGCGGGCGCCGTCACGCTCGACGTCCTCGAGGCCGCGGCGCTCGACCCGGCGGCCGCGGCGGGCGCAGCCGTGGAGACGGCTCCGGCGACGCCGTGACCGTTCGGGTCGGCGCGGCGCCGGTGCGGGAGGATGCCCAGGTGCAGCCTCCCGTGCCGGCGAGCTCGGACGCCATCGTCACCACCGGCCTGACCAAGCGGTTCGGCCACCAGGTGGCGGTCGACGACCTCCACCTGGCGGTCCCGCGCGGATCGGTCTACGGCTTCCTCGGGCCGAACGGTTCGGGCAAGACCACCACCATCCGGATGCTGCTCGGCCTGGTCATGCCGACCCGTGGCGAGGTGACGCTGCTGGACGAGCCGATGCCCGATGCCGCCGCGTCGGTGCTGCCCGGCGTCGGTTCGCTGGTCGAGGGCCCGGCGTTCCATCCCTACCTGTCCGGCACGGACAACCTCGTCCGCCTCGACGCCGCCGACCGCACAGTGTCGCGGCGCGGGCGGGCGGAGCGGGTGGCGGCCGCCCTCGACCGGGTCGGGCTGTCGGCGTCGGCCGCGAAGCGGTACCGCGCGTACTCCCTGGGCATGCGGCAGCGGCTCGGGCTGGCGGCCGCCTTGCTGCGTCCCCGCGAGCTGCTCGTGCTCGACGAGCCCACCAACGGCCTCGACCCGCAGGGCACCCGCGAGGTCCGCCATCTCGTCCGCGAGGTCGCCGCCGAAGGCACCACCGTGTTCGTGTCCTCGCACCTGCTGGCCGAGGTCGAGCAGCTGTGCACCCACGCGGGGGTCATGCGCACCGGCCGCCTCGTGGCCCAGGGCACGCTGGCCGAGCTGAGGTCGGCGCTGAGCACGCGGCTGCGCGTCGACACCTCCCAGCCCCACCGGGCCGCCGAGGTGCTGGCCGGCCTCGGGTTCGCCGAGATCCGCACCGACGACCAGAGCGTTGCCGCGGACATCGGGGCGGCCGGTGCCACCGGTGCCGCCGGTGCCGGCGGGACGGCGGGCAGCGCCGACACGGATGGTGCCGCGGAGCGCGCCGTGGCCGCCCTGGTCCGCGCCGACGTACCGGTGCGCCAGGTGATCGTGGCCCGGCCCGGGCTCGAGGAGCTGTTCGTCTCGCTCACGGGAGAGGGATTCGATGTCGACGAGTAGCGTCGCGATCGCGCCGGTGCGTGCCTCGCGCGGCAGGACCGGCGGTCTGCTGGTCTCCGAGCTGCGGCTCGTGCTGCGCCGCCGCCGCAACCTCGTCATGCTCGCGGCGCTGGCGGCCGTGCCCATCGTGATCGGGATCGTCCTACGGGTCGCGTCGGGCGGTGGTGACTCGATCGGAGGTCCGGAGGGCGGCCCGCCGAGCTTCATCACGCAGGTGACCGAGAACGGGCTGTTCCTCGGCTTCTCGGCACTGGTGATCGTCACTCCGTTCCTGATGCCCCTGACCATGTCGGTGGTCTCCGGCGAAGCGGTGGCCGGCGAGGCGTCGCAGGGGACGTTGCGCTACCTGCTGACGGTGCCGGTGTCGCGGGGGCGGGTGCTGGCGGTCAAGTACACCGCGAACGTGGTGTATGCACTGGTCGCGGCGGTGGTCGTCGCCGCCGTAGGGATGGCGGCCGGCTCGCTGCTGTTCCCGACCGGCCCGGTGACCCTGCTGTCGGGGACCTCGATCGAACTGTCCGACACGATGGTCCGGGCGCTGATGATGGCCGGGTACGGATGCGTCCTGATGGCGGGCCTGGCGGCGATCGGCCTGTTCGTCTCGACACTGACCGAGGTGCCGGTGGCGGCGATGGCGACAACGGCCGCGATCCCCGTCGTGTCTCAGATCCTCGGGGCGATCCCGCAGCTCTCCGGCCTGCACCCGTGGCTGTTCACCGACACCTGGTCCGCCTACTCCGACCTGTTGCGCGACCCGATCGCCTGGGACACCATCACCCGCGGGCTGCTCACCCAGGGGGGATACATCGCGGTGTTCCTCTCGCTGGCGTGGGCCCGCCTGTGCACCCGCGACATCACGTCGTGACGCCGACGTCCCCTCGATCGTGGAGCCCTCGCGCGGAAGCTGGGCGGTACGCCCGGCAGATGGGCCGATACCTCCAAGATCAACGCAGATGTAGGCGATAGCCTCACCTGTGTGGACGCCGGCCTGGAGTATCCCGCCCACTGGGAGGCCGACGTCGTACTGTCCGACGGAGCCACGGCCCACGTCCGGCCGATCCGCCCCGACGACGCCGACCGGCTCGTCGACTTCTACGCCCGGGTCAGCGACGAGTCGAAGTACTACCGATTCTTCGCGCCCTACCCGATCCTGAGCGATCGTGACGTCGAGCACTTCACCCGCGTCGACCACGACGCCCGGGTGGCGCTGATCCTCCTCGCCGGCGACGACATGATCGCCGTGGGGCGTTACGAGCGGATCGACGAGGTCGAGGCGGAGGTGTCGTTCCTCGTCGAGGACACCCACCAGGGCCGGGGTGTCGGAAGCGTCCTGCTCGAACACCTCGCCCAGGCGGCCCGCGAGCGTGGCGTCCGGCGCTTCGTCGCCGACATCCTCCCGGCCAACCGCAAGATGATCACCGTGTTCGCCGACGCCGGGTACACCGTGGAGAACCGCTACGAGGACGGCGTCGTCCACGTCGAGTTCGAGATCTCGCCCACCGACCACTCCCTCGAGGTCACCGCGGCCCGAGAGCACCGCGCCGAGGCCCGCTCGATCGAACGCCTGCTGACGCCGCGATCGGTGGCCGTCGTGGGTGCCAGCCGCTCGCGCGACAAGGTGGGCCAGGCGCTCGTGCGCAACCTCGTGGTGGGCGGGTACACCGGGCCGGTGTACGCCGTGAACCCGGGCGCGAAGGCCGTGGCCGGCGTGCCCGCGTACCCCAGCGTGCGCGACATCCCGAGCGAGGTCGACCTGGCTCTGGTCGCGGTGCCCGCCGAAGTGGTGCTCGAGGTCGTCCTCGACTGCGCGGCCAAGGGGGTCAAGGGCCTCGTGGTGGTCTCGGCGGGCTTCGCCGAGACCGGTGAGGCGATGGGCCGGGCCCGCCAGCGGGATCTCGTCCAGGTGGCACGAGCCCACGGCATGCGGGTGGTCGGGCCGAACTGCCTGGGCCTGGTCAACACCGACCCCGAGTTCGCCCTCAACGCCACCTTGGCCGAGGTGCTTCCGCCACCGGGACGGGTGGGCTTCTTCTCCCAGTCGGGGGCGCTCGGCACGGCGATCCTCGGCGACGGTGCGGCGCGCGGGCTGGGACTGTCGACGTTCGTGTCGGCCGGCAACCGAGCCGACGTGTCGGGCAACGACCTGTTGCAGTACTGGCGTGACGACCCGGCAACCGACGTCGTCCTGCTCTACCTCGAGTCGCTGGGCAACCCGCGCAAGTTCTCCCGGCTGGCCCGGCGGGTCGCCGAGTCCAAGCCCGTGGTGGCGGTCAAGAGCGGGCGGTCCACCCAGGGCGTCCCGATCGGGCA
>DATCVR010000228.1:0-13730 GCA_036566745.1 Jiangellaceae bacterium | reverse complement strand
CGCACCACCCAGCGCTGGTACTCCAGCGCACAGTGGGGCGCCGGCCAGAGCCGCATGGCCGCGCGGTACCGCTCGGCGGCCTCGTCGTCGGGGAAGGCCGCATCGGGGCCGGACCAGCGCCGCAGCAGGGTCTCGACGTAGGCGGCGTCGTTGGCCACCAGCCTGCGCTCGGGGATGAACGGCGTCTGCACCCCGAGCAGCGACCCGCTGTGGCGTACCCCGCCGCGCTGGAGATGGCGGCGCAGCACCAGCGGATGGGGCATCGAGAGGGTGGCGATGGCGCGGACGTGCGCGGGCCGCATGGCGGCGGCGGTCCACGCCCCGAAGGCGCCCCAGCCGTGCCCGACCAGAACCGCCTCGCGCTCGCCCACCGACCGGATCACCGCGGTGATGTCGGCCGCGAACGTGGCCGGGTCGTACCCGCGGGGAGTCTTGTCGCTGCCGCCGTACCCGCGCAGGTCCATGGCCACCGCGCGCCAGCCGGCGGCGGCCAGGGCGGGCAGCTGGTGGCGCCAGGCCCACCAGAACTCGGGAAAGCCGTGGAGCAGGACGACGAGCGGACCGCGCCCCATCTCGGCGAGGTGGAACTGGGCGCCGTTGGCCGAGATTCGGCGATGGGTCCAGGGCCCGGGCACTTCGACGGTGCCTCGGGTCTGGTCGGAGACGCTCACGATCGCGAGCTGGGACGCAGGGCGGCCGCCGTGCGACGAGCGCTCTCGCGCGCACGCTGCGGACCCGTGACCCGGCCGAAAAGGCTTCGGGCCACCAGCCCGAGCAGGCCGGCCAGCAGGAGATAGGCCACTCCCACCACCACGAAGGACCAGCCGCGGGTGAGTCCCAACGCGTCGACGCCGTAGACCAGCGCGATCGACAACAACACCAGCGCGAGCAGGACCAGCAGGCCCGCGACGGCGATCATCGCACCGCCCAGCCCGGCGGCCTTGGCTTCTTCCCGGAGCTCGGCCTTGGCGAGCTCGACCTCGCCGCGGACCAGGCCGGTGAGATCGTCCTTGATGGACGCGACCAACTGGCCGATGGAGGCGTCCGGAGCGTCCGTGGTCGGCCGGGTGGCCATCCGCTCTCCCCTCGTCGTGCGAACCGTCCGCGGCCCCAGGGTGCTTCGCCGGCCGCGACCTGTTGCCGACTCTAGAGCACGGGCGTCGCGGGGTCGGGGCAGTTCACGCCGGTGACTCGCGTTCGTCGCGCTGGTAGACGTCGGGGACGCCGTCGTGGTCGGTATCTCGCCGTTCTTCCTCGGAAATCCGGCGGTAGATGGCGTTTCGCCGGCCGAGGACGATCGTCGCCAGCAGCGCGGCGACGATCGACCCGACGAGCACCGCCGTCTTCACCAGCTCGGCCACCTCGTGATCGCCACGGAACGCCAGCTCCCCGATGAGCAGCGACACGGTGAAGCCGATCCCGGCCAGCACCGCCAGCCCGGCGACGTCGTGCCAGGACAGATCGTCGCTGAGCTGGGCCCGGGTGAAGCGAGCGGTGAGGTAGGTGCCGCCGAAGATGCCGACCGCCTTGCCGACGATCAGGCCGAGCACCACGCCGAGTGCCACCGGCTCGGAGAACACCTCGCGCAACGACTCGCCCGAGATCTCCACGCCGGCCGCGAACAGTGCGAACACCGGCACGCAGATGGCCGCCGAGAACGGCCGGACGCGGTGCTCGATGCGCTCGGCGGGTGCGGTGTCCTCACCGGGCTCGTGGTGCGCCCGCGTCAGCAGCCCGAACGCGACGCCCACGACGGTCGCGTGGACACCGCTCTCGTGCATGAGCACCCACGCGACCAGCGCCATCGGCAGGTAGATCCACCACGCGCGGACCCGGCGACGCTGGAGGACGAAGTACGCGACCAGGATCGCCAGCGCACCTACCAGCGCCCAGAGCTCGAGGTCGGAGGTGAAGAACACGGCGATGATCACGATCGCGAGGAGATCGTCGACCACGGCGAGGGTCAGCAGGAAGGCACGTAGCGCCGACGGCAGCCGCGTCCCGATCACCGCGAGGACCGCCAGCGCGAACGCGATGTCGGTGGCAGTGGGAACCGCCCATCCCCGGAGATCGCCCTGGTCGGAGGCGTTGACCACGAGGTACACAAGGATGGGAGCGGCCATCCCGCACACGGCGGCGATCATCGGCAGCACGGCTTCGGCGGGTTTGCTCAGACTGCCGACCACGATCTCGCGCTTGAGCTCGAGCCCCGCGACGAAGAAGAACACCGCCAGCAGTCCGTCGGCGGCCCAGGCACTCACCGACAGGTCGAGGTGGAGCCCTGCGGGGCCGAAGGTGGCCGAGCTGACGGCGTCGTAGGAGCCCGGCGAGAGGTTGATCCACAGCAGGGCCGCCGCCGCGGCGAGCAGCATGAGGAACCCGCCGGTGGTCTCGTTGCGCAGCGCCTCGGCGACGTACTGGGCCTCCGGCCAGGACGAGCGGTCGAAGAGTCGGCGGGCGCTGCGGCGAATCACGGGCGTACCACCTTCACCTGGGCAGAGGGAGTCCTGTCGCCGACCAGACTTCCCGGCACACCCCAGGTCAGTTTAGGTGAACGACGCCCGGCCACCCCCGTGGTCGTCGAGTGGGTCGAGGCGGACGGACCGCCGGCCCGCTGACGATCACGCAGGGGGTGGGGGTGGCGGGCGCGTTCAGTCCTCGGAGGTACCCGTGGCCAGGCCCTGGCTGATGAGGTTCATGACGGTGGGGTCGGCCAGCGTCTGTACGTCGCCCAGCTCACGATTCTCGGCGACGTCTCGCAGCAGTCGCCGCATGATCTTGCCGGAGCGGGTCTTGGGCAGCTCGGCGACGACCATGATCTGGCGAGGCTTGGCGATCGGCCCGATCTCCTTGGCGACGTGGTTGCGCAGCTCCTGGACCACGTCGGACCCACCGTCGCCGGCGTCGGCGCGGAGGATGACGAACGAGACGATGCCCTGCCCGGTGGTGGGGTCGGAGGCGCCCACCACGGCGGCCTCGGCCACCTTGGGATGGGACACCAGCGCGGACTCGACCTCGGTGGTCGAGATGCGGTGGCCCGAGACGTTCATGACGTCGTCGACCCGGCCGAGCAGCCAGATGTCGCCGTCGTCGTCCTTCTTCGCGCCGTCGCCCGCGAAGTACCGGCCCTCGAACCGCGACCAGTAGGTCTCGACGAAGCGCTCGTCGTCGCCCCAGATCGTGCGCAGCATCGACGGCCACGGCTCGGTGAGGACGAGGTAGCCGCCGTGTCCGTCGGGCACCACCTCGCCGGCGTCGTCGACGACGTCCGCCGAGATGCCCGGCAGCGCCACCTGGGCCGAGCCGGGCTTCGCCGCCGTGACACCCGGCAGGGGGCTGATCATGATCGCGCCCGTCTCGGTCTGCCACCAGGTGTCGACCACCGGCGTGCGGTCGCCGCCGATGACCCTGCGATACCAGATCCAGGCCTCGGGGTTGATCGGCTCGCCCACGCTGCCGAGCAGGCGCAGCGAGGAGAGGTCGCGGCGGTTCGGGATCTCCTCGCCCTGCTTCATGAACGTCCGGATGGCCGTGGGCGCGGTGTAGAGGATGGTGACGCCGTACTTCTCGATGACGTCCCACCAGCGGCCCGGCTCCGGGAAGTCGGGAGTGCCCTCGTACATCACCTGGGTGGCGCCGTTGGCGAGCGGACCGTAGACGATGTAGCTGTGGCCGGTGACCCAGCCGATGTCGGCGGTACACCAGTAGACGTCGGACTCGGGCTTGAGGTCGAAGACGTTGCGGTGGGTGTAGGCCGTCTGCAGGAGGTAGCCGCCGGTGGTGTGCTTGATGCCCTTGGGCTTACCCGTGGTGCCGGAGGTGTAGAGGATGAACAGCGTGTCCTCGGAGTCATGGGCTTCGGGGGTGTGGTGGTCGGACTGGCGCTCGACGATCTCGTGCCACCACACGTCGCGGGTGTCGTCCCAGGCGACATCCTGCTCGGTGCGCCGGACCACCAGCACCTTCTCGATCGACGGCGACTTCGCGGCGGCCTCGTCGACCGCGGGCTTGAGGGCGCTGGGCTTGCCGCGCCGGTAGCCGCCGTCGGAGGTGATGATGAGCTTGGCCTCGGCGTCCTCGATGCGGCTGCGCAGCGCCTCGGCAGAGAACCCGCCGAACACCACCGAGTGGATCGCGCCGAGCCGGGCACAGGCGAGCATCGCGATAGCGGCCTCGGGGATCATCGGCAGGTAGATCGCCACGCGATCGCCGTGGCCCACGCCGAGCTCGGTGAGCGCGTTGGCCGCCTTGGAGACCTCGCGCTGGAGGTCGGCGTAGGTGAGGCTGCGGCTGTCGCCGGGCTCGCCCTCCCAGTGGATGGCCACGCGGTCGCCGTGGCCGGCCTCGACGTGGCGGTCGACGCAGTTGTACGCGACGTTGAGGCGGCCGCCCACGAACCACTGGGCGAACGGCGGGTTGGTCCAGTCGAGGACCTCGGACCACTCGGCGTCCCACGTCAGCAGCTCGCGTGCCTGGCGCTCCCAGAACGCCAGCCGGTCGGCCTTGGCCTCCTCGTACAGCGCGGCGGTGGCGTTGGCCTGGGTGGCGAACTCTTCGGACGGCGGGAAGCGCCGCTCTTCGTGGAGAAGATTGGAGAGAGCGTCGTTGGTCACGGTGTTCTGCTCCTCGTGTCTGATCGATGACTCGATGGCCCGCACTGGGCTCTACCTCACCACCAGGCGATTCGCCGGGGCAAGGCGGGTCCGGCATGCGGTTCCGGGCCACCCGGTCGTCGCGTCCCCGGAACGACGACGACCGGGTGACCCGGAAGCCGGCAGGGTCAGTGGACTGACGTCGCCTTCTCGGCTCCGGCGCCGGTGAGCGATCGCACCTCCATCTCGGCGTACTTGGCGGCGTTGAACTCCTTCGACAGCCGGGTGCCGAGCCAGCCGAAGAAGAAGCCGGCCGGGATGGAGACCAGACCCGGGTTGTCCAGCGGGAACCAGTGGAAGTCGACGCTCTGCAGCATCGAGGGGCTGCGCCCGGTGACCGGGTCCTCGGGCTTGCCGGACACCACGGGCGAGAAGACGATCAGGGTGACCGCCGTGACGAGGCCGCCGTAGATGCTCCACACCGCGCCGCGGGTGTTGAACCTCTTCCAGAACAGCGAGTAGAGGATGACCGGGAGGTTCGCGCTCGCGGCCACCGCGAAGGCCAGCGCCACCAGGAACGCGATGTTCTGGCCGTTGGCGAAGATGCCGCCCACGATGGCCACCGCACCGATGACCACGGCAGTGATCCGGGCGACCCGCACCTCGTCGTTCGGGGCCACCTCACCCTTCTTGATCACGTTGGCGTACACGTCGTGGGCGAAGGACGCCGACGCCGTGATGGTCAGGCCCGCGACCACCGCCAGGATCGTCGCGAACGCCACCGCCGCGATGATGCCCAGCAGGAGCGTGCCGCCCAGCTCGAACGCGAGCAGTGGTGCCGCCGAGTTCGCCCCACCTGGTGCGGCCTTGATCGTGTCCGGCCCGACCAGCGCACCGGCGCCGTACCCGAGCACCAGCGTGAACAGGTAGAACAGCCCGATCAGGACGATGGCCCAGGTGACGCTCTTGCGGGCCTCCTTCGCCGTCGGGACCGTGTAGAAGCGCATCAGGACGTGGGGCAGACCGGCGGTGCCGAGCACCAGCGCGAGCGCCAGCGAGATGAAGTCGAGCTTGGAGGTGTCGGACTTCCCGTACTGGTTCATCGGGTCGAGCAGGTGTGCGCCCGCCTCGCCCGCGCTGTCCACGGCCGCGCCCAGCAGCGAGGAGAGGTTGAACCCGTACTTCGACAGCACCCAGACGGTCATGATCGCGGCGCCGGTGATCAGCAGGACGGCCTTGACGATCTGCACCCAGGTGGTGCCCTTCATCCCGCCGACCAGCACGTAGAACACCATCAGCGCGCCGACCACGCCGATGACCAGCGACTGGCCTGCCCGGTCGGTGACACCCAGCAGCAGCGCCACGAGACCACCGGCCCCGGCCATCTGCGCGAGCAGGTAGAAGAACGAGACGGCGAGGGTGGAGGTGGCCGCCGCGGTCCGCACCGGGCGCTGGCGCATCCGGAACGACAGGACGTCGGCCATGGTGAACCGGCCGGTGTTCCGCAACAGCTCGGCGACCAGCAGCAACGCCACGAGCCAGGCCACGAGGAAGCCGATGGAGTAGAGGAAGCCGTCGTAGCCGAACACGGCGATCGCTCCGGCGATGCCCAGGAACGACGCGGCCGAGAGGTAGTCGCCGGCGATCGCGATGCCGTTCTGCTGGCCGGTGAAGGCCCGCCCGCCGGCGTAGTAGTCGGCGGCGGTCTTGTTGTTGCGCGAGGCCCGGATGACGATGACCAGCGTGGCCGCGACGAAGATGCCGAAGATGAGCAGGTTGACGAGGGGTTCGCCGATGTCGGTCACGAGGCCTCCTCGAGCTCGTCGCGGATCTGGTCGGCCACCGGGTCGAGCTTGCTGTTGGCGTGGCGGATGTACAGCCAGGTGATCAGGAACGTCGAGGCGAACTGGCCGAGGCCCATGACGAGCCCGACGTTGATGTTGCCCACCAGCCGGGTCGACATGAAGTCCACCGCGTACGTGGAGAGCAGGACGTAGAGCAGGTACCAGGCGAGGAACGCGGCGGTCATCGGAAAGGCGAAGGCGCGGAACCGGCGGCGCAGTTCGATGAACTCCGGGCTGGCCTGCATCCGCTCGTACTCGGCCGCGGACGGAACGGTGCGTTCCGTGGGCGGGTCGTCGAGGCTGCTCACGAGTCGACCTCCTTGTCGCGATGTGGCCCGGCTCACATACGCCACCGGTTGGCCGGTCACGCTAGAGGCGACGGACGTGACCGGGGAGTGACGTCGCGGTGACGGTCGCCGAGCGGGCGCAAGGTGTCGACATGCGGACGAAAGCCGCACGACGAGCGGTCGGCCCGGCGCGACGAGCGGTAGTCGCCGGGGTGATCCTTGCCAACCGCGTGGTCGCGCCTGACTGCCAATTCGTTCCAACGATCACGATGTGGTGCGGGGCGGGCGGCCGGAGAATGGGAGCGACGGAAGGGCGTGATCGTCATGGGCAGCACGTTCGTGATCGTGGGCGGCGGCGCGGCAGCCGGAAAGGCGACCCAGACGCTGCGTGACGAGGGGTTCGACGGCCGCGTCGTGGTAATCACCGAGGAGGCCCTGCCGCCCTACGAGCGTCCACCGCTGTCGAAGGGCGTCCTGCTCGGCAACGACGACCCCAGTGTGCCGATCATGAACGACCAGGCCTGGTACGCCGAGCACGACGTCGAGCTGCGGCTGTCCACCCGGGTGCGCTCGGTCGACCTGGCCGGGCGGAGCGTCGAGCTGGCCGAGTCCGAAGCCGGGCAGGGCGGCGAGACGGTCCCGTTCGACCGGCTGCTGCTCGCCACCGGGTCGTCGGTGCGGCGGCTACGGGTGCCCGGCGCGGACCTGGACGGTGTGGCGTACCTCCGCACGCTGCCGCAGTCGCTGGCCCTGCTCGAGGCGTTCCGCGCCGGTGCGCGCGTCGCGGTGGTGGGTGCTGGCTGGATCGGCCTCGAGGTCGCCTCCGCCGCACGTCAGCACGGCTGCGACGTGGTCGTGGTCGAGCCGGAGTCGGTGCCGCTGGCCGGGCCGCTCGGTCCGGAGATGGGACAGGTCTTCGCCGACCTCCACCGCGAGCACGGCGTGGACTTCCGGTTCGGGCGCCAGGCGGCACGGCTGCGCGGCGGAGCGGACGGGCGGGTGGGTGCGGTGGTCACCGACGACGATGCCGAGATCGACGCGGACATCGTGGTGGTCGGCATCGGTGTCGTCCCGAACGTCGAGCTGGCCGAGCAGGCCGGGCTCGAGGTCGACCGCGGGGTGCTCGCGGACGCCTCACTGCGCACCAGCGACCCGGACGTCTTCGTGGCCGGCGACATCGCGTACTGGCTGCACCCCGTGCTCGGCACCCGCATCAGGGTCGAGCATTGGTCCAACGCCATGGACGGCGGCGCTGCGGCGGCCCGATCGATGATGGGTCGCGACGTGTCCTACGACGTCCTGCCGTTCTTCTTCACCGACCAGTACGACCTCGGCATGGAGTACTCCGGGCACATCGGCCCGGACGGCTACGACCGCGTCGTGGTGCGAGGCGACCTGGACACCCGAGAGTTCCTGGCCTTCTGGCTCCGGGACGGCCGGGTGCTGGCCGGCATGAACGTCAACGTGTGGGACGTGCAGGACGACATCCGCGGCGTGATCCTGTCCGGCGGCGCCGCCGACCCCGACCGCCTCGCCGATCCCGGCGTTCCCCTCCGCGACCTTGCCCGTTGACGTAGAGGCAGCAAGCGTCAGGCGGTGGCGTAGTACCAGTCGCCGCACCCATAAGCCGAATAGTTGGTCGACGATCCCTCGCATGCTCGTATCGCGACCCGGTGCCCGTCCGTGATCGACAGATTCCGGTCCACGATCCCGCTGGACGAGCTAGCTCGCACCAGCCACAACTCGCCGGTCACGAGGTCTTTGATGGCGCCCCACGCGTACCTGCTGTTGGGCACTCCGTCCCAGACCGGAGGTGTTCGCCCGCGGCCAGGAACTCGACCTGGGCGTTGAGATGTGGGTAGCCGTAACACCAGGTGCGCGCATTCGTGCCGCCGACGTCGTACGGAGAGGGAGGCAGGTCGTGGTAGCCGGAACCCTGGTCGCACGAGCTGGCCTGGATGTTCTGGTCACCCTTCGCAGCGGTAGATGCGCGGGAATCCTGTGCCATGCCCACGACGGCGGCGAATGCTACGAGGATGATCGCCGACGCCGTCGCGATCAGATGCCGTGATGCGGAGTTGGGCTGCATTGGCATGGTCTCCGTTTCTGGCCGAGGGCCGGTGGTCGATGTCCAGCGACACTGACAGCCCCCGCTTCACGGACGGTTACCGGCGCTATACCCGATCGCGGGAGAGCGATCACCGGGGCCGGCGCCAGCGGTCCTCGGGGTCCCAGTCGCCGCGGTCGAGGTCGAGGTTCTCCGGGGTGTGCAGGCGCACCATCGTCCGATCCACCCCGGGCGCCACTCGCCGCTGCGTCGCGAGCGAGACCACGACCATCACCACGAAGGCGATCGGCATCGTCCACGCTGCCGGCTGGGTGAGCAGCGCCCCGGCCCAGCCGTCCTGACTCCCCGCGACGATCGTGGTGACCACCGCCGCCGTCGACAGCCCACCGCCGGCCACCAGACCCGCGATCGCGCCGACGTCGGTGAGCCGGCGCCACCAGATGCCCAGGAGCAACAACGGGCAGAACGACGACGCCGCCACCGCGAACGCCAGCCCCACCACGTCCGCGATCCCGAGCTGGGGACTCGCCAGGGCCAGCGTGATCGGCACCAGCAGCGCCAGCACGGCGGCCAGCCGGAACGCTGCTACCGGGTTGCGGACCCGGCGGCCGATGAGGTCCTGCGACAGCACACCGGCCACCGAGATCGTCAGCCCCGACGACGTGGACAGGAAGGCGGCGAACGCTCCCGCGGTCACGAGCGCGCTGAGCGCCTCGCCGGCCGGGCCGTCAACGAGCCGGCCAGGCAGGACGAGCACCACGGCGTCCGTGCGGCCGGTGAGCAGCAGCTCGGGGGTGTAGAGCCGGCCGAGGGCGCCGTACACCGTGGGCAGCAGGTAGAAGACGCTGAGCAGGCCGAGCACGGCGAGCGTGGTGCGTCGGGCGGCGCGGCCGTCGGGGTTCGTGTAGAAGCGGACGAGCACGTGCGGCAGCCCCATCGTCCCGAAGAACAGCGCCAGCATCAGCGAGTACGTCGCGTACAGCGGATGGTCGTCGTCGGAATGCAGCGGCAGCGCCCAGCTCTGCCCGGTCATGGGGGTCAGATGGTCGGCATGGGGGACCGCCGCGCCCGCCGGGAACGTGAGCACCGTGCCGGCCCGGACGTCGTGCGTGCCGGCACCGAGGCTGATGGTGCCGTTCACGTCTCGGCCGTCCACCGCGCCGTCGGCGTCCACGACCACGGGCGTGCCCACGTCGATGCTCACGTCGGTGGTGACCTCGACGGCCGTGGTCTCGGCGAAGGTGGGCGGGGCCTCCCCGGCGACCTCCGGGGACCCGTCTCCCCGCCAGACCAGCAGGACGAACACGGCGGGCACGGCGAGCGCGGTCAGCTTCAGCCAGTACTGGAACGCCTGGACGAACGTCACGCTGCGCATCCCGCCCGCGAGCACGCTGACCAGCACCACCGCGGCGACCACCACCGGCCCGGCCCACGATGGAGCGCCGGTGACGGTGCGCAGGGTGAGCCCGGCCGCCTGGAACTGCGGTAGGAGGTAGAGCCAGCCGATCGTCACCACGAGGATGCTGGCCGTCCGGCGGGCGGGCAGGGACTCGAGCCGGGCCTCGGCGAAGTCGGGCAGCGTGTAGGCGCCGGATCGCCGCAGCGGGGCCGCCACCAGGACCAGCAGCACGAGGTACCCGGCGGTGTAGCCCACCGGGAACCACAGCATGTCGGTGCCGTAGGCCAGGATCAGCCCGGCCACCCCGAGGAACGACGCCGCCGACAGGTACTCCCCGCCGATCGCCGAGGCGTTCCACCACGGAGTCACCGTCCGCGAGGCCACGTAGAAGTCGCTCGTGGTCCGGGCCGCCCGCACCCCGTACACGCCGACCAGCACGGTGGCCAGTGCCGTGACCACCACGGCGGCGAGCCCCACGGACGGATTCACGTGCGGTTCACCAGGTCGGCGAAGTCGCGCTCGACGCGTTCGGCGTGGCGGACGTAGAACCACGCGGCCGCGACCAGCAACGGGTACACCAGGCCACCGAGGATCAGCCACGGCGCCGGGATGCCCCACAGCTCGATCTCGCCCAGCCGTGGCGCCAGCGCGAACAGCACCGGCAGCAGGGCCAGCACGCCCAGGGTCGCGGCTGCGACGGCTATGCCGAGGCGGAGCTGGGCGCGCAGCAGCGAGCGCATGTAGACCTCGCCGAGGCGGGTCTGCTCGTCGATCTCGGTCGTGGCGGGGCGGCGCCGCACCGGAGGTCTGCTCCGCCGCGGATGCGACACCCGCACCCGTTCGGTCATGTCGGTGTGCCGCCGGCCCGCCGCACGAGGAGATCGCGCAGCTCACGGGTGTGCCGGCGGCTCACCGCGAGGACCTCGTCGCCCACCACCACGCTGTACCGCCCACCGTCCATCCGGACCTCCTCGACGTGGGCGAGCGCCACGAGGTGGCTGCGGTGGATGCGGACGAATCCGGCATCGGCCCAGCGTTCCTCGAGGGTGCTCAGCGCGGTCCGCAGCAAGTGGCTGCCGGCGGGGGTGTGCAGCCGGGCGTAGTCGCCGTGGGCCGTGACATAGGTGACGTCGCTGCGCCGGACGAACTTGGTGACTCCGCCGAGCTCGACCGGGATGGTCTCGTCGTCGGTCGGACCCGAAGCCGGTCCTGGGCCCGACACGGCGTCGACGGCGCGGCGGACCGCCTCGGCGAGACGCTCCGGCCGGAACGGCTTCATCACGTAGTCGACGGCGTGCAGGTCGAAGGCGGCGACCGCGTGGTCGTCGTAGGCCGTCACGAACACGACGGCGGGTGGACGCCGGAACCGGGCGAGCACCCGGGCGAGGTCGACGCCGGACAGCCCGGGCATCCGGATGTCGAGGAAGACCGTGTCGACGTGCTCGCTCTCGAGAACGCGCAGGGCCGCCGCGCCGTCGCTCGCGGTGAGCACCCGTGAGACCCGTTCGTCCTGGTCGAGGAGGTACGCGAGCTCTCCCAGGGCGGGTGGTTCGTCGTCGACGGCCAACACGCTGAGCATGCGCGCGAGGGTAACCCCATCGTGGTGATCGTTGGAATGTTCCGGTCGCGGGGGCGGCCGATTCGCGCCGACGATCACCCGAGGTCAGGACGCGTGGACGCCCGGTCGGTACTTGGGGACGCGCATGCTGACCCGGGTGCCCGCGCCCGGAGCCGTCTCGACCACCAGGCCGTACTCGTCGCCGAACACGCTGCGCAGGCGCTCGTCGACGTTGCCGAGGCCGACACGGTCGCCGGTGCTCTCGCCGGCCAGTGTGCGGCGGACGAGCTCGGGGTCCATGCCGGCGCCGTCGTCGTCGACGCTGATGGTCGCGTCGTTGCCGGCGTCCTCGGCGATGATCTCGACGTGACCCGGCCCGGATCGTCCTTCGAGGCCGTGCCGGACGGCGTTCTCGACCAGCGGCTGGAGGCACAGGAAGGGCACCGCCACCGGCAGCACCTCCGGCGCAACCCGCAGCGTGACCGAGAGCCGGTCGCCGAAGCGGGCCTTCTCGAGCATGAGGTACCGCTCGATCGAGCGCAGTTCTTCGGCGAGCGTCGTGAAGTCGCCGTGGCGGCGGAACGAGTAGCGGGTGAAGTCGGCGAACTCGAGCAGCAGCTCGCGGGCGTGCTCGGGGTCGGTGCGGACATAGGCCGCGATGGCGCCGAGGGAGTTGTAGATGAAGTGCGGGGAGATCTGCGCCCGCAACGCCTTGATCTCGGCCTCGGCGAGCTTGGCCCGCGAGTGGTCCAGCTCCGCGAGCTCGAGCTGGCCCGAGACGAAGCGGGCGACCTCCTCGACCGCACGCACGAGCCCGGCGGACGGCCGGGTCGAGGTGTAGGCGACCAGCGCCGCGACCACGCGGTCCTCGGTGGTCAGCGCGGCGACCACGCCGTGCCGGATCGGGCAGTCGAGCCGCTCACAGGCCACGATGTCGGGTGACAGCACGCCGGTGGACCCGTCGTCGAGCGTGCGCTCGGCGTGGGCGGCCACGTGGGTCACGTGGTGGTCGTGGCCGAGGCCGTCCCATCCGAGGGTGGTCTCGCCGTCGGTGAGGGCGAGCGCGGGCGTGCCGAGCAGGGCCCGGAGGTGTCGGATCGCCTTCTCCGCACCGGCGTCGAGCCCGGCGCGCAGCTCCGGCGAGGCGAGGCTCGTCATGTGGAGGATGCGGTACGTCGCCTGGTCTTCGGGGCTGCCGAGGAGGTGCCGGGACCGCACCCACCGCACCACCAGCGCGACGGCGATCGCGACGGCGAGCGTCACGAGCACGGCGACCACGACGGTCGATCCCATGCCGGGACCCTAGCGCTCGTCGCTCACGGTCCCGGCATCCACGACCTGCCCATACGTCTGTGAGCAGACGCGACGGCGCACCCGACGGTGCTAGGGGTGGAGCACTCCACCGCTCGGGCTGGTCTCGTCGGCGTCGGGGTCGTCGAACCAGCGCCCGCCGTGGGCGAGATAGCGGAACAGGACCGGCTCTCCGGGCTGGAGGTCGACGGCGACGCTGTGATGGCCGTTGCTGCGCCGCCGCAGTTCGTGGGTGCCGGGCGTCCAGTCGTTGAAGTCGCCCACCAGCGACACGGGGCCGGCCAGGTCGCTGCTCGGAAGGCTGAAAGTGACACGGACCTTGTCCGCTCGGGTACGCCGATGGATCACGGTGATGCTCCTCGAGGTCGACGGTCGAAGAAGCTGTCCGCTCCCACCGTGCAGACCTCGCGGGGGCGACCGCTACCCCTGGTTCACGACGTGGAACGCAGCGGCCGGACGGGGTGGGGCTAGCCCCCGGGTTCATCCGCCTGATGGCGGGATTGTCGACCTCAGGCCCAGGCTGTGAGAGTTTGAGCGTCCCTTTGCCCCAACCGGAAGGACGCCCTCGTGGCCAACGCTGCGCCCATCTCAATGCCGACCCGGTCGGTGCGAGAACGACAAGTCAGCGATTTCACCGAGTTGGCGCGACGGGTCCAGGACGCGGGCCTGCT
>DATCVR010000227.1:0-1657 GCA_036566745.1 Jiangellaceae bacterium | reverse complement strand
ACCGACGCCAGCAGGTTGTCGTAGCGCATGGGGTCCATCGTCGCATCAACCGATCGACTGATGCCCACTCGCGCCGATCGCCCGATCCGTGAGACCGCGGATCACGACAGGCTCGGAGTATGCATCAGGAGCGAGAACCAGAGGTCGTCGTGGACGGCCTGCGCAAGACGTACGGCGACAAGGTGGCGGTCGACGAGATCAGCCTGAGCGTCCACGAAGGCGAGATCTTCGGCATCCTCGGCCCCAACGGAGCCGGCAAGAGCACGACGGTCGAGTCGATCGCCGGCCTGCGGGTCGGCGACCGCGGCCGGATCCGGGTCCATGGCATCGATCCGTGGACGGATCGCGCTGCTGTGACGGAGGTGCTCGGCGTACAGCTCCAGGAGGCGAAGCTGCAGCAGAAGATCACCGTGCAGGAGGCGCTGGAGCTGTGGAGTGCCTTCTACCCCGATCCGGAGCCGTGGGCGCCGCTGGCCGAGCGGCTCGGCCTCAGTCCTCACCTGCGGCAGCGGTTCGAGAACCTCTCCGGCGGCCAGCAGCAGCGGCTCTCGATCGCCTTGGCGCTGATCGGCCGGCCGCGGGTCGTGGTGCTCGACGAGCTCACCACGGGCCTGGACCCGCGCGCCCGTCGTGAGGTGTGGGATCTGGTGCGGGACGTACGCGACCGGGGTGTCACCGTCCTGCTGGTCACCCACTCGATGGAGGAGGCCCAGACCCTCTGCGACCGGATCGCCATCGTCGACGCCGGCCGGATCCGGGCGCTGGACACCCCGGCGGGGCTCATCGACTCCGCTTCCGCCGCCACGATCACCACCTTCGAGACCTCGGTCGCGATCGATCTGGCCTCCCTGCGCGATCTCGACGGCGTCACCGCCGCGCGCAGCGAGAACGGCACCGTCACCGTCGAGGGCGCCGAAGGGGTCGCGCTCGCGGTGGTCGAGGCGCTGCGTACGCAGGGCGTGGCCCCGCAGCGGCTCCGGGTAGCCGCGGGCAGCCTCGACGCCGCCTACCTCGATCTCACCGACACCTCGCCCGACACCGACGCCTTGGAGGCGATCCGATGACCAGCCCGACCGTCGCCGTGATCCGTACGGAGTCCCGGCTCTTCGCCCGCGATCGGCTCGCCCTCTTCTGGATCCTCCTGTTCCCGAGCCTGCTACTCATGGTGCTCGGGGCCATCCCGGCCTTCCGCGAACCCAACCCCGACTACGGTGGCCGCGCGCTGATCGACGTCTATGTGCCTGTCGCCGTGCTGCTCTCGATGATCATGGCCTCGATCATGACGATGCCGCAGACACTGACCGGCTACCGCGAGAGCGGCGTCCTGAGGCGGCTCGGCACCACCCCCGCCCGCCCCGACTCGATCCTGCTGGGCCAGGTGCTGGTGCACGCCGCCGCGGTCGCCGCCTCCACGGTCATCGCGGTCGCCCTCGGCAGGGTGGTCTTCGGGACCCCGCTACCGGAGTCCCTGGTCGGGTACGTGGTCGCGTACGTCCTGGCGTTGGCCGTCTCGCTCGGGATCGGCGCCGCGATCACCGCGGTCTCGCCCAACGCGAAGACCGGGCAGGTCGTGGGGATGGTGGTCTTCTTCCCCTCGATGTTCACCGCAGGGGTCTACGTCCCGATCGAGTACTTCAGCGGCACAGCGCGCGACATC
>DATCVR010000226.1:0-2620 GCA_036566745.1 Jiangellaceae bacterium | reverse complement strand
GCCCGCGGCAACAGCGTCTTCACCAACGTCGCGCTCACCGACGACGGCGACATCTGGTGGGAGGGCATGACCGACGAGCCGCCGGCGCACCTGACGGACTGGAAGGGGCGTGACTGGACGCCCGAGTCGGCCGAGCCCTCGTCGCACCCGAACTCGCGCTTCTGCACGCCGATCACCCAGTGCCCGATCATCGCGCCGGAGTACGACGACCCGCGCGGGGTGCCGATCTCGGCGATCCTGTTCGGCGGACGGCGGGCCACGACGGTCCCGCTGGTCACCGAGGCTCGCGACTGGACCCACGGCGTGTTCATGGGCGCGACGCTGTCGTCCGAGACGACCGCCGCCGCCACCGGAAAGGTCGGCGTGGTCCGGCGCGACCCGATGGCCATGCTGCCCTTCATCGGCTACAACGGGGGCGACTACTTCGGGCACTGGATCTCGCTCGGCAAGGACGCCGACGCCGTCAAGCTGCCCAAGATCTTCTACGTCAACTGGTTCCGGCGCGACGAGGACGGCGGCTTCGCCTGGCCCGGCTTCGGCGAGAACAGCCGGGTGCTCAAGTGGGTCGTCGAGCGGCTGGAGGGCACCGCGGCAGCCGTCGAGACGCCCATCGGCCACGTCCCGGCTCCTGGTGCGCTCGACGTCGACGGGCTCGACCTCACCGCCGAGCAGCTCGAGGCGTGCCTGCGGGTCGACCCCGAGGAGTGGAAGGCCGAGATCCCGGGCATCACGGAGTGGTTCGAGAAGTTCGGCGACCACCTGCCGACGCTGCTCTGGTCCGAGCTCGACGGCTTGAAGGCACGCCTCGGCCTGCACTGACGCGAAAACAGGTCGCGGCTCACCCACCGCGGTTGGCATCCTCGGTGGGTGAGCCCAGGCCTGAAGGAGACCCTCCAGCACGACCTCACCACGGCGGTTCGCAACCGTGACGAGGTCCGCAAACGCGTCCTCCGCGTCGTCATGTCGTACATCCACTCGGCCGAGGCCCGCGACGCCACGGTCGACCATCCCGTGGCCCGCGACCTCACCGATGCCGAGATCGCCCAGGTCCTGAGCGTCGACGCCGACCGCCGCCGGCGAGTCATCGCCACCTACGAGTCGGCCGGCCGCGACGACCAGGCCGCCACCGAACGAGCCGAGCTGGCCGTCCTCGACGGCTACCTGGCGCGGCGTCCGGCCGCTCCGTAACGTGACAGGGGCGGATCCCTCACCTCAGGAGGTCACCATGGTGAGCGTCACGCCCTACCTGTGCGCCGCCGACGCGGCCGCGGCCCTCGACTTCTACACACGAGCCTTCGACGCCGTCGAGACCACACGGTGGACCGATCCCCAGACCCACGCGATCGGTCACGCGGAGTTCGACATCGGCGACACCCATCTCATGATCGCCGACGAGTGGCCCGCCGGCGGCGTCTACAGCCCGACCACGGTGGGCCGCACCACCGTGTCGCTCGTCATCGAGGTGGACGACGCCGACGCGGTCTTCGAGCGCGCGGTGGCCGCGGGCGCCACGGTCGACCGCCCGATCGAGGACAGCCCGCACGGACGCAACGGCTGGCTGGTGGACCCGTTCGGACACCGGTGGAACATCGCCGGTCCGGCGGCGCCGCTGTCCGCCGCCGAGTTGCAGGAAGCCGTCGGCGACGCCTACACGATCACCTGACTCGCGTCAGGTGTCGGAGGACTGGAGGGCGGCGTCGACCGACTCGGCGACGCCGAGCAGGGAGTCCTCAGGGAAGCTGACGTTCCCGCTGACGTGGACGGAGATGTCGTCGCGGCGCCAGACCACCTGCTGGCCCGCCGGCCCGGCGAGCGAGGCCCAGGCTTCGTCGCCGAGCCCCGGCACCTCCTGTGGCGGCTCCGACAGGCCGCTGTCGCTCGTGGGCAGGGAGTCCATCGACACCCAGTCGTCGTACTTCGACACGGTGACCGACAGCTCTTCGCCGAACGGCCCGGTCCAGGTGCACGACGGCCCGAAGGTGGTGGACAGCGACCCTTCCTCCTCCTCCGCGGGGGAGACCTCGCCGGCGTCGGTGGGGTCCAGCAGGGCTGTGATCTCGTCGGCACCCAGCGTGCAGACGCCGACCGACAGCTCGATCCGGTCGCCGGAGCCGCCGCCGGAGCTGTCGCCGTCCTCGGGCCCGCCGTCGCTCCCGCCGTCGCTCCCGCCGTCGCTCCCGGCGTCGTCGGAGGACTCGCCGGAGGACTCGCCGGAGGGCTGGGCGCCGGTCGTCTCGTCGGACGACGTCGAGGTGTCGGCCGGGTCGTCGCCGCCGCACGCGGTCAGGACCGCGCAGGTCGCAACGGCGATCAGGGGCACGGACAGGAACCGCTTCAAGGTCGTCGGCACGGGGTGATCCCTCTCGTGGCCACGGCCAGGCGCGGGACACCGGCGTGGGTGATGGGCATCGCCCGGGGAACATGTCACACGAACGCGAACGAGGGCACGACTCGATGACTCGAGTCATGCCCTCGTCGATGTGGCGGAGGCGGCGGGATTTGAACCCGCGAGAGGGTTTGAGCCCTCAACCCGCTTAGCAGGCGGGCGCCATCGACCGGACTAGGCGACGCCTCCCCACCCATTGCGAACAACAGGCGCCGTAAGGGTACCCGCCAAGCT
>DATCVR010000225.1:0-22296 GCA_036566745.1 Jiangellaceae bacterium | reverse complement strand
TGCTGCGAGCAGGCGTCGATGGGACCAGTAGTCCGAGCTGACGGCCACGAGCGAGCCGGGGACGGTGTGAGCCCGGTGGCACGAGCCCGGACGAAGATCAGCCCGGAGCCGCCGGAAGAACAGCGCCACGGCGCTCAGTAGACCCGGCCGCAGGCAATGAAGCGGGTCGCGCGATGCCGCGTGGCCAAGGAGGGTGGTACCGCGGGGTTCGCCTCGTCCCTTCGTCGACGAACCTGACGACGACGGAGGATCCGCGACGATGTCCACCTCGGGCCCGGCCGACCCGGCCACCACGCGCAGCTACGACGCCCTGCCGGCCCAGATCGACCTGCCGGCCGCCGAGCGCGAGATCCTGGCGTTCTGGCGCGATAACGACATCTTCGCGCAAGCCCTCAAGGCCAGCGAGGGCGGCGAGCAGTGGACCTTCTACGAGGGCCCGCCCACCGCCAACGGCATGCCCGGCACTCACCACGTCGAGGCGCGCGTCTTCAAGGACGTCTTCCCGCGTTATCGCACCATGAAGGGCTACCACGTCCCGCGCAAGGCCGGGTGGGACTGCCACGGCCTGCCGGTCGAGATCGCGGTGGAGAAGGAGCTCGGCTTCACCACCAAGAACGACATCGAGGCCTTCGGGGTCGCCGAGTTCAACGCCCGCTGCCGCGAGTCCGTCGAGCGTCACGTCGGCGCCTTCGAGGAGATGACCGAGCGGATGGGCTACTGGGTCGACATGTCCCAGGCCTACCGGACGATGGACCCAGCCTACGTCCAGAGCGTGTGGTGGTCGCTCAAGCAGATCTTCGACTCCGGGCTGCTGGTCGAGGACAACCGCGTGTCGCCGTACTGCCCGCGGTGCGGCACCGGCTTGTCCTCCCACGAGCTGGCCCAGGGTTACGAGACCGTGCTCGACCCGTCGGTGTTCGTCCGGTTCCCGCTCACGTCCGGGCCGCTGGCCGGGCGAGCGTCGCTGCTGGTGTGGACCACCACGCCGTGGACGCTGGTCTCCAACACCGCGGTGGCAGTCCACCCCGAGGTCACCTACATCGCGGCCAGTGACGGCGACGAGACGCTCGTGCTCGCCGAGCCGCTGTTCGAACAGGTGCTCGGCGAGGGCTGGACCGTGACCGAGCGCTTCGTCGGCGCCGACCTCGAGCGCTGGACCTATCAGCGTCCGTTCGAGCTCATCGAGTATTCGGCGGATGCACAGTTCACGCCATACGTCGTCCTCGACACCTACGTCACCACCGAGGACGGCACCGGCCTCGTCCACCAGGCGCCCGCCTTCGGCGCGGACGACCTGCGGGTGGCCAAGGGGTACGGCCTGCCGGTGGTCAACCCGGTGCGGCCCGACGGCACGTTCAGCCCCGACGTCCCGCTGGTCGGCGGGCAGTTCTTCAAGCATGCCGACGCCGACCTGGTCCGCGACCTCGACACCCGCGGCGTGCTGTTCCGCCATGTGCCCTACGAGCACGAGTACCCGCACTGCTGGCGCTGCCACACGCCGTTGATGTACTACGCCCAGCCCTCGTGGTACATCCGCACCACGGCCGTCGGCGACGCCCTGCTCCGCGAGAACGAGAAGACCAACTGGGTCCCCGAGACCATCAAGTGGGGCCGCTACGGCGAGTGGCTGCGCGGCAACGTCGACTGGGCGCTGTCCCGCAGCCGGTTCTGGGGCACTCCCCTGCCGATCTGGCGCAACGACGAGGACCCCGCGCAGCTGCGGGTGGTCGGCTCGCTGGCGGAGTTGTCGGAGCTGGCCGGTCAGGACCTCTCCGAGCTCGACCCCCACCGACCGTACGTCGACGACGTCACCTTCACCGTGCCCGGCACGCCCGGCGTGTTCCGGCGCGAGCCCTACGTCATCGACGTCTGGTACGACTCCGGGGCGATGCCGTTCGCGCAATGGGGCTACCCGCACGCGCCCGGCAGCGTCGAGGCGTTCGAGAAGGCGTACCCGGCCCAGTACATCTGTGAGGCGCTGGACCAGACCCGCGGCTGGTTCTACACGCTCATGGCGATCGGCACGCTGGTCTTCGACCGCTCGTCCTACGAGAACGTCGTCTGCCTCGGGCTGATCCTGGCCGAGGACGGCCGGCGGATGAGCAAGCACCTCGGCAACATCCTCGAGCCGATCTCATTGATGGACGAGCACGGCGCCGACGCCGTGCGGTGGTTCATGCTGGCCAGCGGATCGCCATGGCTGCCGCGGCGGGTCGGGCACGCCACCCTGTCCGAGGTCGTGCGCAAGGTGCTCCTGACCTACTGGAACACCGCGTCCTTCCTGTCGCTGTACGGCCGGGCCGCCGGGTGGTCCCCCAACTCCGACGTACCGCCGGTGGCGCAGCGGCCCGTCCTCGACCGCTGGGTCCTCTCCGAGCTGCACCGCCTGGTCGGCGACGTCGACGCCGCCCTGGAGGTGTTCGACACCCAGAAGGCGGGCGCGCGCCTGTCCTCTTACGTGGACGACCTGTCCAACTGGTACGTGCGGCGCTCGCGCCGGCGGTTCTGGGACGGCGACCCGGCCGCCCTGGCCACGCTGCACGAGTGCGTCGAGACCGTGACCCGGCTGATGGCGCCGATGGTGCCGTTCCTGACCGAGCGGGTCTGGACCACGCTCGTGACACCCGCCGTGCCCGATGCCCCGCCGTCGGTCCACATGGCGTCCTGGCCGGAGCCGGACTCGGCGATGGTCGACGACGCGCTGGCCGCCGAGGTGACGCTGACCCGCCGCCTGGTCGAGCTGGGCCGGGCCGCGCGGGCGGAGTCGAAGGTCCGCACCCGCCAGCCGCTGGCCAGAGCCCTGGTGGGCGCACGCGGCTGGGACACGCTCCGCGACGAGCTGCGGGCCGAGATCGCCGACGAGCTGAACGTCGCCGAGGTGCTCTCGCTCGGTCAGGCCGGCGCGGACCTGTCCGACGTGAGCGCCAAGGCGAACTTCCGGTCGCTGGGCAAGCGGTTCGCCAAGGACACCCCGAAGGTCGCCGCCGCGGTCGCCGGAGCCGACGCCGCGGCGCTGGCCGGCGCGCTCAAGTCCGAGGGACGTGCCGTGGTGAGTGTCGACGGCATCGGCGAGATCGAGCTCGCACCCGACGACGTCGTGGTCACCGAGACCCCGCGTGAAGGCTGGGCGGTGGCCCGTGAGGGCGAGACCGTGGCCCTCGACCTCACCCTCACCGACGAGCTGGTCCGCGCCGGGCTGGTCCGCGAGGTGATCCGGCTGGTCCAGGAGGCCCGCAAGGCCGCGGACTTCGACGTCGCGGATCGCATCGAGCTCGCGTGGTCCGCCGACGGCGACCTCGCCGCCGCGCTGCGCGAGCACGCCGACTCCCTCGCCGGCGAGGTGCTGGCCACCACCGTGCACGAGGGCGTGGAGGCGCTGCCCGGCGAACCCGATCGCGGCGACGCCGGCCTCGGCCTGAGTTTCCGCATCCGCCGCGTCGCGCCCTGACGAATGATCACGTTCAGCGGGGAATCGGGTGCTCCACCAGGCCTGCAAGCCTCGTGGAGCACCCACACGCCTGGTGATGTCCGGTAGGACGACCCCGCACATGACGAAGGGCCCCGCCACCGTGGAGGTGGTCGGGGCCCTTCGCCGATGTGACGTCTAGCGCTGGTCGTCGTCGAGAAGGCTCGCGACGGACCGCAGCGAACCGCCGGTCTGGGTGGCGGTGTTGCCGCCCTGGCTCTGAGCCGCCTGCGGTGCGTTGGAGGAGCTGTTCGCCTCGATCTCGCGGCGCACGGCCTCCAGCTGCTCTTCCTCGTTGACCCCACCCATGTCGAGCTTGCGCAGCTCGTTCTCGAGGTAGGACTTCAACCGGCTGCGGTACTCGCGCTCGAAGGCACGCAGCGTCTCGAGCTCGCGCTCGAGGTCGGCGCGCTCGGCCTCGAGCTTGCCGAACACCTGGGTGCGCCGCTTGGACACCTCCTGCTCGATCGAGTCGGCCCGCTGGCGAGCGTCCGTCTCGATCTTGGAGGCCTTGGCCTTGGTCTCGGAGTCGATCTTCTCCGAGCGCGTACGGGCGTCGGTCATGAGGCGATCGGCCTCGGACCTGGCGTCAGCGACGAGCTCGTCCGCGGTCTTCTGCGCCAGGGCGAGCACCTTGGCAGCGGCCTCGCTGGGCTGGCTGGTCACGGGAGCCGGCGCGGCACTGGGTGGCGGAGTCACCGCCGACGGCGGCGCCTTGGGGCCGTCAGGCTGACGGGCAGCCGTGATGGGCTCGGCCGATGCAGCGACACCGCCCCCGCGGGTCACGGCGCTCAGCTTGTCGCGCAGCTCGTCGTTCTCGCGCTGCAGGCGATCAAGCTCGGCCTCGACCTCGTCCAGGAACTCGTCGACCTCCTGCATCTCGTAACCCTCGCGCAGGCGGACGGTCGTGAACTCCTTGTTCTGGACGTCCTCGGGCGTCAGTGGCATAGCGTCACCTCGGATGTGAGCAGCGGCAGATTGTCACCGTACCGCGTCATCCCAGCGATCCGACAATCGACAGAGCGATCTGGACCAGGATGATCAGCACGATGAACGCCAGGTCAAGGGCGATCGACCCGATGCGCAACGGCGGGAGCACTCGCCGAATCGCTTTGAGCGGTGGGTCGGTCACCGTGTACACGGCCTCCAACATCACGAGCAGCAACCCATGAGGCTGCCACTCGCGAGCGAAGACCTGAATCCAGTCGACCACGAGCCTGGCCAGCAACGCGATGAAGAACAGCCACAACACCGTTGACAGAACCTGGCTCACGACCGACACGACATCTGAACCTACCTGACGGCAAGCCCCCGTGCTGCCAACGGGACCGGCGCGGCGCGCGAGATCCCGAACTGCACGTGTGATCCATCGAACAGATCAGCTCTGGTTGAAGAATCCGCCGCCGGCCATGCGGGCCTTGTCCTCGGCCGTGACCTGGACGTCGGCGGGCGTGAGCAAGAACACCTTGGCCGTGACCCGGTCGATGCTTCCCCGCAGGCCGAAGATGAGCCCCGCGGCGAAGTCGACGAGACGCTTGGCGTCGACGTCGTCCATCTCCGAGAGGTTCATGATGACCGGAGTGCCGTCGCGGAAGTGCTCGCCGAGCGTGCGGGCCTCGTTGTACGTGCGCGGATGGAGCGTGGTGATGCGGGCCTCGCGTACCGGCCCGGCCCGCCGCACCGCCGAGACCGGACGGTGGTCGGCCAGCGAGGCCACCGTGGCGGTGTGCTCACGGTCGCGACGGTCGGGCGATCGGTCCGGCTGGTCGCCGACACCGGCCTCGTCGTACTCGTCGGTGTAGGCGTCGGCGTCGTAGTCGTCGGTGTACTCGTCGTCGTAGCGGTCTCGGTCCTCCACGAGGCCGAGGTAGACCGCAACCTTGCGCATCGCGCCGGCCATATCCCTAGTCCTCCGCGTAGTGGTGGACGGTCAATCCCCTGTGCCGACGACACTAGCCCGATCGGAGCCTCACACGACGCATTACCGCGTGGATGTGCACGGTGTGTCGTGGGGGTGGTCATGACCGGAGCAGGCCACGGATCAGGCCCGCGCCCGGCTGCCGACGGCCTCCGGCTCGGGCCCGGCCAGCGCTGTGACCTCGGTCGCCGAGGCGTTGCCGCCGGTGCACATGATCGCCACCGACCGTCCGGCGAAGCGGTCCGGGTCGGCGAGGACGGCCGCGAGCGCGGCGGCGCCGGCCCCCTCGGCGAGGGTGTGGGCCTCGTGCAGCAGCATCCGCTGGGCCTCCGCGATGTGGTCGTCGTCGACCAGGACGAAGTCGTGCAGCCGCTCGCGCATGACCTGCTGGGTGAGCTCGAAGCCGGACCCGGTCGCCAGGCCCTCGACGCGGGTGCGGTTCGGCCGGTCGACGCAGCCCCGGGCCCGCCAGGAGTCGTGCCCGGCGGGCGAGGCCGACGACTGCACGGCGACGATCTGGCAGCCCGGGGCCATGGCCGCCGCGACGATGCACGCCGCCGCTGCTCCGCTCCCGCTGCCCACCGGCACGACCAGCACGTCGACCGACGGCGATCGCTCGAACACCTCGAAGGCCGCGGTGCCCACGCCGGCCAGGATGGCCGGCTCGTTCGCCGCGCTGATCAGCCGCATCCCGTGCTCGGTCGCCAGCCGTTCGGCGTGGGCGCGGGCCTCGTCGAAGTTCGCGCCGTACTCGACCAGGTGGGCACCGAGGTCGCGGACCGCCCTGGCCTTGGCCGGGTTGGGATGCTCCGGCATGACGATCGTGCACGCCACGCCGTGGGCCGCGGAGGCGTACGCGAGCGACTGCGCGTGGTTGCCCGTGGAGTAGCCGAGCACGCCGCGGGCCTGGTCCTCGCGTCCTAGACCGGCCAGCAGACTCAGGCCGCCGCGCACCTTGAACGCTCCGGTCGGCAGCGTGTTCTCGTGCTTGACCAGCAGTTTCACCCCTGCGGCCGCGTCGAGTGCCGGGTGCGACGACAGCGGCGTGGGCGGCAGGTGGGCGGCGAGGACGCGCCGGGCGTGCAGGACGTCGGTGATGGTCGGAGGTCGCATACGGCCACGGTGACATCGGAGACATCGATAGGTCCAATGCCACTTTTCTTGATAATCATCAATACCGTCTATGGTTGGCGATGTGTCCGAACTCACCCGGCTGCGCGTCCTGGCGGCCGTCGCGCGCGAGGGGTCGGTGACCGCCGCGGCGGAGTCGCTCCACTACGCCCAGCCCTCGGTCAGCCATCACCTGGCCCGGCTCGAGGCCGAGGTCGGGATCACCCTGCTGCAACGCGTGGGCCGCGGCGTGCGGCTCACCGAGGCCGGCCGGCTGCTGGCCGAACGAGCCGAGGAGATCCTCGGACAGGTCGACTCCGCCCGCGCCGAGCTGGCCGCCCACGCCGGGCTGCGTACCGGAAGGGTGCGCCTCGCGGCGTTCCCCTCGGCTCTGGCGACCCTTGTCCCCGTCGCGGCGGCCCGGTTCGGCGCCGTGCATCCCGACGTCGAGCTCGCGCTCACCGAGGCCGAACCGCCCGAGGCGCTCGACGCGTTGCGCAACGGCGCGGTCGACGTCGCGATCGTCTTCGAGCACAACGACGACGGGATCACCGACGCGCGCGCCCACGACCGCCGCAACGTCGAGCTGACGCCCCTGCTCGACGAGCCGCTCTACGTCGTCACGCCGGTCGGAGGCTCCTGGCCTGCACCGCGCGACCACCTCGCCACCTATGCAGGCGAGCGGTGGATCGCCGGCTGCGAACGCTGCCGCACCCATCTCGTACGGGCCTGCCGCGCCGTCGGGTTCGAGCCGGAGACGACCTTCGAGACCGACGACTACGTGGCGGTCCAGGCGCTCGTCGCCGGCGGGCTCGGCGTCAGCACGCTGCCGGGGCTCGCACTCCTGGCCAACCGCCACCCGGGCGTACGAATCGACCGGCTGCCTCGCGACCTCCGGCGGGTCGCCGTGGCCACCCACGGACGCCCGCCCGCGCTGCCGGTCCAGCGATTCCTCGAGGTGCTCGGCGAGAGCGTGACCGAGCCGGCCTGGCCCGGCTGACGGGCAGGCGGGCCATCCGGCAGACGGGCAGGTCGTCCGGGCGGTCCGGCGGTGATCAGGCCGGCGTCATCCAGGCCAGGCCGGCGAAGCGCCCGGTGGTGTGGTCGCGGCGGTACGAGAACACCGTGGGGTCCTCGATCGTGCACGTGGCCACCCGATCGGCGACCACGCCGGCCTTCTCCAGCTGAGCCAGGACGCCGGCCGGGACGTCGAGCCCGGGCGTGCCGGCTCGGGTCGTGGACCACGACTGTGGCACCACGGCCGCGACGTCGGCGCGCATCGTCTCCGGCACCTCGTAGCACTCACCGCACACGGCCGGGCCGACCCGGGCCAGGATCTCGCGGGCGCCGAGGTCGCGCATGGCCTCGACGACGGCCGGCACCACCGCCGCGGCCAGCCCCGGGCGCCCGGCGTGGGCCACGGCGACGACCCCGGCATCGGGATCGGCGAGCACCACGGGGACGCAGTCGGCCACGAGCACCGCGAGCGCGAGGCCGGGCCGCCGGGTGACCATGGCGTCGACCTCGGGCGCAACGCCCTGCCAGGGACCGTCGACAACGGCCACCTCGCGGCCGTGGACCTGGTTCATGTAGAGGACCTGCTCCAGCGGCAGACCCACCGCCGCCGCGACCAGCCGACGATTACCGGCGACCACGCCGGGATCGTCACCGACGTGGCCGCCGAGGTTCAGGCGGTCGAACGGAGCGGCGCCGACACCTCCGTGTCGATCGGTGAAGGCGAAGCTGGTCCGGCCGTTCGAGCTCTGGTGTCGAAGCTGCACTACTTCAGGAAATCAGGTACGTCGAGATCGTCGTCATCGGCCGGCACGATCCGGCGCTGTTCGCGCGGCGGCGGAGGTACCTCGGCCGACGAGGACCGAGCCGGCGTACGGGCGGGCTCCGGTTCGGTCCTCGAGGCGGCCGAGTCCGCCGCCGCGCCGATGGCCGACGTGGACGACACCGGCGGCGTGCTGCCGTTGGTGCTGGTCTCGGCGTCGGCGGGCTTGGCGGCCGGCTCGGGGCGGCGGACGGCGCCGAGCTCGCGCTTGGTGGGCGAGCCGCTGTCGAAGCCGGCCGCGATGACCGTGACCCGGACCTCGTCGCCCAAGGCGTCGTCGATGACCGCGCCGAAGATGATGTTGGCTTCGTCGTGAGCCGCCTGCGCGACGAGGTTGGCGGCTTCGTTGATCTCGAAGAGCCCGAGATCGGATCCGCCCTGGACCGACAGCAGGACGCCGTGGGCACCGTCGATGGAGGCCTCGAGCAGTGGGCTGGAGATCGCCATCTCCGCCGCGGCCACGGCGCGATCCTCGCCACGAGCCGAACCGATGCCCATCAGGGCGGACCCGGCGTTGCTCATGACCGACTTGACGTCGGCGAAGTCGAGGTTGATCAGGCCCGGCGTGGTGATGAGGTCGGTGATGCCCTGGACACCGGAGAGCAGCACCTGGTCGGCGCTCTTGAACGCGTCGAGGACGCTGACCTGGCGATCGCTGATGGACAGCAGGCGGTCGTTGGGGATGACGATGAGGGTGTCGACCTCTTCGCGCAGCGCCTCGATGCCGGCCTCGGCCTGCATCGCCCGGCGACGGCCCTCGAACATGAACGGCCGGGTGACGACACCGATGGTCAGGGCGCCGAGCGAACGGGCGATACGGGCGACGACGGGCGCGCCGCCGGTGCCGGTGCCACCGCCTTCGCCGGCGGTGACGAAGACCATGTCGGCCCCCTTGAGGACCTCCTCGATCTCCTCCGCGTGGTCGTCAGCGGCCTTGCGGCCGACGTCGGGGTTCGCCCCCGCGCCCAGCCCCCGGGTCAGTTCGCGCCCGACGTCGAGCTTGACGTCCGCGTCGCTCATCAACAGCGCTTGCGCGTCGGTGTTGATCGCGATGAACTCGACACCCTTGAGGCCGACTTCGATCATCCGGTTGACCGCGTTGACGCCGCCACCGCCGATGCCGACGACCTTGATCACCGCGAGGTAGTTCTGCGGAGCAGTCACGTCGCGTCGCCTCTCACTCGAGTTCCTCTAACTCTCACCCTCAAGTTGAGGTTTATAGTTATGTCAACCTGAGTGATGGGTGAAACGCTAGGTGCCCTCACCCCAGCGACCGCGCAGACACGCCGGGCAACCGGTGATCGACATCTGCGTGGCATCGCACCGCGCATCAAGCGACGTCCGACGGCCGCTCTCGGCCTGACCGATCGCTACGACCCGATACGGGTACCCGCCCCGATCCGCCGCACGACGATCTTCACGGCAGATCTAACCACACGACGATCTCCAGGATCGCTCGCGGTCGCCGTTCACCTCGTGTTCGTCGGGTGGCTCCGCCCCGGCCGGCCGGGGTCACTCGCCGGTGGAACCGTCGATCAGCTCGCGGAGGATGTCGAGGTGACCGTTGTGCCGGCCGGTCTCCTCGATCAGGTGCACCAGCACCCAGCGCAGCGTCGGGCGTCCGCCCTGGCCGGTCGAACCGGCCGCCTGCCCGTCCAGTGGCATCGCCGCCGCCACCTCGCGGGAGCGCTCGCACTCCGCGGCATAGGCGGCCAGCAGGGCCTCCACCGTGTCGCCGTCGCTGCGGGCGAAGTCGCCGTCGGGATTGTCGGCGTCGAACGGATACGGCAGGTCCGGCACCCCCGCCAGCACGGTCCGGAACCAGTACTGCTCGACGTAGGTCAGGTGCTTCACCAGCCCTGCGGGCGTGGTCGGCGAGGGGACCGCTCGCCGCCAGGCGTCGTCGTCGGAGAGCCCGGACACCTTGAGGTGCACGGTGCCGCGATGGAAGTCGAGGAAGTCGGCGAGCAGGTCGCGTTCACCGAGGTCGAACGCGGGATCTGGTCGCTCGGGCAGATCGGGCACGGCGCCGATTCTCCCCCACGCCGGTGCGCCCCTTCAGCGCAGCCGGGGTCGGCGGCGCCACGGTCAGGGCGGCGGTCTCACGGTCGTACGGCGGGGCGGTCCGGAGCCGACACGTCGTAGCGGCGCGGCGTCTCGTCCTGGGCGTCGATCAGTGCGGCCAGGACCTCGGCCTTGTCGTCGCCGCGCTCGGCCGTGCCCCACACCACCTCGGCGCCGTCGTCGAGGACCAGCCGGACGTCGGCCTCGGATTCCGCCCGCACCTCCTCGACCTTCACCCGCAGGTCGTGCGGCAGACCGGTCACGACGGCCACTCCGGCGGCCCTCGTGGCCCGCCCGCCCGCCTCCACCGGCGCCTCGATCACCGGCAGACCCTCCGGCCGCGACTCCGAGGCGCCGAACATCACACCGTGCTCATCGACGCTCCACCACGCCTCGCCGTCGGACATCGTCGCGACGCCGACTCGGGGCGTGACCTCGATGGTCAGGCCCGACGGCCAGGACCGGTGGATCTCGACCTCGGCCACGTCGGGCAGCTCGCGGACGCGTTCGGCGATGGGCTCGACCTCGACCCGCACCAGCGGCGTCCCCGTAGGCGCCTCGGCCGCCTCCTTGACCTCGGCCGCGAGCGCGTCGTCGACGCCGTCGACGTCGACGTTGCGCACCGCCAGCAGGTCGGACCAGCCCACCACCCACACGATGGCCACCACAGCACCGAGCCCGAGCAGCATCGAGACGACGCTCAGCAGCCGCCGCAGTCGTCGACGCCGGGCCCGCGCCGCGAATCGCTGTGCGGCGCTCGGGCGCGACGTCGAGCTCATGGCGCGAGCCCGGCCTGACGGCGTTCGAGCAGTTCGAGAACCTCGGGACCGATGAGGGTGACGTCGCCGGCGCCGATGGTGAGCAGGATGTCGCCCGGGCGCACCCAGGACGTCGCCAGCGCCGGCACCGCCGACCACGACTGCTCGAACACGACCTCGCCGGCGGGCAGCGGCACGGCCTTGGCGACGAGGGCGCCGGTGACGCCGGGCTCGGGGTCCTCGCGGGCGGCGTAGACGTCCATGACGATCACTTCGTCGGCAGCCCCGAGGGCGGCGCCGAACTCGGCCGCGAAGATCCGGGTGCGACTGAACAGGTGCGGCTGGAACACCACGATGACCCGGCCGCCGCCGGCCACCGGGCGGGCCGCCGCCAGCACGGCCGAGACCTCGGTGGGGTGGTGGGCGTAGTCGTCGTAGACCCGTACCCCCGCCACGATGCCCTTGAGCTCGAAGCGGCGCCGGGTGCCGGTGAAGCCGGCCAGCCCGTCTCGGACGTCGCTGCTGGCGAAGCCCAGGCCCAGCCCCACGGTGAACGCCGCGGCGGCGTTGAGCGCGTTGTGCCGCCCCGGCACCTGCAGCTCGACCCGGCCCTGTCGGCGTCCCCGGGCCACCAGCTCGAACGAGGCACCCGGCCCGGTCAGGTCGATCCCGGTGACCCGGACGTCGGCGTCGGCGGACTCGCCGTAGGTGTGGACCACGACGCCCCGGGTGGCGGCCCGCTCGCCCAGCGCGCGTGCGCCGGGGTCGTCGGCACACACCACGAGGAAGCCGTTGACGCGGTCGGCGAAGGCGTCGAACGCCGCGACGTAGGCCTCCTCGGTGCCGTAGTTGTCGAGGTGATCGGCCTCGACGTTGGTGACGATCGCGACCTCGGGGTCGTAGGCCAGGAACGAGGCGTCGCTCTCGTCGGCCTCGGCGACGAAGATCTCGCCGCTGCCGTTGTGGGCGTTGGCGCCGGACTCGTTGAGGTTGCCGCCGATGGCGAAGGACGGGTCGGCCCCACAGTGCTGCAGCGCCACGGTCATCATCGACGTGGTGGTCGTCTTGCCGTGGGTGCCGGCGACGGCGATGGCGCGGCGCTCGGCCATCACCGAGGCCAGCGCGGCGGCCCGGGGCAGGATCCGCAGGCCGCGGTCGCGGGCCTCGACCACCTCGGGGTTCGTCTCGCGGATCGCGGTGGACACGACCACGGTGTCGGCCTTGCCGACGTGGTCGGCGTCGTGGCCGACGAACACCTCGGCGCCGAGCGCGCGCAGGGCCGCGAGCGCGCCGGAGTCCTTGGCGTCGCTGCCGGACACGGCGACGCCGCGCGCGAGCAGGATGCGGGCGATCCCGCTCATCCCTGCTCCCCCGATGCCGACGAAATGGACCTTTCCCAGCTCATCGGCCGGGATGACCCGCTTCGGTGGCGAGACGATCACCGACGACCTCCACGACTGCGCGACCCGGCGGCGCGCCGGATCATCTCCACGAGCCGGACATCGGCATCGCGACGGCCGAGCGTAGCCGCTGACCTGCCCATGATGGCCAATCGATCTGTGTCGCCCAGCAGCGGCACGATGTGGGCGACCACCCACTCGGCGCTCACCGAGGCGTCGTCGACCAGGACACCACCGCCCGCGGCCACGACGGGTTCGGCGTTGAGGCGCTGCTCGCCGTTGCCGTGGGGCAGCGGGACGTACACCGCGGGCAGGCCCACGGCGGCCACCTCGGCGCAGGTGATGGCACCGGCCCGGCAGACCGCGAGATCGGCGGCGGCGTAGGCGAGGTCCATCCGGTCGATGTAGGGCACTGGGACGTACCCCAGGCGCGATACGGCGTCGTCGGCGTTGGCGCCGCCCACCGCGTGGAGCACCTGGGCTCCGGCAGCGCTCAGCGCGTCGAGCGCACCCACCACCGCGGCGTTGATCCGCCGGGCGCCCTGGCTGCCGCCGAACACCAGCAGCGTGGGGCGGTCGGGTGCGAGCCCGAACTGGGTCCGGGCCTCGGCGCGGGTGGCGGCGCGGACGAGCTGGGCGACCGCACGGCGCAGCGGGATGCCGATCAGCTCGGCGCCACGAAGCTCGGCCCGCGGCGACGCCGTGGCGACCTGGGCGGCGAAGCGGGCACCCACCCGGTTGGCCAGACCCGGCTTGGCGTTGGCCTCGTGGACGACGATCGGCACGCCCTCGCGCCGGGCGGCCAGGTAGGCCGGCAACGCGACGTAGCCGCCGAAGCCGACGAGCACGTCGGCGCCGGTGGTCCGCAGCACCTCGGCGCTGCGGCGCACCGCGGCGCGCACCCGGCCGGGCAGGCGCAGAAGCTCGGGAGTGGGACGGCGCGGCAGCGGCACCGGTGGGATGAGCGCGAGTTCGTACCCCCGCTCGGGGACCAGGCGGGTCTCGAGGCCCCGCTCCGTGCCGAGCATCGTGATCTCGGTGTCGGGGTCGTCGGCCACCAGCGCGTCGGCCGTGGCCAGCGCAGGCTCGATGTGCCCGGCGGTGCCCCCGCCGGCCAGCACGATTCTCACGCAGTCGCCTCCCGTCGGGCACGACGGTCGCGCCGCGCCTGGCGGCGTGCGGCCAGCGCCTCGCGGGCGCCGGGCTCCTCGCGAGCCAGGGACAGGAGCACGCCGATGGCCACGACGACCACGACCATCGACGCACCACCGTAGGAGACGAGCGGTAACGGGACACCGACCACGGGGAACACGGCGAGAACGCTACCGAGGTTCACCACGGCCTGGATCATCAGCCACCCCGTGATGGCCGCAGCGGTCAGCCGGACGAACAGATCGCGGGTGCGCATCGCGATCCGGATGCCGGCGAAACCGAGGGCGAAGAACAGCACCAGCACCACGATGGCGCCCAGGAGACCGAGCTCCTCACCGATGATCGCGAAGATGAAGTCGGTGTGGGCCTCGGGGAGCTGGCCCCATTTCTGCTGGCTGGCGCCCAGGCCACGCCCCCACCACCCGCCGTTGGCCAGCGCCCAGATCGAGTTGCCGGCCTGGTACCCGCCGTCGGCGAAGTGCTCGAAGGGGTCGAGGAAGCTCGTCACCCGCTCCATCCGGTTCTCCGAGCCGGTGACGAAGTACACGCCCACCAGCCCGACCACCCCGAGGGCCAGCGCGAACAGCCAGCCGGGCACGCCCACCACCCACAGCATCGTGAGCACGATCGCCATGATGACCACTGCGGTGCCGAGGTCGCGCTGGCCGATGATCAGGGCCACGACGGCCGCCGCCACGGGCACGAACGGGATCATGAGGTGCTTCCACTGCTGGAGCAGCCGGCCCTTGAGCGCAAACACCTGGGCACCCCAGAGGATCAGCGCCAGCTTGGCCGGCTCGGAGGGCTGCAGCAGGAACGGCCCGCCGAGGTCGAGCCAGTTGCGGTTTCCGCCGCGGGTCACGCCCAGGCCCGGCACGAACGTCAGGGCCAGCAGCACGATCGCCATGATCAGCGCCGGCAGCGCCAGGCGCCGGAGGATCCGCGGCGGCATCCGCGACACCAGCCAGGCGATCGGCAGCCCCACCGCGACCCAGGCGGCCTGGCGCACCAGGTAGTAGTGCTGGTGCCCGAACTGTTCGAGCGAGAGCACGCTGGAGGCGGAGAACACCATCACCAGGCCCAGCACGAGCAGCAGCCCGGCGGAGCCCAGGACGAGGTAGTACGACGCCAGGGGCCTGCGCAGCAGCCGGGCCAGGGCAGCCGCCCCGGCGCTGCGCATGGTGCGCGGAGTGTCGCTAACGGTCGCCATGCCGCCGCACCGCGGCCGCGAAGGCGTCCCCGCGGGCGGCGTAGTTGGCGAACATGTCCATGGAGGCGCAGGCCGGGGCCAGCAGCACGGTGTCGCCCGGGCGGGCCATCGCGGCGGCGGCCTCGACGATGCGGTCCATGGCCTCATTGTCCGTGGCCGCGACCTCGATGACCGGCACATCCGGCGCGTGTCGGGCCAGTGCCTCGGCGATCACCGCGCGGTCGGCGCCGATCAGCACCACGCCCCGCAGCCGGTCGCGGACGTCGGCGACCAGCTCGTCGAAGTCGGCCCCCTTGGCCAGCCCGCCGGCGATCCAGACCACCGGCTGGTACGCCGCCAGGGACGCCGCGGCCGCGTGGGTGTTGGTGGCCTTGGAGTCGTCGACGTAGGCCACGCCGTCGAGCGTGGCGACCTCGGCGATGCGGTGCGGATCGGGGTGGAAGGCGCGCAGGCCGTCGCGGATCGCCACGGTGGGCACTCCGATCGAGCGGGCGAGCGCGGCCGCAGCCAGGGCGTTGGCGACGTTGTGGGGGGCGGCCGGGCGGACGTCGTCGACCGACCCCAGCTCGGCCGCCGAGCTCTGCCGCTCGGGGATGAACGCGCGGTCCACCAGCACTCCGTCGACCACCCCGAGCATCCCCACCGACGGGACGCCGAGGGTGAAGCCGATCGCCCGGGCGCCCTCGGCGACGTCGGCCTCGCGGACCAGTGCCTCGGTGGCCGGGTCGGCGACGTTGTAGACGCAGGCGGCCTCGACGCCGGCGAAGATGCGGCCCTTGTCGGCGGCGTAGGCGTCCATCGACCCGTGCCAGTCGATGTGGTCGGGCGCGACGTTGAGGACCGCCGCCGAGCGCGCCGTCATCGAGTGGGTCCAGTGCAGCTGGAAGCTGGAGAGCTCCAGCGCGATGACGTCGTAGCCGTCCGGGTCCAGGACGGCCGAGACGATCGGATCGCCGACGTTGCCCGCGGCGGTGGCCCGGAGCCCCGCGGCGCGCAGCATCTCGGTGAGCATCCGCACCGTGGTGGTCTTGCCGTTGGTTCCGGTCAGCGCCAGCCACGGGGTGGCCGGGTCGCGCAGCCGCCAGGCCAGCTCGACCTCGCCCCAGATCGGCACGCCGGCCTTCGCCGCGGCCGCGAGCAGCGGCGCGTCCGGGCGCCAGCCGGGCGAGGTGACGACGAGCTGCGTCCCGGGTGGCAACGTCGAGGTGGCGCCGGGCCCGAGCCGGACCCTGGCGTCGAGGATCTCGAGGATCGTGGCCCGCTCGCGCTCGGCGTCTCCCGCACGGTCGTCGAGGACGGTCACCTGCGCACCGAGCTGGATCAGCGCGTCGGCGGCGGCGAAGCCCGAGATGCCGATGCCGCCGACCACGACGCGCAGCTGGTCCCACGGGCTGGTGCGGTGGGCCGCGGACAGCCAGGACGGGATGTCGCTCACGCGCTGGCCACCCACTCGGCGTAGAACAACCCGAGGCCGAGCACGACGAACATGCCCGCGATGATCCAGAACCGGATGACGATGGTCACCTCGGCCCAGCCCTTCAGCTCGAAGTGGTGCTGCAGAGGCGCCATCCGGAACAGCCGTTTGCCGTGGGAGAGCTTGAACCACCCCACCTGCAGGATCACCGACAGCGTGATGATCGCGAACAGCCCGCCCAGCACCAGCAGCAGCAGCTCGGTGCGGCTCACGATGGCCAGCCCGGCCAGCGCGCCGCCGAGCGCCAGCGACCCGGTGTCGCCCATGAAGATCTTGGCCGGAGCGGCGTTCCACCACAGGAACCCGAAGCAGGCCCCGACCAGCGCCGAGGCGACCACCGCGAGGTCGAGGGGGTCGCGCACCTCGTAGCAGCTCGGTCCGGGCGCCACCGCGCAGCTCTGGTTGAGCTGCCAGACGCCGATCAGCGTGTAGGCGCCGAACACCATGACGCAGGCGCCGGTGGCCAGCCCGTCGAGGCCGTCGGTGAGGTTCACCGCGTTCGACGACCCCGCGATCATCAGCAACGCCCAGATGACGAACACCGCGCCGGGCAGCACCCAGCCGGTGTCGCGCAGGAAGGACACCGCGGTCGAGGCCGGCGTGTAGCCCTGCTCGTCCGGGAAGTTCATCGCCAGCACGGCGAAGACCACGGCGATGGCGATCTGTCCGGCCATCTTGGCCCGGCTGCGCAGGCCGAGGCTGCGTTGCTTGGAGATCTTGATGTAGTCGTCGAGGAACCCGACCAGACCGAGGCCGACCAGCAGGAACAGCACGAGCAGCCCGGACGTGCTGGGCGGGGACGGCCGCACGGCGTGGGCGACGAAGTACCCGGCGACGGCCGCGATGATGATCACCGCGCCGCCCATGGTCGGGGTGCCGCGCTTGGTGTGGTGGCTCGTGGGGCCGTCGTCGCGGATGAGCTGGCCGTACCCGCGTTTGACCAGCAGCCGGATCGCCGCCGGGGTGCCCAGGATCGACACGATCAGGCCGACGACGCCGGCCGTGAGGATCGAGATCACGTCTGAGGGTCCTCTCCCACCAATGCTTCGGCCAACCGTTCGAGCCCGGTGGCGCGTGAGGCCTTGACCAGCACGACATCGCCGCTGCGCAGCTCGGCGCGCAAGATCGCCAGTGCGGCATCGGCGTCGGGAACCCAGCTGGCCTCGTCGCCCCACGAGCCTTCGTGGGCCGCACCCAGCTGGATGGGCCGGGCGCCCTCGCCGACGGCCACGAGCCGCGAGACGTCGAGGCGGACGGCGAGTCGGCCCAGCGCGTCGTGCTCGGCGGTGGAACTGTCGCCCAGCTCGAGCATCTGGCCCAGCACCGCCCAGATGCGTCGCCCACGGCCAAGGGCGGCGAGGGCCTTCAGCGCGGCCCGCATCGACTCGGGGTTGGCGTTGTAGGCGTCGTTGACGACGGTGACGCCGTCGGCGCGCTCGGTGACCTCCATCCGCCAGCGCGAGCGGGCCTGGGCCTGCTCGAGCCGGGCGGCGATGTCGGCCGCGCTCATGCCCAGCGCGTGGGCGGCGCCGGCGGCGGCCAGGGCGTTGCCGACGTGGTGCTCGCCCACCAGGGTCAGCCGCACCGGAGCCCGCCCCTCGGGGGTGACCAGCTCGAAGGCCGGATGGCCGTGGTCGTCGAGGCTGACGTCCTCGGCCCGGATGTCGGCGTGCACCGACTCACCGACCATCAGCACCGTCGCCTCGGTCTTCTCCGCCATCGCCCGGACGAGCTGGTCGTCGCCGTTGAGGACCGCGGTGCCGTGGGCGGGCAGCGCCTCGACGAGCTCGGCCTTGGCGCGGGCAGTGGTGTCGCGGTCGCCGAACTCGCCGAGGTGAGCGCTGCCGACGTTGAGCACGACGCCGATCGTGGGAGGCGCGATGTCGCACAGGTAGGCGATGTGGCCGACTCCCCGGGCGCCCATCTCGACCACGAGGGTGCGGGTGGACTCGTCGGCCCGCAGCACGGTGAGCGGAACCCCCACCTCGGTGTTGAAGGACCCGGGCGGGGCCACGAGCGGGCCGAGCGGCTCGAGCACCTGGGCCAGGAGGTCCTTGGTGCTCGTCTTGCCCGAGGAGCCCGTGACGCCGACCACCGTCAGCTTCGGGAGCCGGTCGACCACGGCTCGGGCCAGCAGTCCGAACGCCCGCTCGGAGTCGGCGACGACGATCGCCGGCACACCGACGGGCCGTTGGGCCAGAACGGCGGCCGCACCGGCCTCGACCGCCGCGCCGGCGTAGTCGTGGCCGTCCTGCTCCTCGCCCACCCGGGCGACGAACAGCCCGCAGGGCTCGACGAGACGCGAGTCGACGACGACGGCGGCGGTGACCGTAGCGGCCGGATCGGCGCCGCCGTCGAGAGTGCCGCCGACCGCCTCGGCGATTTCGGCCAGAGTGAGCGGGATCATCACTCGGCCCCCTTCGCGACGGGGCTCTCGCTCCAGCGTCGCAACTCCTCGCGGAGCACCTCACGATCGTCGAACGGATGCACGATGCCTGCGATCTCCTGACCTTGTTCGTGTCCTTTGCCGAGGACCACCACGGTGTCGGCGCGGTCGCGCACGAGCGCCAGCGCTGCCCGGATCGCCTCCCGGCGGCCCGCGACCTCGACGACCTCGCCGCGTCGGCCGGGCCCGGTGGCGGCCGCTCCGGCCATCACCGCCGCGCGGATGGCCGAAGGGTCCTCCGAGCGCGGATTGTCGTCGGTGACGACCACGGCGTCGGCCCCTCGGGCCGCGGCCTCTCCCATGAGCGGCCGCTTGTGCGGGTCGCGGTCGCCACCCGCACCGACGACCGCGATGAGCCGTCCGCGCGGGCGCAATGCTTCCAGGACATTCTGGATCGCATCCGGCGTATGTGCATAATCCACCACAGCCAGGGGCGCGCCCGGACCGGCCACGACCTGCTCCATGCGACCCGGCACTCCTGGACACGAGCCCACGCCCAGCACGGCGGCGTCGACGTCGATGCCCGCGGCGGCCAGCATGGCCACTGCCAGCGTGGCGTTGGCGACGTTGAACGCGCCCGGCAGCGGGACCCGCACGTCGATCAGCTCGGCACCGTTCCCCTCGCCACCGTCTCCACCGGCATGACGCACGACGGCGTGGGTGGCGCCGTCGGGTTCGATGCGGCCGGAGACGACCGCCCAGTCGGCATCGCCCGGCGCCGTCGTCACCGTGGTGGTGGGCAGCGTGGTGGACGCGGCGAGGCGACGGCCGTACTCCTGGTCGACACACACGACCGCGGTCCGGGCCCGGGCGGGAGTGAACAACGACGCCTTCACCCGGAAGTACTCGTCGATGTCGGCGTGGAAGTCGAGGTGGTCCTGCGTGAGGTTGGTGAACCCGGCCACGTCGAACACGATCCCGTCGACCCGCCCGAACACCAGCGCGTGGCTCGAGACCTCCATGGCACACGCAGTCACACCACGCTCGCGCATCACCGCGAGCAGCGCGTGGACGTCGGTGCTCTCGGGTGTGGTGCGCACGCTCGGGACGCGTTCGCCGGCCACCCGGGTCTCGACTGTGCCGATCAGCCCGGTGGTGTGCCCGGCCGCGCGCAGCCCGGATTCGAGGAGGTACGACGTGGTGGTCTTGCCGTTGGTGCCGGTGACGCCGAAGAGCAGGAGGTCGCGCGCCGGGTGGCCGTAGACCGTGGCGGCCAGCTCGCCGAGCCGCGCCCGCGGATCGGACACCACCAGCACCGGGACGCCCGGCGAGCCGCCTGCGGCGATCAGTTCGGCACCGGCCGGGTCGGTCAGCAACGCCACGGCACCCGCGTCGACGGCCGACCCGGCGAACCGGGCGCCGTGGGTCACCGCCCCGGGCAGCGCGGCGTACAGGTCGCCTGGGCGGACCTGGCGGGAGTCGTGGGTGATGCCGCTGACGGCGACGTCACGGGAGTCGTCTGGGAGGTCGTCGGCGGCGGCGTCGCGGGCATCGTTGCCGACAACGACATCGAGCAGCGACGCCAGGTCGGCCAGATGTGACGGCGTGACGTGCTGCGGACGGAGTGCGGGGCGCTCGGGCACGACAGAGCAATCTACTCGTTCATTCGGCGAACAACGGCAGGCGCGGCGCCTCGGTGCCGGACGGCGCCACTCCGCCCTGCTCCAGGGCGAAGCGCATGATGTCGGCGAAGGCCGGTCCGGCCAGGGCTCCACCGGAGTTGCCGGCGCTCGGATCCATCAGCGAGACCACCACGACGTACTCCGGGTCGTCCGCCGGCGCGAAGCCCATGAACGAGGAGTTGTAGCCGCTGTAGCAGCCGCACGCGGGGTCGACGCGCTGGGCGGTGCCGGTCTTGCCGGCCACCCGGTAGCCCTCGACCAGCGCCGGCTTGCCGGTGCCGTCGGGAGCCATCACCGCCTCCATCAGGGACGTCACGGCGTCGGCGGTGTCCTCGCTGACCACCCGGGTCGGGCTGCCCGGGTCCGTGGGGGTCTCCTCGCCGTCGGGCCCGATGGTCGCCGCGACCAGCGTGGGATCGACCCGGACGCCGCCATTGGCGATCGTGGCGTACGCCGAGGCCATCTGTACCGCGTTGACCGACACACCCTGCCCGAAGGCGATGTTGTCGCGGGTGAGGTCCGACCAGTCCTCGGGCAGGTTGCCGGCGGTCTCGGCCGGCAGCCCCAGGCCGGGCTTGCTGCCGAGGCCGAACTTCTCGAGGTAGTCGCGGAAGGTGTCCTTGTCGATCGACTCGGCCGCCAGCACGGTGCCGACATTGCTCGACTTGGCCACGATGCCGGCCAGCGTCATGGGCTGCTCGGGGTGGTTGTAGTAGTCGTGGATGGTCTCGCCGCTGCGCTCGATGCTGTCGGGCACCGAGAACACCGTGGACGGCCCGGCCATCCCCTCCTCGATCACCGCGGCCATCGTCAGGGGCTTGAACACCGAGCCGGGCTCGTAGGAGTCCTCGACGGCCTTGTTGCCGCGGTCGGCGGCCGGCGTGGCGTCCGGGTCGTTGGGATCGACGACGGGCGTGCTCGCCATCGCGACGATCTCCTGGGTGTCGGCCTTCATCACCACGGCGACGCCGGAGTCGGCCCCGGCATTCGCCACGGCGCCGACCAGAGCCTGTTCGGTGTACCACTGGACGTCGCGGTCGAGGGTGAGCCGCAGCCCGGTGCCCGCCACCGGCTCGCGGACGCTGTCGCTGGAGGTCGGGATGCGCTGTCCGCCGGGGCTGAACTGGTAGACGGCCTCGCCGTCGGCCCCGGCCAGGTCGGCCTGGCGGGACTGCTCGAGCCCGGCCAGCCCTTCGCCGTCGGAGCCGATGAAGCCCACGACGTTGCCGCCCACCGCGCCGGCCGGGTAGGCCCGCGACGCGGCGTTCTCGGGGTAGATGCCGGCCAGCCCGAGCGCCTTGACCTGACGCCACGCCGGGCCGGTGATGCCCTTGGCCACGTAGGCGAAGGGCTTGGTGCCGGTCAGGGACCGCTGGATCGTGGTGGCGTCGAGGCCCAGCAGCGGCTCGAGCTGGAGGGCGTAGGCGGCGGGGTTGGTCACCTGCGCCTGGTTGACCGTGACGTTGTACGCCTCGACGGTGCTGGCCAGGGGCGCGCCGTTGCGGTCGACGATGTCGCCGCGCTGGGCCGGCAACTGCACCGGGTGCCGGTTGCTCTCGCGTGCCGCCGCCGCGTACGTCGACGCGTCGAGGCCCTGCAACTGCACCAGCCGCCCGGCGAACAGCGAGAGCAGCACGCAGATCCCGACGAGGGAAACGTTGAGCCGCTTGCGGGGGTCGGCGAGGCGGACCCGTCGCGGCGGACGCTTAGGCGGGCGGACCTTGACCTTGGGCGCCGGGCGGGGCTTGGGCGCCGGGCGGGTGGACCGGGCGATCGGGCGCGACGGCGTGCCGGAGCGGCGTGTGCTGGTGGCCGCGCGGGCGGGCGTGGCCGAGCGGG
>DATCVR010000224.1:0-34279 GCA_036566745.1 Jiangellaceae bacterium | reverse complement strand
GGTGGAGGTGCCGTTTCATCATCGGGTCAGTGGTGCGGGGTGGGCGGCGCAGGTGCATCGGGGTCGGCAGTATGTGGGGGTGATGCGGGCGTTGCTCAGCCGTGGGGTGCGTCCCTCACTCCCCACCCGCTGAATCTCAGGTGGCGGCCTTCAGCTTCCGCTCACCCGCCGGCAGCGCAGGCGGCTCGTGGCCGGCCGAGGCAGCGGCGATCGCCGACACCAGCAGCGGAATGCCCACGGTGAGCAGGATCGCCGGGACGATGATGCCCGAGTCGTTCACCGCGAACCCCACGGCGCCCGTCAGCAGCCCGGCCCACACCAGGTGGCGCATCACCGGCCAACGCTCCACGGCATGGCGCACGCCGCCCACACCGGGCGCGCGGGTGAGCCAGATGATCACCGCGTAGGCCACCGGCACCAGCCAGCCGTAGTACGGGCTGCGTTGCAGCGTGCCCAGCGAGGCCGCCGATTTGCGGGTGATCACCGTCCAGGCGTCGCCGGACAGGACGTCGGCGAAGAAGTCGCCGAAATGGGTGCGCGCCGCGGCGGGACGCAGCCAGTCGAGCCAAGCCACCAGCGCGAACAGCGCGGCCGCGGCCACCCCGGCCGCGACAAGGCGGACCACGGTGACCCTCGCACCCAGCACCCCGAGCACGAGCAGGACGAACCCCGGGATGGTGGCCAGGATCCCGCCGACGTCGGCACCGGCCTGGGGCGCGCCGTCGACGAGCACCGCCACCACCCCTACCGCTCCGGCGCCGAGCGCGGCCACCCGGCGCGACCTCCCGCTGTCGAGCAGCCACTGGGCCAGCGCGGCGCCCGCGACCAGGCACGACGCGACGAAGATGGCGTACGGGATGTTGCCGAACCCGTAGAAGCGGCCTGCCACCAGCGGCGACAGCCCGAGCAGGCTGGCGTGCTGGAGGTTCGAACCGGTGGACACGTCGACGGCGAGCACCGTCGCGGTCAGTCCGGCCACCACACCCGGCGGGCCGTACACGCGCTCGCGCCAGGGCCCCGACAGCGCCGCTGCCGTGATGACCACGGTGAGGCCCAGCACGGTCGACCACAGCACCAGGTCGGCACGTTCCACTCGCCACCATCGCGCGACGTTGGCGAGGAAGGACGCGACCGGGAAGGCGGCCGCTCCCAGCGCGGCGACCTGGACGGTTCGCAGGATGGTGCGGCGGTGCGGCGAGCGGCGGCGCAACAACAGGAACGCCGTGCCGAAGAACAGCACCTGGCCCACACCGAGGATCTGGAAGAACGGCCCGGACTGGGTGCGGAACACCTGCGCGGCGCGATCGGTGCCGACCAGCTGCGAGATCGTCTCGGCCGACGTGGCGGGGTGGGGGGTGGCCGGACGCCACGGCCGGCCCACCGTGCCCTCGGCGGGGTCGGGCACCTCCGCGTAGCCGAGCACGGTGGAGGCGAGGTCGGTGAGCTGGACGAGCCCGGTCCAGCGGGTCGAGGACGAGGTCAGCCAGTACGGGCCGAAGGATCCGCCGTCGGGCAGCGGGCCACTCGCCACCGCCACCCGCAGCCCCGACGCGGCGATGGGGCTGGGGTCGTCGGGCAGCGGCACCGCCGTGGGCGCGCTGTCGGCCACGCCCGCGATCAGCAGGGTGGTGTTCTCGGGCAGCTCCGCCACGATCTGGGCCAGCAGTCCGTCGACTCCGGTGGCCACCTGGCGGCGGGTCTGCGCGGCGGTGTCCTCGACGGCCTCGTCACTGCCGGGGGGTGCGGTGGGTGGGAGAGCCCCGAGGTCGACGACGGTGACAGGGCAGCGGCTCATGACCTCGCGGTCGACCTGGGCCGGCGCGGCGGTGTACGAGGGCACGGTCCCGGCGGAGGTCGCCAGAGCCAAGGCGGCGCCCGGGCCGATCGCGTTCGAGCACACGCCGGCGTCGGCCAGCCGGTCGCCCAGGAGTCCGATGGCGGTGTCGTACGACTGCTCGGCCTGCTCGGCGACGAGGGCGTCCCAGCCGGGGATCGCTGCCGCACCGCCACCCGTGCCCGTGGGTGCGGGGACGGCCCGGCAGTGCCGGTCGTCCACGCCGTCGCCGTCGGAGTCGAGGACGTCCGTGGCCCGTCGTCCGGCGCCGACCGTGAGCCAGCCGTCGACCACGCAGGTGCGCGAGCGAACGGTCCGGACGGTGAGCGACCCAGCGGCGTCCGACCCCGCGAGGTCGTAGAGCGTGGGCATGTCGACCGCGGTGACGTCTTCCCAGGCCAGCCCGGCGACACCGACGAGGACGACCCGCGGCTCGCTGCCCGTGGCCTCCCACTCCGCGGCGGCCGGTGCGGCGAACAGCGCGACGCACGCCGCGACGACCCCGCCCAGGACCAGGCAGAGGCGAGCGTTCATCCGGCGGGTTCGGCTCCTCGAGTTGCGTCGCACCGGCACGACGGTATCCGCAGGCGCGGTGGTTTTGCGGTGCTGGTGGCGTGGAGGGTAATCGGTTGTCCCTGGCGTGGCCGCGGCGGCTACCCTCTGGGGGTGCTCGATCTCCACGTTCTCCGTGCCGACCCTGACCGCGTGCGGGCTTCGCAACGAGCCCGCGGTGAGAGCGTCGAGGTGGTGGACGATCTGCTCTCCGCCGACGAGGCCCGCCGTGCGGCGCTCACCGAGTTCGAGCGGTTGCGCGCCGACCAGAAGAGCCTGGGCAAGCTGATCCCCCGGGCGTCCGGCGAGGAGAAGCAGAAGCTGCTCGACCAGGCCAAGACGCTCTCCGCCGACGTCAAGGCCGCCGAGTCCCGCGCCGACGAAGCCCAGAGCAGGCTCGACGAGCTCGCCCGCGTCCCGTCCAACATCATCATCGAAGGCGTGCCCGCCGGTGGTGAGGACGACTACGTCGTGGTGCGCGAGGTCGGCGAGAAGCCGGTCATCGACAAGCCCCGCGACCACCTCGAGCTGGGCGAAGGGCTGCGCGCGATCGACACCGAGCGCGGCGCCAAGGTGTCGGGTGCGCGGTTCTACTTCCTCACCGGTGTGGGCGCCCAGCTCGAGCTCGGCATCCTCAACCTCGCCCTGAACACCGCGATCGAGGCCGGCTTCACCCCGGTGATCACGCCCACCCTGGTGCGCCCGGAGATCATGGCCGGCACCGGCTTCCTCGGCGCCCACGCCGACGAGGTGTACCGCATCGAGGCCGACGACCTCTACCTGGTGGGCACCAGCGAGGTCGCACTGGCCGGGTACCACTCCGACGAGATCATCGACCTGTCCAACGGTCCGCTGCGCTATGCCGGATGGTCGGCCTGCTACCGCCGCGAGGCTGGTTCTTACGGAAAGGACACCCGCGGGATCATCCGCGTTCACCAGTTCCAGAAGGTCGAGATGTTCTCCTACTGCCGCGAGGAGGACGCCGCCGACGAGCACGCGCGGCTCCTCGCCTGGGAGGAGCAGATGTTGGCTGCCGTCGAACTGCCCTATCGGATCATCGACACCGCCGCGGGCGACCTCGGGTCCAGCGCGGCCCGCAAGTTCGACTGCGAGGCCTGGCTGCCGTCGCAGTCGCGCTGGCTCGAACTGACCTCGACGTCCAACTGCACGACGTTCCAGGCCCGGCGGCTGGGCGTACGCGAGCGGGCCGACCACGGCACCCGCCACGTCGCCACCCTCAACGGCACCCTCGGCACCACGCGGTGGATCGTCGCGATCCTCGAGAACCACCAGCAGCCCGACGGCTCCGTCCGCGTCCCCGAGGCGCTGCGGCCGTACGTCGGCGGACGCGAGGTCCTCGAGCCGGTCGCGTCGTGACCGACTGGCGGCCGTCTGTCGTCGCCCTGGACGTCGACGGCACGATCCTCACGTACGAGCACTTCTTCGCCGAGCCGAACCCCGAGGTGGTCGCCGCCGTCCGCCGCGTCCACGACGCCGGGGCACACGTCGTGCTGGCCACCGGCCGGTCGCTGCACTCGACCCGGCCGATCCTCGACCACCTCGGGGTGTCCGGCGGCTTCGCCGTGTGCTCGAACGGCGCGGTGGTGGTCGACGTCGCCACGTCCGAGCCCATCCACATCGAGACCTTCGACGCCTCCGACCCGGTGCGGTACTTCGCCGAGCAGATCCCCGACGCGGTGCTCGCGGTCGAGGAGCTGGGCGTGGGGTTCCGGGTCACCGGCGACTTCCCGATCGGCGAGCTCGACGGCGAGGTCACCGTCGTCAGCCACGACGAGCTGCTGACGGGGGCGGTGACCCGGTTGGTGGTGCGGTGGCCCAACGGCGACCGCGAACGCCTGCGTGAGGTCGCGCGCGCCTCGGGACTGCCCAGCGTCGACTACGCGATCGGGTACTCCGCGTGGCTCGACATCATGCCCCAGGGGGTGTCCAAGGCATCCGGGCTGGCGTTCGTCGTCGGCCGAATCGGACTCGCCGTGGACGACGTGCTCGCCGTGGGTGACGGTCACAACGACGTCGAGATGCTCGAATGGGCCGGGTGGGGCGTCGCGATGGGCCAGGCACCCGACGACGTCAAGGCGATCGCCGACGACGTGTGCGGCGACGTCGAGGACGACGGACTCGCCACCCTCCTCGACACCTACTTCCCCCCACCCAGCTGAGAATGATCACGTTCAGCAGGTAATCGCCTGCTCCACCAGGCATGCAGGCCTCGTGATGCGGGCACAGACCTCGTGGTGCTCCCGAGCCGCACACTGCCGCACACCGCCGAGCCCCACTGACCCAGCGACCCACCCGCAAATGTGACGATGGCCCGGTGAACCGATCCATTCCGCGGCTGGTGGCCACCGACCTCGACGGCACACTCCTGCGCAGCGACACGACGGTCTCCGCGCGGACGATCGCGGCCCTGCGCGGCGTCGAAGCGGCCGGCGGCACCGTCGTGCTGGTCACCGGCCGACCGGTCCGCTCGATGCGCCCGGTGGCCGAGGCGGTGGGCCACACCGGGCTCGCCGTGTGCGCCAACGGCGCGGTCGTGGTCGACCTGCACGACGAGTCCATCGTCGAGACGTACCCCCTCGACCCCGCGGCCGCGTTCGCCGTGGTCGAGGCGGTCCGCGCGACCGTCCCGGAGGTGACGTTCGCGGTCGAGACGACCGCCGGTTTCGCACAGGAGCCGGGCTACCCGACCCACCCGCTCGACGCTCGCACGCGGCTGCGCACCGGCGCCATCGACGACCTGATCGACGCGCCGGTGATCAAACTCATCGTCCGGCACGAACAGATCGGGGCGGACGAGCTGATGGCGGCGATCACCGACGTCGCCGGATCATTCGCCGAGATCACCCATTCCAGTCACATCGGGCTCCTCGAGGTGTCGGGCACCGGGGTGACGAAGGCGTCGACGCTCGCGGTCGTGGCCGGCGAACGGGGCATCGACGCCGCGGACGTGGTCGCCTTCGGTGACATGCCCAACGACCTACCGATGCTGGCCTGGGCAGGGCGTTCGTACGCCATGGCCAACGCCCACCGGGACGTGTTGGCCGCCGTCGAGCAGGTCGCGCCGGTCAACGACGACGACGGCGTCGCGCAGGTCCTGGAGGAGCTGTTCGATCTCCCTGCCGGACGCTCGTGACACGAGTGCGATCCGGCGAACGGACACGACTTCGGGATCGGTGAACCGTTGCTCTACAGTGACAATCGCGCGGGGGGCCGACATGATCATCTCGAATCGAAGGACGCATACACCGTGGCGGAATCCCTGAAGAACATCCTGCTCGACCCCAGCCGTCGTCCGGCGGTCGTCGAGGATCTCACCAAGCTCGTCGACGCCGAGGTGGGCGACAAGAGCGGCGTGTCCGGGCTGGCGGTCAAGGGCGGCTATGCCGTGCTCAAGAAGATCAACTCCGGCTTCGTCCCCGACGCCGTCGACGGCATGCTCGACGACTTCGTCAACCGGATGGAGCCGTACTACGCCGAGTACGCCGCGAACCCGAGCGGCAGCCTGGCCAACTTCCTGACCGCCAACGGCTCGGACGTCGCCGACGCCCTGCTGGGGGTCACGGACGACCGGGCCGAGAACTCGCGACGCGACAGCGTCAAGAAGGTGTACGCCAAGCTTCGCCCTCAGGGCAAGAAGCACGTCGAGGAGGCGCTGCCGCGCCTCGGCGACGTGATCTCCAGCCACGCTGCGGCGGCGGTCTGACGCTCGCGACCGAAGGGACGGGACAGCACGCTACGGCGGGTCGTTCCGTCCCTTCGTCACGTCGGCGGAGCCACCACGGCCGCGAGCCGGTCGACGCCTCCGCGGATCATCCGCCCGTAGCCGTCGTCGGCGAGCTGATCGAGGTGGGCGCGTGCGTGGGTGAGGTGCTCGCGGGCGCTCACGTGGTCGCCGAGCCGGTGGGAGGCGTCGGCGATGTTGAGGTGGAGCGACGGCAGGAACGCGCGGACGTGGACCTCGCCCACGCGTGACTCCGGATCGGCCTCCAGCGCCGCCAGGGCAGCGGCGAGGGCACGGCGATCCCAGGTCAGCTCGGCCTCGACCTGCTCGTGGAGGTCGGCCAGGTGGTGGGCGACCACGCAGCGAGGGACCGGATCGGCGACTGCCGAGAGCTCGGCCCACAACGCTTCGAGCCGCGCACGCCCGACCTCGACCGAGCCCGTGCGGCCGGCGTCGACAGCCTCGGCGATGCGTTGCATGACCTCCATGGGCGCGACGCTACGCGTCCCCACCGACAGCTCCGCGCCCGCGCACCCGACGAAGGTCGCCGAAGGCTCTTGACCTGGAGCGCGGTCCAGGTTGCACGGTGGGTCGACCACCCGATCCTGACGGAGGTTCACCGTGGAGTACCGCACCGTTGCCGGAAACCGCGTCAGCGCCCTGTGCCTGGGCGCGATGCTGTTCGGCACCCGCGTCGACGAGGACACCTCGTTCGCCATCCTCGACCGGTACGTCGAGGCCGGCGGGACGTTCGTCGACACCTCGAACAACTACGCGTTCTGGCTGGACGGCGCCACCGGCGACGAGAGCGAGACCACGCTCGGTCGCTGGCTGGCCCGGACCGGCGCCCGCGACGACGTCGTGATCGGGACCAAGGTGGGTGCCCGGCCACGGACCCCCGGCGACCGCACGCTCGACGACGTCGAGGGGCTGTCGAGGGCCGCCATCGAGGCGGCCATCGCCCAGAGCCTCCGGCGGCTCGGCACCGACCACGTCGACGTCTACTACCCACACGTCGAGGACCGTTCGGTGCCCCTCGGCGAGACCCTCGAGACACTCGGAGGGCTGGTACGCAGCGGCGCGGTCGGCACGCTCGGCGTCAGCAATCACGCGCTGTGGCGACTGGAACGGGCCCGGGCCCTGTCGCGCTCGTCCGGCCTGCCCCTCTACGCGTTCCTGCAGTACCGCTACAGCTACCTCCAGCCGCGGTTCGATGTCGCGCTCCCGGCGTCGGCGCACGTCCACGTGGGCGCGGAGCTGCTGGACTACCTGCGGTCCGAGGACGACACGGCGCTCGTGGCGTATTCGCCGTTGCTGGAAGGTTCGTACGTGCGGGCCGACCGACCCCTGCCCTACGCGTACGACCACCCGGGCACCGCAGCCCGGCTCGACGCCCTGGCGGCGGTGGGCAAGCGGACCGGCGCGACCGCCAATCAGGTGGTCCTCGCCTGGATGCTGAGCCGGCCGGAGCCGATCATCCCGCTGGTGGGGGTCAGCTCGCTCGGGCAGCTGGACGAGGCGATCGACGCCGTGGACCTGGAGCTGTCGCCGGAGGATCTCGCCGAGCTGGACACCGCCGACTGACGACGCCACCAGTGGTCATCGGGGGCCATGGCACGTCGGCCCTCGATGACCCGCTGGTCGGCGAATCAGCTGGTCAGAGGTACATCCCGCTGCCGGACTGGTCGTCGTCCGGTCCGAACTGGCCGGGCTGTCCAGGCATGCCCTGGCCGGGCGCGAGCTGAGCGCCGGGGGGCAGCGCGCGGCGCATCTGTTCGAGCTGGGCACGAGCGGCCATCTGCTGGGCGAACAGCGTGGTCTGGATGCCGTGGAACAGCCCCTCGAGCCAGCCGACGAGCTGGGCCTGGGCAACCCTCAGCTCGGCGTCGGTGGGCACGCTGTCGTCGTTGAAGGGCAACGCGAGGCGCTCGAGCTCGTCGACCAGCTCGGGTGCGAGGCCGTCCTCGAGCTCGTCGAGGGATGCGCGGTGGATCTCGCCCAGACGACGCCGGCTGGCCTCGTCGAGGGGCGCCGACTTCACCTCGTCGAGCAGCTGCTTGATCATGCTGCCGATGCGCATCACCTTGGCGGGCTGCTCGACCAGATCGGTCAGCGAACGCGGCTCTTCGCTGTCGCCCTCGGCAGGTGTGCCCTCGACAGGCGCGTCTTCGACGGCCACTCCCTCGGGGCCGACCACGACGACTCGCGGGTTGTCATCGTCTTGTGCGCTGTCGCGCGATGCGTTCTCGTTCGGCTCGGTCATGACCCCATCCTTACCCCAAACCTGCGCTCGCGCGGGTCGGGGGGTGGTCCGGGATGTGGTCGGCCGGGCAGCGTCGGCGCGCCGCAACGCGAGCACCTCCAGCGTCCTGCGCCGGGCCAGGCGGCGGACCCGGCGAACCGTGGCGGCGTTCATGCCAACCTCCTGACGACGGGCAGCCGGCTGGGCGTGAAGATCACCGCGACCGCCACCGCGAGCGCGGGGACGGCCAGTCCGGTCAACAGCAGGTTGCCCCACGGGACGATGAACTGCGGCGCGCCCACGGCCGGCCACAACAGGAACGCGAAGTAGGTGCCGAGCGCCACGCCCAGCAGCGTCCCGAGCCCGCCCACCAGCAGGGCCTGGGCGCCGGCCAGTGCGCGTCTGCGCCGGGGCGGTGCGCCCACCGCGGCCAGGGTGGCGAGATCGGCGCGACCCTCGACCGCCGACAGCGCCACCGCGATGCCCACGCCGACCAGCGTCACCAGGGCCGCGCCGGCCACGAGGGCCAAGGCCTCGGGACCGGGTCCGGACTCGTCGGGCGGTTCGTAGCTCACGCCCGCACCGGCCTTCTCGGCCGCGTCGATGGCGGCGTCGATCTGGTCGCGGGTGGCGTCCGCGTGCGCGACGTAGACCGAGGAGATCTCGGCCGTCCAACCGTGCTCGGCCACTACGTCCTCGGCGACGAACGCCGCGGGCAGTGACCCGTAGGCGAGGTCGCGGGTGGCGACGTAGGCGGGGATGCGGACGTCCTCGCTCAGCTCGCCGTTGTCGTCCCAGGCCTGGACGACCACGGCGCCGTTGTCGTCGACCAGCGCGGGGTCGAAGACCACCACCCGCCCGTCGGCGAGAGCCTGCAGCATGGCGTCGTCCGGCGGGGCGCCCGCGGCGAGCTCGATGACGCCGGGGTCGGCCAACGACAGCCCACCGCTGATGCTGTACTCCGAGCCGCAGTCCTGCTGGCAGGACATCGCGCTCCACGAGTCGAGCCAGATCTGGCTGGCGTAGGACGCCTCCCCGGGCACGGCGGGCACGGTCACGGCGCGGTCCGGCCGGGCGTCGGCCTCGGGGAGCGCTCCGGCGACCACGTCGGTGGCCCGCCGGAGGGCGTCGGCGGTGACCTCGGGGTCCGTGTCCGGCTCGGTCAGCTGGACCTGCATGACCGCTTCGGGCAGCTGGGGCACGTAGCGCAGCAGGTTGGCGCGCTCGGCGCCGGCGAGGACGAACGCCAGCCCGACCGACCCGGCCACGACGATGGTGATCGCGGCCAGTGTCGGCGCGGTCCGGTGGCGATGCCGCGCGGCGTCACGTACGGCGAACCGCGCGGACAGGGGAAGCCGCCGGCCCAGCCGCGCCACCATCGAGACGAGGCCGGGCAGGATGACCACCACGCCGGCCACCGCCACGATCGCGCCCGCGAGCTGCATGGCGATGAAGATCTCGGTGCTCGGCGCCACGATGCTGCGCCCGGTCCCGGCAGCGGCTTCCAGCGTCCGGGCGTACTCGTCCAGCTCGCCCGCGGCCACCCGGCTCGCGACGAGCGCGCCACCAGCTCCGATCACGAACAGCGCGACCCCGACGACCGGCAGCCGGGTCGCGATCCTCGTGGTCCGGAACCGCTGGGCCAAGGCGTCGACCGGCTTCATCCGGGCCGCGCCGACGGCCGGGACGATCGCGGCTGCCAGCCCCGACATGAGTCCCACGGCGGCGGTGAGCGCGATCTCGCCGGCACCGAAGCGCCAGTCCTCGAGGAGTTCGCCGAGGACGCGCTCCCAGACCGGCTTGGCCGCGACCGTCAACGCCGCACCCACGGCGATGCCGAGCGCCGCGCCCATCGCGCCGAGGACGAGGCCCTGGGCGAGCACGGTCTGGCGGATCTGGCGGGCGGTGGCGCCGTTGGCGCTCATCAGGCCGAGGTCGTGGACCTGTCGCCGCGCCCCGACCGCGAACGCGGCTCCGGCGAGCAGGACAACCTCGAGCAGCCCCAGGCCGGCGACGAGGACTGCCATGGCCACGAACCGGAGGTCGGTAGGGCTCGACCGGAACATGGCGGGCTCGTACCGCTCGGGGTGGGCCGCAGCGTCGCGAGGGACCAGCCGGATGCCCTGCTCGGCCAGGACGGACCAGGACACGGCGTCGGGTCCGGCGGCACCGTCCGGCAGGTCGACCAGCCGGGCCGGGCCGCCGTACATCGAGCCGACCTGCCACGCGTCGCTGGGCGGGACCCCGGACGCCCCGGACGTCCCGGCCCCGGAGCCGCTCGATCGGGCGTAGTCGGCCAGAGCGGACTCCGGCGCGGCGACGAGCGTCTGCGACCCGAGGGCGAACGGGTCGACGTTCAGTCCGGTGATCGCCACCGTGGGGCCGTCGCGCATGGTGAGCTCGGCGCCCGGCCGGAGGTAGCCGCGAGCGTCGAGGAGGTCGAGTCGCTCGGCCAGCGCCCGGCTGACCAGCGCTTCGTCGGCGGACAGCGGGTGTCGTCCGTCGTCGACGCGGGTCCAGCGCTCGGTGAGCGGGTCGTCCATGGCGACGACGGCCAGCTCGACTCGGACGTTGCGCTCGCCGTCGGCGATGCGCTGGTCCCAATAGATGACGGGCGGGGCGACAAGCCGCGATCCCGGGGGCAGCGCCTCGGCCAGCGGCTCGGGATCGATGGTGGCGGCGTCGGGCGTGGGCGCGTCGGCCGGGAAGCTCACGGAGGTGACGCTGGGGAAGTACTCCGCGCCGAGGTCGTCGAAGCCCGTGGCCTCGATGATGGCGTCGGCGGTGCCCATGGCCTCGTAGGCGGTGCGCTCGCTGTCGGTCTGGGTGCGGTAGAGGACGTCGACCATCGTGCCGGCGGCCACCGGGATGGCGACGAGGATCGCCACCAGGAGCGATCGACCGAGGTTGCGACGCACCGTGCGCCGGGCTATCCGCAGCGCGGGGCGCCAGGTCCTCACGGCTCGAGTCCTCCCGCGAGCCCACCGGCGAGGAGGACGTCCGGGCTCGGGGCGAGGCCGGTGTCGTCGACCATGGAGCCGTCGCGCAGGAACACGACGCGGTCGGCCCAGGCCGCGTGGCGCGCCTCGTGGGTCACCAGCAGTCCGGCCGCACCGGAGTCGCAGCGGGCTCGCAGGACGCGGAGCACCGCCTCTCCGGTGTGGGAGTCGAGCGCTCCGGTGGGTTCGTCGGCGAGGACCAGCCGGCGCGGGCCCACGAGGGCCCGGGCGATGGCGACGCGTTGCTGCTGGCCTCCGGACATCTCGTCAGGGAAGCGATCGGCGAGGTCGTCGACGCCGACTTCGGCGAGTGCCGCCATGGCCTCGACCCGGGCCTGCCGCGACCGCACGCCGTCGAGCTCGCGGGGCAGGGCGACGTTCTCGGCGGCGGTCAGGGCGGGGATGAGGTTGAGGTCCTGGAAGACGTACCCGACGCTGCGGCGGCGGAGCGTGGCCAGGCCGCCGCGGTCGAGGCTCGCGAGGTCGACGTCCTCGACGTGGACCGAACCGTGGTCGGGAGCGTCGAGCCCGCCCGCCAGCAGCAGGAGCGTGGACTTGCCCGATCCCGACGGACCCATGACAGCGACGAGCTCTCCGGCGCGCACGGTCAGGCTGACCCCGCCCAGCGCGTGGACGGCAGCCTCGCCGGAGCCGTGCACGCGTCCGACCGATCGCAGCTCGAGGACGGTGTCGGAGCGGACTGTTTCCTGGCTCACCGCGCCGGTGCCGACGACACCGGCGGTCACGACACCACCGGCCGCGACGGGTCGTCGGCGTCGGTGTCGTCGGCGACCTGCTCGGACAGTGGCAGGGGCGGCCGCGACGCCATCCGCGCGACCCGGGTCTCGGAGTGGTCGAGCCAGCGCACCTCGGCTTCGGCCCGGAAGATCATCGCGTCGAGGACGAGCAACCACGCGAGGTCGGAGTTCTCGTCGGCGACCACCTTGAGGCGGGTGAGCTCCTGGAGGTGGCGCAGGGTGGCGGTGCGCTGGGTCTGGACCACTGCCCGCACGTCGATGCCGGGTGTGGACAGGGCCAGGGCCACCTTGATCGAGAGCTCGTCGCGCGGCCGGTCGCTGCCGGTCAGCGGGGTGGCGAACCAGCCCGTGAGCTCGGCGTGGCCGTCGTCGGTCAAGCGGTAGACGACCTTGCCGGCCTCGTCGGACTGGCCGGCGGGTTCGACCAGCCCATCGCGTTCGAGGCGCGCCAGTGTCGTGTAGACCTGCCCGACGTTGAGCGGCCAGGTGGAGCCGGTGGAGCGCTCGAACTCGTGCCGGAGCTGGTACCCGTACATCGGCGAACGTTCGAGCAATGCGAGAAGACCGTGCCGAATCGACATATACGGAGTATGCAGAGCAGGTATGTGCAGGTCAAGCGGATATGTGCGCGCGGTGCTTGTCGATCACGTCACACCGCGCAGACGCGTCGGCGGGTGGGCTACTCCTGGCGCGCGGCCAGCAGCGGACCCAGCACCTGGGTGCCTGGTCCGGCCTTCCCGCCCGGTCCGGGCAGCTGGATGGTGGTGTCGACGGTGAGCGGCTCGCCGCACCGGGCGCAGGCGGCCACCGCGGTCGTGTCCTCGCCGCAGGTGAGGTGCCGGATGCGGGCCGGCGGCCCGTCGGAGCCGGCGTACCACCGGTCGCCCCAGTCCATCAGCGCCAGCAGTACCGGATAGAGCTCCTTGCCCTTGTCGGTTGCCTGGTAGTCCTGGCGCGGCGGGTGCTCCTGGTACCGGCGGCGAATCAGGACGCCCTCCTCGACAAGCCGGCTCAGCCGTGCCGAGAGGACCTTGCGGGACAGGCCCAGGTCGCGAGCGAGGTCGTCGAACTTGGTCACTCCGACGAGCACGTCGCGCATGATCAGCGCCGTCCACGCGTCGCCGAACAGGTCGGTGGCGCGGGCGATCGAGCAGGCCACGTCGGAGAGTCGGGTGCGAGTCACAGGCCCGAGCGTACCCGGGTTCCCTGAAGGAACTTTGCGATGTTAGGTTTCCTGAAGGAACTGACTGGTTCCGGTCCCTCCCGGGACGGCCGACGACGATGGCATCCGCCCCACACCTCGAACTGGACTCCGCCGACGCGATCGACGGCCGGCAGATCAGAGCCGCAGCGTTCCAGGACGTCCGGCTGGAGTACGTCCGGACGACGCTGGACCGGCTCGGCCAGGACGTCCGTGGTCGTGCGCTGGTGGTGGGCAGCGGCCGTGGGCTGCTGGCGCGCGGGCTGGCCGGGATGGGCTTCGCGGTCACGGCCCACGACCCTTCGGCACGAGCCGTCGAACTGGCCCGCGACACAGCTGCCCGGGAGGGTCTCGACATCGCCCACGTCACGGCGCCGGCCGAGGCTCTGGGGCTGTCCGGCTCCGACTTCGATCTCGTCTACTGCGCCGACACCTTCGAGACCACCCACGACCTCGACGCCGTGATCGCTCAGGCCGCCGCCGCGCTGCGACCGGGCGGCGTCCTCGTCTACGACACGGTGAACCGGACCCTGGTGTCGAGGCTGATCTACCTCGGCGCGTTCCAGGCGCTGCCCATGACCCGGATCATGCCGCCCGGACGGTACGCCGCCGACCGGCTCCGCACACCGGGCGAGGTCGCCGACGTCCTGCGCCGACACGGGCTCGACGCCGGCGAGGTGTGCGACTTCAAGCCGCGCGATCCGAAGAGTCTCGTCGCGGCCGTTCGAGCCCGTCGGCAGGGGAAGATCACCGATGCGGAGATCCCGCCGATGGTCGACTTCGTGCTCGTGCCGGACGGCCGCCCGGTCGTGACGTACCTCGGCTACGCGGTGAAGGACGCTTTGCCAGGATAGGCGGATGCGAGAACTGATCGAGATCGCCCGTGACCTCGCCCGATCCGGGGAACGACGCATCCTCGGCATCGCCGGTGCGCCCGGCGCGGGGAAGTCGACCCTGGCCGCCGCGATCGTCGACGCACTCGGCGGGCGGGCCCGGCTGGCGCCGATGGACGGCTACCACCTCGCCCAGGCCGAGCTCGAGCGGCTCGGTCGCGCGGACCGCAAGGGCGCGCCGGACACGTTCGACGCGCCCGGCTACGTCGCGTTGCTTCGGCGGCTGCGGGCCGCGGGTGAGGAGATCGTCTACGCGCCGCGATTCGACCGCCACGCCGAGGAGCCCGTCGCCGGTGCGATCGGGATCGAGCGGGAGGTTCCGCTCGTGGTCACCGACGGCAACTACTTGCTGCTCGACGACGGTCCGTGGCGCCAGGTGCGGGGGCTGCTCGACGCGGCATGGTTCGTCCAGGTCGACGACGACCTGCGGCGCTCCGAGCTGGTCGAGCGACACATGCGTCACGGCCGCAGCCCCGAGGCCGCGGAGGACTGGGTACGGCGGGTGGACGAGCCGAACGCGACGCTCGTGGCGGCGTCCCGGGACCGCGCCGACCTCGTCGTGAGCCGCTCCGGCGTGGTGGCGGTCGATCAGAGCGGGAGGTGATCGACGTCGGCGGGGACGGTCGACTCCTGGGCCGTACTGAGCGGCACCGGCCAGGCCGACGGTGTGTCGATCGCAGCGACCAGATCGGCCAGGCCCACCGGCCACACCCGCAGCTCGCTGGCACGCAGTTCGGCGATGCTCCACCACTTATAGCCCACGAGGGTGAGGACTTCCTCGTCGGTCAGGCCGGCCGGTTCGGGATCGAAGGCCGGCACCGTCACGACGAAGTACGTCTCGGGCTGGATGAGCACCTTGTCGGAGTAGGCATGGACCACGGTGCGTTCGGCGACCGGACCGCGCAGCGCTTCGGGGGTCAGCCGCAGGCCGGTCTCCTCCTCGACCTCGCGCAGCGCTGCCTGGGCCGGCGTCTCGCCCGGATCGATGCCGCCACCCGGCGTGACCCAGAATCTCGGCGTCCCCGGAGCGAGCGGATCGCTGTCCTCGAGCATCAGGACTCGGCCCTCGGGATCGGCGAGCAGCACCCGCGCCGTGGCGCGACGGCTCAGCGGACGGTCGACGTCTGATTCGAGAGGCATGACCACGTCTGTCAGGTTACGGGAATGTGTCAAGGGCCCTGTGACCTGCCGTCACTTCATGTGACCATGATCACTTTGCCGATGCGCTCGCCGCTCTCGACCACCCGGTGGGCTTCGGCGGCCTCCGACATCGGCATGATGCGGTCGATCACCGCGACCACCCGGCCGTCCTCGATCATCGGCCACGCGTGCGAGCGTACGGCGGCCACGATCGCAGCCTTCTCCGGGCCCGGCCGGCCGCGCAGAGTGGTGCCGGCGACGGAGGCGCGTTTGGTCAGCAGCATGCCGAGATCGAGTTCGGCGCGCCGCCCGCCCTGGAGGCCGATGACCATGAGCCTGCCACCGACGGCAAGCACGTCGACGTTCCTGGCCAGGTACTTCGCGCCGATGATGTCGAGCACGACATCGGCGCCCCGGCCGCCGGTCGCGCCGCGGACCACCTCGACGAAGTCGTCCTCGCGGTAGTCGATCAGGATCGAGGCGCCGAACTCGGCGCAGGCCGCGAGTTTGGCCGCCGAACCGGCAGTCACGGCCACCTCGGCACCCAGGGCGGCGCCGATCTGGACGGCCGCTGTGCCGATCCCGCCGCCACCGCCGTGTACCAGCAGCACCTCGCCCGCCCGCAACCCGGCGGACATGGCCAGATTCGACCACACCGTGCACATCACCTCGGGCAGGGCCGCGGCGCTGATCAGGTCGACCCCGCGCGGCACCGGCAGCACCTGCCCCGCCGGGACCGCCACCCGCTCGGCGTAGCCACCTCCGGCCAGGAGCGCGCACACCTCGTCTCCCACCCGCCACTCCGCAACGTCCGGCCCCACCTCCGCGACGACGCCGCTGCATTCGAGGCCGGGCCAGGGCGGAGCGCCCGGTGGGGGTGGATAGTGGCCCTGCCGCTGGTTGATGTCGGCGCGGTTCACCGCCGACGCGGCGACGTCGACGAGCACCTCGCCGGGGCCGCACCGCGGATCGGCAACCTCGGCCCAGTCGAGGACCTCGGGTCCGCCCGGTGCGGCGATCCGGATCGCGTGCATCAGGCGCCGGCTGGCTGGTCGGTCGGGTCCGGCGGAACGTCGTCGGTGACGGTGGTGGGCTTCGTGCCGGGTCGAGGCGCCCACGGCAGCTCCTCGGAAGGCCGTACGACGATCAGCTTGTCGCCCCGCACGAGATGCCCGATGGCCGGCGAGTGGTACGGCAGCACCGTGCCGTCCCGGATCACCGAGACCACCACGTCGTCGAGCTGCTTGGGGGTCTTGCCCTCTTCCCGGGGGGTGACGGAGCGCTCGGCGACCTCGAGCCCCTCGCCGGTCGAGATGAGGTCCTCGAGCACCCGGCCGAGCGCCGGGCTGACCGTCGCCAGGCCGAGGATGCGCCCGACGGCGTCGGACGACGTCACGACCTCGTTGGCGCCGCCCTGGCGAACCAGCGCGACGTTGTCGGCCTCGCGGACGGCCACGACGATCTCGGCGTCCGGGTTGAGCTGGCGGGCCGTGAGCGTCGCCAGCACGCTGGCGTCGTCGCGGCCGGTGGTGATGATGACCCGCCGGGCGTCCGGGACGCCGGCCCGGCGCAGCACGTCCGACCGGGTGGCGTCGCCGAGGACGGAGACGATCCCGGCTTCGTTGGCCTCGGCGATCGACGAGGGGCTCGGATCGACCACCACGATCTCCTCGGCCGCGATGCCGTTGGACAGCAGGGTCGCCACGGCGCTGCGCCCCTTGACGCCGTAGCCGATGACGACTGTGTGGTCGCGCAAGGTCTTCCTCCAGCGATTGAGCCGAATCTGCTCGCGGCTACGCGTGGTGAGTGCTTCCAGAGTGGTACCGACGAGGACGATCAGGAACAGCACCCGCATCGGGGTGATGAGCAGGATGTTGACCAGCCGGGCCGTGTCGCTCACCGGGGTGATGTCGCCGTAGCCGGTGGTCGAGAGCGTCACCGTCGAGTAGTAGAACGCGTCGAGCAGGTCGACACTGCCGTCGGAGTTGTCGGTGTAGCCCTCACGGTCGAGGTACACCAGGAACACCACGGCCAGCAGCGACAGCACGGCGATGATGAGGCGCTTGCGGAACTGGCGCAGCGGGTTGAGCTCGCGCTCGGGCGTCGGAAGGTGAACAGAGCCCTTGGTCTCCACGTCGCCTGACGCTAGCGGACGTCGTCGCTGGTGCGAGCGCTGGGCACGCCGAGGGCATCGGGGGCTGCACCGAACCGCCGGTGGCGCAGCGCGGGGTTGCGCTCGCGGACGTCGGCGACGCGGGCCGGGTCCAGCTCGCCCGCGACGACGCCCTCGGCCTCCCCCAGCGCGGCCACGGTCACGCCCATCGGGTCCACGACCATGCTCCGCGCGCTGTAGGTCGGGCCGCACTGTGCGGCCGCGGCGACGTAGGCGGTGCTCTCGATGGCGCGGGCTCGCAGGAGCGTCGTCCAGTGGTCCTCCTTGAGCGGGCCGCGCACCCAGGCCGCGGGGACGACCAGGGCGACGGCGCCGGCGTCGACGAGGGCTCGGGCGTGCTCGGGAAAGCGGAGGTCGTAGCAGGTCAGCAGGCCGATCCGGAGGCCGCCCACGTCGATCGTGGTGGGCTGGACGGGTCCGGCGAGGAGGCGGTCGGACTCGCGGTAGCCGAAGGAGTCGTAGAGGTGGATCTTGCGGTAGGCGGCGGTCAGACTCCCGTCGGGACCGATCACGACGACCGTGTTGTACGGGCGCTCGGGGTCGTCGGAGCGCTCGAACATGCCCGCGACGACGGTGGCCCGCTGCTGGTGAGCCAGGGTGGCGAGGGCGTCGACGAACGGGCCGTCGAGTGGCTGGGCGACCTGGCCGAGCGGCGTCGTGGCCTCGCCGAAGTCGTGCATGGCGGCTTCCGGCGCGACGACGAGTTCGGCATCCGTCGCCCGGCGTGCCAAGCGGGCGATCGTCGCCGCGTTCTCGTCGACGTCGAGGCCGGCGGCGAACTGGAGCAGTGCGATCCGCATGCGGCCATTGTGTCGGGCCGCCGCGGCTCGTCGTGCGGCGTCGAGCGTCAGGGCGTCGGGTGTCAGGGCGTCGGGTGTCAGGCTGTCGGGTCGGCCAGCCGCGCCAAGTCGGCGTACGTCGGCAGGCCCTCGGTGATGGGCTCGCCGTCGCGGGCGGCTCGCGCGGTGCCGGCCACGGCGTGCATGGCCGCCCGGAACAGCATCGACCCGGTACTGACCCGCGCCACTCCCAGCTCGCCCAGCCGGCTGAGCCGATGCAGCGGCGCCAGGAGCACGTTCACCGGCAGCCCGGCCTCGGCCACCACGGTGCGGATGCCGTGGTCATCGACCAACCCGGGCACGAACACGCCGTCGGCGCCCGCCTCGCGGTAGGCCGTGACCCTGGTCAGCGTGGCCAAGATCGGCGGTGGCCGCTCGGCCAGCCAGTGGGTGTCCGTGCGGGCGTTGACGAACAGGTCCGGCGCCGCCTGCTTGATCGCCCGGATCTTGTCCTGGTGGAGTCCGGGATCGCTGAGCGAGCCGTCGGGCCGGCCGTCCTCGAGGTTCAGCCCCACCGCGCCGGCTGCCGCGAGCTCGGCCGCCAGGGCTCCGACCGCGACCGGGTCGTCGCTGAAGCCGCCCTCGACGTCCACCGTGACCATGGTCGGCACGCGCCGCAGGATCCCGGCCAGCGCCACGGTCTGGGAGCGGGTGCGGCCCGCGCCGTCGGGCAGGCCGAAGGCGAGCGCGACCCCGAGGCTCGTGGTGCCGATCGCGGCGAATCCCGCCTCGGCGAGCACGGCGGCCGAGGCGAAGTCCCACGCGTTGGGCAGGAGGAACGGCGCGCCGGTGTGGTGCAGCGCGTGGAATGCGGTGCTGGAGCTCACGGTCGGCATCGTAGAGCGCGATGGTGGGACGTGAAGGCCCGCCAGGACGGACCTTCAGGTCCCGTCACGGCGGCGGCTGCGAAGGAATCACCGGGTGGCTGCATCGCTGACCGTGGGCGTCGCCAGCGTGACCGTCGCCCCGGTGAGCCGGGACTCCTCGGCGGCGAAGGCCATCCGGTGGCTGTCGAGAGCGTGCTCGAGCGAGGCGCCGTGGGCCTCGCCCAGCGTCCCGGTGGCGACCCCGGTCACGAACGCCTCCATCAGCGCCGCGTCGCCGCCGCCGTGGCCGGCATGGTCGTCGGGTGGCGCCGCGATGAGCTCGATCGTGCGTTGCAGGGCCGGTGGCCGGACGTCCTCGCGCAGGTCACGGGCCAGGGGCAGCGGTGGGAGCTGGGCCGTGGGAGCGAAGAGGTCGACCACGATGCGCCCGGAACCCATGTGGCCGGTCAGTTCGCCGGCCGCGCCGGTCAGCTGGACGGTGCGGGTGTTCTGACCGGTCAGGCCCGAGGTCGACAGGGTCGCGGTCAGCCCGTCGGCGAAGTTCATGACGGTCTGCTGATGGTCGGCGACGTCGTTGTCGCAGCGGTAGACGCACCGGCCGTAGGGGCCGGTCCGCAACGCGTCCAGGCGACCCTCGGGCGAGGGATCGGTGGTCAGGACGGTGATCGGCCAGCGATCGCTGCCGGCCAGCGCGTCGACGTAGAACCTGGGCGCATAGAACGCGCAGCTCGCGGCCGCGGGACAACCGTCGAGGCAGCGCTGCGGTGCGCCCGGCGGTGCGTTCTCGGGGCGGAACACGGTGAGCGCTCCCGAACTGGCCACGGTCCGGGGTGCGGCGTCGGCGAGCCAGTGGATGAGGTCGAGGTCGTGGCAGGTCTTCGCGAGCACCATCGGGCTGGAGGTGTCGGCGCGGCGCCAGTTGCCGCGCACGAACGAGTGCGCGAAATGCCAGAAGCCGATGTTCTCCTCGTGCCGGATGGTCAGCAGCCGCCCGATCGCGCCCGACGCGACGATCTGCCGCACGGTCTGCCAGAACGGTGTGTAGCGCAGGACGTGCCCGACGAAGATCCTGGCACCCAGGCGGCGCGCCCTTGCGGAGATCCGTTCGAGGTCCTCCGGCGTCGACGCCGCGGGCTTCTCGAGCAGGATGTCCACGCCGAGCTCGGCCGCGGCCAGCGCCGGCTCGACGTGCTCACGATCCGGCAGCGCGACGATCACCGCGTCGAGCTGGAGCCGTCCGGCCGCGGCGATCAGGTCACGCCAGTCGTCGAACCGGTCGGCGGCGACGACCCCCGCGGCGTGCGCGAGCCGGTCGCGCCGTTCGTGGCGCGGGTCCGCCACGGCGACGATCCGGGCCCGATCGGGGTGGCGTAGCGCCCAGCCGCCGTAGACGTCGCCGCCGCGGTTGCCCGTGCCGAGGATGGCCAGCCGCACCGGTCGGGTCGCGTCGATGTCCATGGGTCCTCCCGGTCGCCAGGCTCTGGCCGAGCCTGCCACGGACGCCGGGCCGTGCGGGTCAGTTGTGCTCGACGACCTTGGTGGGGGTGATCCGGACGACGACGCGGACCCGGTCCGGTGCCTCCTGCGGGAACTCCGTGCCGCGGTATTTCCGGCTCAGCGCCTCGATGAGCGCGCGACCGCCGGTCTCGGTGATCGAGGCGGTGCCGCGGATCTCCACGTACTGCTCGGGATCGTCCGGATTGGTCAGCAGGACGCTCACCCGGTTGTCGCGCTGAAGGTTCTTGGCCTTCTGCCGGCCGAGCAGGGTCGAGACCACGACCTGGTCGCCCTCGCGGGTCACCCACATCGTCGACGTCTGCGGCGAGCCGTCGGGGTTGATCGTGGCGAACGCCGCGAACGTCGTGCCGTCGAGGAGCGCCTTGGCCTTGTCGGTGAGTTGGGTCGTCACATCCGACTGACAAGCGCCGCGGCGGCGACCCTATTCCGGCCACGCACGTGGGAGAGCCGCGATCCCGGGTCAGGACCCTGGGATCGCGGCTCTCGGATCGATGGAGCCGACCTGCGGATCAGGCGGGCGAGACCTCGCCCTCGCCGATCGCGATGCCGGACGTGGACTTCGAGCGCTCCTTGCCCGCGACGGCCACCGGAGCGGCACCGCTGGTGACCCGGGCGAGCACGTCCTCGGGGACCGGCTCGCTGCCGATCTCGTAACCGGACTCGCCGTGGTGCACGAGGTCGACGCCCACGACCTCCTGGTCGTCGTCGACCCGGAACCCGACGGTCTTCTGCAGCAGCCAGCCGATGGCGTAGGTGACGACGAAGGAGAACACCAGGACCGAGCCGGCGCCGATGACCTGCTTGACCAGCAGGTCGGCGCCGCCGCCGAACAGCAGCCCGTCGACCGCAGCCGGGGCGTCGGCCGTGGCCAGGAACCCGATGGCGATGGTGCCGACCACGCCACCCACGAGGTGGACCGCGACGACGTCCAGCGAGTCGTCGTACCGCAGCCGGAACTTGAGGCTGACGGCGAGCGAGCACACCGCGCCGGCGACGACGCCGAGCAGGAGCGAGCCGACCGGGTTGAGCGCCGAGCAGGCCGGGGTGATGGCGACGAGGCCGGCCACGACGCCGGACGCCGCGCCCAGCGAGGTCGCGTGACCGTCGCGGAACTTCTCGACACCGAGCCAGGCCAGGGTAGCCGCGGACGTGGCCGCGACCGTGTTGACCAGCGCGACCGCAGCCGTGCCGTTGGCCGCGAGCGCGGAACCCGCGTTGAAGCCGAACCAGCCGAACCACAGGAGCCCGGCGCCGAGCATCACCAGCGGGAGGTTGTGCGGCCGGTGCGCGCCCTTGGCGAAGTCGCGACGGCGGCCGAGCACGAGAGCGAGTGCGAGGCCCGCGGCACCGGCGTTGATGTGGACCGCCGTGCCACCCGCGAAGTCGATGGCGCCGAGGCGGTCACCGATCCAGCCGCCCTCACCGTCGGCGAAGGCGAACACCCAGTGGGCCACCGGGAAGTACACGACCGTGGCCCAGATGCCCGCGAACAGGATCCAGGTCCAGAACTTCGCGCGGTCGGCGATCGATCCCGACACGAGCGCGACCGTGATGACCGCGAACATGCCCTGGAAGCCCACGAACAGCAGCGTCGGGATGGTCCCGGCCAGCTGGTCGGCTCCCATGAGGCCGGACAATCCGAAGAACTCGCCGGGGTTGCCCAGCAGCCCTCCGCCCACGTCGGTGCCGAAGGCCATCGAGTAGCCGTACAGCACCCACAACACTCCGACGACGGCCAGCGCCCCGAAGCTCATCATCATCATGTTGATCACGCTCTTGGCGCGGACCATGCCGCCATAGAAGAGCGCGAGACCTGGCGTCATGAGCATGACCAGCGCAGTGCTGGCCAGCACCCAGGCGGTGTCTCCGGTATCCATGTGCTGCCGTCCCTCCATCGAGGAAAGAGGTGGCCAGGGCGCGACCAGTTCACCGGTGGCCGCGCCCCGAGCCCGTCGGTGTCGCGCCGCGACGTTGCGGCAGCCGGACGCCTGCAGCGTGAACCCGCACCGTTTCACCCGGGGGCGCTGTTCGTTACAGGGCGATGTCGGACCGCGCCGGATGTATCGCCCAGGTAACGCGCAGACCTCGACGACGGCCGAGATTCTCGACGCTGGCCTCTCCCTCGAAGGTCATTTGTCACTACGCTCGGCTGATGCCAGTCGAGTTCGTCGGAGCGAATCCGTGCGCGACCCTCGTGCGCGGGTCCAGCCGGGTCGGATTCGTGTCGCTGTGGGAAGCCGAGTGGAGCGTCCACGGGTCCGGGCTGGCGGTGCTGGCCTGGGTCGACGGCGACGACACCGTGCGGCTGCTGACCCCCGACGCCGCTCTCGGCAGCTGGCTGGCCACCACGTTCAGCCGCCACTTCCCCGAGCTCGACGGGCTGCCGGACATCGGCGAGCCCATCGAGTGCGAGGTGCGCGAATGGCAGATCGGCCCGTCGTCCGCGCGGGCCAACGTCATCGGTGCCGACGCCAGCCACGTCGTCGCGACCATGGGCCGTTCGGTGGCGACCAGGCCGGCGCACGTGGCCGACTGGGAGCTCGGCGAGGTCAGCTGGACGCTCACGAACCTGCTGTCCTACTGCGGCGAGGCCACGCTCGAGGTCGACGGCGCCCGCGTGCTCGGCCGACCCGCTGTCAGCGGCGACGGCTCACGCCTGACCTCCACCGCGTTCATCGCGACCCACGAGACCTGGACATCGCCGGTCTGACGGGTCACCGGGACGCGCTGGTCAGAGGGACGCCTGGGGCAGCGGATGCCGCGCGGCCTCCTCGTCCTGCCACAGGCGGACCCCTCCGAGCAGGCCGTTCTCGTTGCCGATGATGTGAACGTCGGGGCCGAGATCGCCGACGAGGTGCTTCGCCCCGCCTCCTCCCACGTACAGCCGATCCCACCAGAGCACCGGACGCAGGCCGTCGACGGCGCGCGTCACCCGGGCGGTCCAGCGGGCGCTGCCGAGGCGTTTGCGGGCGTGGTGGCCGAGCTGCTCGTCGTACGACTCGCCCTTGCGGAACGGAGCCTGGGAGAGCTCGACCTTGGGCAGCAGTCGGCCGTGGTCGAACAACGCACAGCCGAGGCCGGTGCCGAGGGTCAGCACGACCTCGAAGCCGTGCCCCTCGATGACGGCGAGCCCGGCGATTTCGGCGTCGTTGAGCACGCGCGTGGGCCGTCCCAGAGCCGCCTCCAGCGCTGCGCGGACGTCGAAGCCGGCCCAGGCCTCGACGAGGTCCGGCCGGCGCGCGGTGAAGGGGCCGGACTCCGTGACGTAATGGGGCGTCGCGAGCACGACGCCACGCCGGATCATCCCGGGGAATCCGACCGACACCCGGTCGAAGGGCTGCCCGGTGGCGTCGGCGAGCCCAGCGACGGCTTCGACGAGGACGCCGGGCGGACAGGGGTAGGGCGTGCGGTGCCGGACGCGGTCGCACAGGGGCAGGCCGTACGGGTCGAGCACGGTCGCCTTGATGCCCGTGCCGCCGCAGTCGACTGCGAGGGTGCGCGGGCCGCGGCCTGCGGAGATGTTCACGGCAGCAGACGGTACGCGGTCCTGGCCGGGTGAGCCGCGTTCGGGTATGCCTACGGGCGCGCGGTCGCGGGCGCGCGTGTGGCGCTACGGTGACAGCCCGTCCCAGAGAGGTGGCGCAGATGGATGTGGTGATCAGTCCGGGCGAGCTCGCCGGCCGCCTCGACTCCGGCGAGCGGGTCGTGGTTCTCGACGTCCGCTGGAAGCTCGGCGATCCCCGCGGCCGCGCCCACCACGCCGCCGGTCACGTCCCGGGCGCGGTGTACGTCGACCTCGACGCCGAGCTGGCCGCGTCGCCGTCGCCCTCGGCCGGGCGCCATCCGTTGCCCGAGGTCGCCGACCTGCAGGCGGCCGCGCGACGGTGGGGCCTGCGCGACGGCGACGCCGTGGTGGTCTACGACGACCTCGGTGGCATGTCCGCGGCGCGGGCGTGGTGGCTGTTGCGCTGGGGTGGCATCGCCGACGTACGGCTGCTCGACGGCGGGCTGGGCGGGTGGGTCGCTGGCGGGCATCCGGTCGACGCCGGGGAGGTGACGGCCGAACCGGGCGACGTCGTGCTCATCGGCGGTGCCCTGCCCGTGCTGGATGCCGACGACGCCGCCACCGTGGCCACGAAGGGCGGATTGCTCGATGCCCGCGCGGGTGAGCGTTACCGCGGCGAGGTCGAGCCGATGGATCCCCGCGCCGGTCACGTTCCCGGCGCGCTGAGCGCTCCGACCGCGGAGAACGTCGACGCCTCGGGCCGGTTCCTGTCGGCGCCTCGGCTGCGCGCGCGGTTCGAGGCGCTGGGGGTCGACGGCACCGCGCCCGTGGGCGTCTACTGCGGATCCGGCGTCACGGCCGCTCACGAGGTCGCCGCGCTGGCCATCGCCGGGGTCGAGGCCGCGCTGTACCCCGGATCGTGGTCGCAGTGGTCGTCCGACCCCAGCCGGCCCGTGGCCACCGGATCCGAGCCGTCATGACTCCAGCCGCGCCTCGATGACGACGATCCGCTCGCGCAGGGCGGCCAGCCGGCGGCGGGTGCGGTCCGGCTCACCCACCGCGGCGAGGTTCAGCATGCCGGGGTCGCCCGCGCGCTGGCCGGCCTCGATGCGGTCGGCCGCGCTGGTCATGCGGGCATCGACATGGGCGAGGATCGCGCGCGGCGAGACGGGCTCGGACCAGCCGAACGAGCTGGGCGAGCCGGCCGAGCCGCCGCGGTAGGCCTCGGCCATGAGCCGGAGCCGGCGGAGCACGTCGTCGATCGGGATCTCGCGATAGAGCGGCAGCGAATTCCAGGCCATGAACGCGAGGTCGTCGATCGGCCGGCCAGGTCCGGCCATGTCCCAGTCGATCACGCCGACGAGGTCGTTGCCGTCGACGATCCAGTTGTAGGCGCCGGCGTCGTGATGGCAGATGATCTCGCCCGGCTCGAGCGCCCTGGTGGTGTTGCGCCACCGGACCGGTCCGGGCGGGCGGTACGTGGCCACGGCGTCGTGGAACCGGCGGACCCAGCGGACGGCGGCCGCCAGCAGCGCGTCGCTGACCACCTCGGCGTCGACGTCGACGGACCGGCCCGGGAGGAACCCGAGGATCTCGCGGCCCTGGTCGTCGAACCCTCGAACGTCCGGGATCGCGTCGAGGCCAGCAGCGGCGAGATGGCGCAGGAGGTCGTGGACGGCCGGCGTCCAGGGACCGGACGGGCGGCGCACCGTGTCGCCCACCCGGACCGCCCCGCCGACGTTGCCGCCGGGGAGGGTGTGTTCGTCGGAGGCGCCGGATGGTCTCGATCGATCGGTCACGGGTTTCGATGCTGCCACAGGCGGGTCCGGCGGGTTCGTTTCGAGTCCGGCCGTCATGGCAGACTTGATCTCACCTGGAGGGCTGCCGGAGTGGCCGAACGGGGAACTCTTGAAAAGTTCTAGGGCGGGGCCCTCTCCGTCCTCATGGGTTCGAATCCCATGCCCTCCGCTCGTGTCCACAGCCGCGGCCCGGCGGCCGTAGTCTCGCGTCCGTGACGATCCACCACGAGCAGCCGTACCTCCACGACCAGGTGCTGTCCCTGGCCGCGCCGTGGGTGGTGGTGTCGGCGCCGAACGGGCAGGTCACCGGCGGCGTCCAGGGGGTGTTCGCGCGGGACCGGAGGGTCCTGTCGCGGTGCGAGGTGCTGGTCGACGGCCGGACGCCGGTGTCTCTCGGCGTCGGCGAGCCGTCGGCGTGCCGGGCCGACTTCACCGGCGTCCTCGACTGGCTGGGCGATGGCGGGCACGACCCCACGGTCACGCTGCACCGTCGTCGCGAGGTCACCTCGACCGGGCTGGCCGAGGAGATCACGATCCGGAACCGGTCCCGCTCGACGGTGCGGTGCACGGTCGAGCTCGCCCTCGCCACCGACCTCGCGGGCACCGACGCGGTCCGCAGCGGTGCGGCGGCCGACCTGCCCGAGGCTCCGGTCACGGTGTCGGATGGTCGGCTGAGCTGGTCGGGCGCGGGCGCCGAGGTCAGCGCGGTGCTGGAACCTGTGCCCGAGCGCTGGACGGCCGACAGTGTCGCCGGCTGGGAGTGCGAGATCGGGCCCGGCGCGGAGTGCCGGGTCGAACTCCGGGTAGCGGCCGAGCCGCCGCCCGGGACCGGCTTCCGGATCGAGCCACCCGCGAATCGGGTGGATCGCTCGGACGCGGTGCGCCTGGACTGCACCGATGCACGGATGACCAGGTGGCTGCGGCGTTCTCTGTCGGACCTGGCCGGGTTGACGCTCGCCGATCCGGACGCGCCGGACGACCGGTACCTGGGCGCCGGGCCTCCGTGGTACCTGACGCTGTTCGGCCGCGACTCGCTCATCTCCGCGGCGATGCTGGTGGCGGTCGATCCCGGCCTTGCGGCGGGCACGTTGCGCGCGCTCGCCCGCCGGCAGGGGACGCGCCAGGACGTCGACGCCGCCGAGCAGCCGGGCAAGATCCCCCACGAGCTGCGGATGGGCGTCGGCGACCACGGCGGTGGTTTGGTGCTTCCGGCGGCGTACTACGGCAGCCACGACGCCACGCCCCTGTGGGTGACGACCTTGCACCGCGCGTGGCGCTGGGGGCTTCCGGACGCCCAGCTGGCGGCGTTGATGCCCACGGTGCGGGCTGCGCTCGGCTGGCTCCGTGACTTCGCGGATCCCGACGGCGACGGCTTCGCCGAGTACGTCGACACCTCTGGCCACGGCTTGGCCAATCAGGGCTGGAAGGACTCTGTCGACGCCGTCCAATGGCCCGACGGTCGGCTGGCGGCGGCGCCGATCGCGCTGTCCGAGGTGCAGGCCTACGCGTACGCCGCGGCTCTGGCCGGAGCGGACCTGCTGGAGGCGTTCGACGCCGTCGATGCCACCGGCGGAGTTCCGGAGGCGGTGTGGTGGCGATCCTGGGCCGCGGAGCTGAAGCAAAGGTTCCGGGTGGCCTACTGGGTCGACGACGAGCACGGCGGCTACCCGGCGATCGCGCTCGACGGAGACAAGCGGCCGGTAGCAGGTCCGGCGTCCAACATGGGCCACCTCCTGGCCACCGGCATCCTCGATCGGCGCGACGCCGGGCTGGTCGCCGCGCGGCTCGCGTCGCCCGAGCTGGACAGCGGGTTCGGCCTGAGGACGATGTCGTCCCGGGCACGGCGCTTCAACCCGCTCGGATACCACACCGGCAGCATCTGGCCGCACGACACGGCTCTCGCGATCGAGGGTCTGGCGGTGGCCGGGCACAGTGAGGTGGCGGCGTCGTACGTCGAGGGGTTGCTGGGCTCGGCGGAGGGTTTCGGATACCGGTTGCCGGAGCTGTACGGCGGGCTCGGCCGTGCCGCCGAACCGGTGCCCACGCCGTACCCGCTGGCCTGTCGTCCACAGGCCTGGGCGGCCGCCGCGCCCGCGGGGATCCTCACCGCACTGCTCGGGATCGTGCCGGACGTCCCTCGTGGGACGCTGCGGATCGCGCCCATGCGCCCGTTCCCGTGGCGGAGCTTCGAGATCCGTGGCCTGCGGGTCGGTGGCGGCGAGCTGTCGCTGCGGATCGACGACGACCACCTCGACGTGCTGGAGCACCCAGGCGACCTGTCGATCTCGGTGGTCGGCTGACTGGCTCGGGAGAGCTGGACGAACCGCCTGCGCCGAGCCGGAAGGGATCGGCGGCGTGCTCGGTTGAGAGGACGGACCCGTGACGGACACCAGGGAGGTCGAGAGTGCAGTCCTCGGACGACGGTCGAACCAACGCACCTGACACGTCGAGCTCGCGCACTCGCGCGATCCCGATCGACGGCATCTGGCTGGTCGTGCTCGGAGCGGCGTTGTGGGGCTCGGACGCGCTGTTTCGCCTCCCCCTCACCGAGCAGGTCTCCAGCACCACGATCGTGTTCGCCGAGCACATCGTGCTGGTGCTGGTGACGCTGCCGTGGCTGGTCCCGGCAGTGCACCGGGCGGCTCGGCTCGGCGTCCGCGAGTGGCTGGCCTTGCTGTTCATCGGCGCCGGCGCGTCGGCCGTGGCCACCACCTTGTTCACGCTCGCCTTCCAGTACGGCGGGCCGATCACGCCGGTCGCGCTGCAGAAGTTCCAGCCGATCCTGGCAGCCGCGGCGGCCGCCCTGTTGCTTGGCGAACGGCTCCGGCCCCGGTACGGCGTGTTCCTCGTGGTGGCCGTGGTCAGCGCCTGGCTGCTCGCGTTCGAGGACCCCACCGCCGTCACCGTCTCGGGGCTCACCGCGGCGATGCTGGCCATCGGCGCCGCGGCGTTGTGGGCGGGTGGCACCGTGGCCGGGCGGTACATCTCGAGCGAGCTGAGGCCGAACGACATCACCGCGCTCCGGTTCGCCATCGGCCTGCCCACGTCGTTCGTGCTGGTCCTGGCCACGGGCAACGACCTCATGCCGCCGACAGGCGCCTGGCCGACGGTGATCGGCCTGGCGCTCGTACCCGGGCTGGTCGCGGTGTCGGTCTATTACCGCGGGCTGCGGACGACGCCGGCGGCCCGGGCGACCATCGCCGAGCTCGCCTTCCCGATCACGGCCGCGCTGGTCGGCGTGCTCGTTCTCGGCGACACCCAGAGCTGGACGCAGTGGCTGGGCCTGGCCCTCCTGATGGTCACGATCGTCGGCTTCGCCCAGCACGAACGGCGTGGGTCGCACCCGGCGGTGGTCGAAGCGGTCCGGGTGTGAGCCTGCGCCGGTAGCGTCGACCCGTGGGCCGAGCGACATGAGGCGGGCGGTGGTCGTCTCCTGCGCTGCCGTGATCGGCGCGGTCTGCGGCCTGGTGCTCCTGGTGTGGCCCGGCCGCGACGACGACGCGGTGGTCGGAGCGGGTGGCGGTGGTGCCGCGGTACCCGCGCCTCCGGCCGACGCCCAGGCGATGCGGGTGCGCTGGGTGTACGACGGCGACACGGCGCAGCTCCAAGCCGAGGGGCCGGGTCCGCACGTCACGGTCACAGCGCCGGTCGACGTGCGGCTGATCGGCGTCGACACGCCGGAGCTGCGCCCGACTCCGCAGTGCCACGCCCAGGAGGCCACCGACGCCCTCCGGTCTCTGCTGCCGGAGGACACGCGGGTGCTCGTGGCGCCCGACCGCGAGAGCCGGGACGCCTATCGCCGGTGGCTCTTCTACGTGTGGCGGGCCGACGACGCGCTGTTCGTCAACCACGAGATCGTCGCCGGCGGGCACGGCACGGCGATCCGAATTTGGCCCAACATCGCCTATCTCGACCAGTTTCGTGCGGCTCAGGCGGATGCCGAGGAAGCCGGGCTCGGATTGTGGGCAGAGTGCTGAGCAGGGCATCCTGGGCATGGACCCGGGTCTATCCGGGTGCGTCAGCGAGGTAGGGACGGCAATGAGTGCTCTGGTGGCCATCGTCTGCGACCAGTGTGGCGACGTCGGCACGATCGGCGTGACGCCCAACGACGCGCGCGGTGACCTCGTCGGCTGGTCGCGCCGGCAGGGCCACGACCTCTGTCCGCTCTGCCGGCTCGTCGGCGAGAGCCTCGACCGTCGCGACGGATTCCCCCCGTAAGACCGAGCCGGTGCCTGGGCAGCCAGGCACACTGGGACAGATGCGCCCGAACCAGCTGGCTCCGCTGGCGGTGGGCCTCGTCCTGATCGCCGCCTGTGCTGTGCCGGGCACTGCGGACGGGTCCGGCGGTTCGTCGAGATCCGGGTCTCGCGCGCCGGAGACCTCCGCGCCGCCGCCCGAGCTCCCTGGCGGTGGGCGGGTCATCTTCCCTGGTCATCGCCTTGTCGGCTTCTCCGGCGGCCGCTCGCCTGCGTTCGGGCGGCTCGCCCCGGACGACCTGGACGACGCCGTGCAGGAGATCGAGGACCTGGGCGCGGCGTACACCGGTGGCGGCGTGGACGTGCTGCCCGTCTTCGAACTGATCACGGTGGTCGCCCACGGCTCGCCCATGCGGAACGGTCTGTACCGGACATTCGAGCCGGACGAGCTGATCGAGGACTACCTGGAGGCGGCACGCGAGCACGACGCGCTCCTCCTGCTCAACATCCAGCCGGGCCGCTCGGACTTCCTCGAAACCGCCAAGGCACTGGAGCGGTGGCTGCGCGAACCCGACGTGGGTCTCGCCCTCGACCCGGAGTGGGCGGTCGCCCCTGACGAGGTGCCGGGCCGGAGCTACGGCAGCACGACCGGCGCCGAGCTGGACTCGGTGGCCGCGTACCTGTCCACGATCGTCGCCGACCACGACCTGCCCGAGAAGGTGATGGTGTTCCACCAGGTCCATGCCTCGGTCGTGCTCGACGAGGCGGCGCTGCGGGCCCATCCCGGGGTGGTCACGATCAAGAGCATCGACGGCATCGGCGCGCGGGCGAACAAGGAGTCCACGTGGCGCAAGCTCATGCCCACCACGCCTCCGCACGTCCGCCCCGGCTTCAAGCTGTTCTTCGACGAGGACACCGAGCACGGCGCCCTCATGACGCCGGAACAGGTGCTTGCGCTCACGCCCACCCCGGACTACGTCCTGTACGAATGAGCGCCCGTGTGACACTACGAACGTGAGCCGTACGGTCTATCGCCCTCCCATCGCCCTGGCCGTCCGGGGCGTCGGCTATGGAGCTGCTGCCCTCGGGGTCGCCGTGGTCGGCGTAAGCCTGGCCACCGCGTTCGACCTTCCCGGGTGGCTGCGGACCACGCTCGTAGCGGTGTTCGCCGTCGTGGCCGTGGTCGCGCTGGTGGTGCTGGTCGTGGGGGTGGTGCGGGCGCTGGGCTGGGGGACCCGGCTGGTGCTCGACGACTCGGGCTTCGTCAACGCCACGGGGCCTGGCGCCGGGGTGCGGCGTGCGCCGTGGAAGGACGTCCGCAAGGTGCAGGCCGATGGCCCGGTGGTCTCGGTCGACCTCGCCGGCGACCGGCAGAGCCTGATCCGGACGTCGTCGCTGGACGTTGACCCGCGCGTGCTCGCCCGCGAGTTGCGGGCCCGGCTCAACCAGGATCGTGGCTACACGCCGCTGAACTGACGACCGCTGCGCTCCAGCTGCCGCCCAACCAGCCGCCGGGCACGCGGGCTCAGCAGACCGAACCGGTCTCGACCGGCTGGTCGGGGTCGGTGGGCTCCTCGGTGGTCGTGGTGTCGTCCGGGTCCGGGGTGGTGGACGTGGACTGCACGGCGCTCTGGGTGCTGGCCTGGCCGGCGGTGCTCGACGTGGAGGCTCCCGGCGCGGCCTCGGTGGTGTCGTCCGGCGCGGTGGTCTCGGTGGTGTCGGGGTCGGCCGGCGTGGTGGACGGGGTGAGGATCTCGGCGACCCTCGCGTGCAGGGCGTCGTAGTCGGGGTCGCCCGAGGTGGTGCCCATGCTGTCGAAGAACTTGTCGTCGAGGGTGAGGCTCGCGAGGCTGGCGCCCTTGACCTTGATCGTGAGCTCGATCAGTGCGGGGAAGAGCCCTTCGGGGATGTCTGTGAAGACGATGTCCTTGGTGGCCGCGGCGAGGCTCTGGTACTGCCGGAGCAGCGTGGCCGGGTCGGCCTTGGCGACGATGGCGTTCATGACGCAACGCTGGCGTTCCATCCGGTCGTAGTCGTCGCTGCCGCAGCGGGAGCGGGCGAACCACAGCGCGTGGAAGCCGTCGAGAGTCTGGTTCGGGCCCTCGTAGATGTAGCCGTTGGCCTTGGTGCAGGTGCCGTCAGGGAGGCTCTTGTTGCCGTAGGGGATGTCGCGCGGAACGTTGACGGTGATTCCGCCGAGCGCGTCGACGATCGCCTGGAACCCGTCGAGGTTGACGAGCATGTAGTAGTCGACGTCGATGCCGAGCGCGCCCTCGACGGCCCACTTGTTCGCGTCGGCGCCGGGGTTGTCGACGCCCTCGAAGACCTCGGGGTGGGCCGTGGGCACGTTGCGGTACACGGCGTTGAGCAGCCACTCGCCGACATCGCCCGGGCCGGTGAAGCCGTCGGGGTAGATGGCTGCCAGCGGGCTCTCCTCGGGGAAGGGCATGCCCTGGAGGTTGCGCGGCAGCGAGATCATCGTGGTGGCGCCGGTGTGGGTGTCGATGCTGGCGAGGATCTGGGTGTCGGGACGCACGCCCTCGCGCCCGGAGCCGCCGTCGCCGCCGAGGAACAGGATGTTGAGCCGGGGCTTGTCGGCCCACGGGTCGGCCTCGTCGGCGATGTCAGGGGTGGTGTTGCTCGCTCCGCTGGAGGAGATCGACCCGATCAGATCGCGCTGGGTGAAGACGTTGCGTGCGCCCACGGCCAGCGGCGCCACGACCAGCGACGACGCGAGGATGACGACCACCGCGCCGCCGAGCCGCTTGGCGGTGGGCAGACCCTCGGGCTCGAGCGAGTGGTGGGTGACGAGCGCGACGACCAGCCACACCACGGCGAAGACCGCTAGCGCACCCCCGATGATGGGCAGGACGCGGGTGTTGCCGGCGAGGGAGATGAGCTTGCCGGTGGGTACCAGGACCGCGACCGCGGCCGCTGCCGCGATCAGGACACCCAGCATGACCAGCAGGAATATGGCGAGGCGGCGCTTGCCGGCCGCGAACAGGCCGGCACCGGGTATGACCGAGCCGAGAGCGGTGAGCCCGAGGAACCGGCCGTAACGCTGACTGCGCCTACCCCGGCGTGTCTCGAGCCTGGATCGGCGCGCACCACGCGATCTGCGTGCGTCGTCCACCTCGCGCCTCACCATCCCTCCCTAGGCTGCCAGAGTGGCCAGAGTAGTCAAGCCGGCCAACACGGTATCTCCTCTGTGCTTTGTGTTGATGACGCGCGAGGGGCCCGGAAGGTTGCCACGCGTGGGCCAGCTCACGGTGCCGGACCTCGCGCCAACAGCCTGCGGACCTCGTCGTCCTCGATCTGGCCGAAGGTGGCGTACCACTCGCCGACCGCCATGAACGACCGCGGACAGCGCAGCACGCGGACCTCGTCGACGTCGGCCGACAACTCCTCGACCGCGCTGCGCGGAGCCACCGGTGCGGCCAGCGTCACGTGCTGGGGCGCCGGCCGGTGCCCCCGGAGGAGTTGCGCCGCGGCCCGGGCGGTGGCACCGGTGGCGATCCCGTCGTCGACGACGATCACGTAGCGTCCGGCGAGGCGAAGGGGTGGTCGATCGCCGCGCAGCAGGTGCTGGCGCCGCATTGCCTCGTCACGAGCCTCGTCGAACGCGGCTTCCACGTCGGCCTCGCGGAGCCCGGCGCGGCGGATCACGTCGTCGTTGCGGACCCGCGCGCCGTCGGCCGTGATCGCGCCGAGCGCGAGCTCTCGGTGCCACGGCACTCCGGCCTTGCGGACGACGAGGACGTCGAGCTCGGCGGAGAGGGCCGCGGCGACCTCGGCGGCGACCACCACCCCGCCCCGGGGAAGGCCAAGGACGAGGAGATCGGCCGACGGCGGCACGTCGTCGACGAGCGCAGCGGCGAGCTCCCGACCTGCGGCGGCGCGGTCGGGCCATGGTCCGCGCATGATGCTCACATCAACGACTTTGCCCGCTCCCGAGCTTGGCGGGTACCCTTACGGCGCCTGTTGTTCGCAATGGGTGGGGAGGCGTCGCCTAGTCCGGTCGATGGCGCCCGCCTGCTAAGCGGGTTGAGGGCTCAAACCCT
>DATCVR010000223.1:0-35615 GCA_036566745.1 Jiangellaceae bacterium | reverse complement strand
GGCTCGTCGAGGAGGAGGACGTCGTCCGGCCCACGCAAGAGCGCTTCGAGGACGAGCCGCTTCTGCTCGCCGCCGGAGAGGGTGGCGACCTCCCGCCACCGGCACCGCTCGAACGGCACGCCGAGCGCTGCGGTGGTGCAGACGTCCCAGAGCACCTCGATCTCGTAGCCCCCGGCATCAGCCCACTCGGCCAGTGCGCCCGCGTAGGCCATCTGGGTGGATTCGTCGTCGCGATCCATCATCGCCAGCTCGGCAGCATCGACGGCGGCCGCGGCGTGGCGCACGCGGGGTGGCGCGACCGAGAGCAGGAGGGCGCGGATGTCGGTGGCGCCCCGCGAGACGAACTGGCGCATCACGCCCAGCCCACCGCTGCGGGTGACCGCGCCTTCGTCGGGGTCGATGTCGCCGGCCACGATGCGCAACAGCGTGGTCTTGCCCGATCCGTTGGCGCCGATCAGGGCCACTTTCGCGCCGTCGCCGACCCGGAACGAGATGTCGTCGAGCAACACGCGGCCGTCGGGCAGCGTTAACGAGACGGAGTTGAGATCGACGTGGCCCACGACGACCCAGTGTCGTCGCGGCCGACCCGGCCGTCCACGGATTTACCGGGCGGCTCGTGATCTGCGGCCCGCGACGCCGCCGCCCGGCGGCGTCCACAGCGCATACGTCGGGGATGACTTCACGTGATTTGCTCGATGAGCGCTGATGTTCTGCGCGCTCCCCGAGAAATGCGACGTCACTGATCGCGCGATGATCCCGGCCACCCTCCCGGCACCTGTTCGGGCTCCTGACCCGGTCGCTGATCGAACCGATCTACCGTCGTTGTATCCGCCGGGTCCGGTCCGTTTCGCTCGCCTGAGGGACGCCGATCGACGCGGCTACTCGATGCCGTGCTTGCGCAACAAGGCCTCGATGTCGGCCATGTCGTCGTCGGTGCTGGCCGCGGGCTTGCCCCTGCCCTTGGGCTTGGACGTGGGCTTCGGCGTCTCGGTCAGCGCGCCGGCACCCGAGCCGGCCTCGGTGACCGCCTCACGGCCCTTGGGCGCACGGCCCTCGAGCTTCTGGCCGACCACGAACAGCACCCCGGCCAGGGCGATCGAGCCGATGCCGAGCCACCCGAGGGGCGAGAGGACCACGCCCACGAGGAAGTCGACGATGCCCACCGCCGACGCACCGACCAGCAGGAAACCGCCGGCAGCCATCTGGAGCGCCGCAGCGGCGCCCTTGGCCCGAGCCTGGCGGATCGCCAGGACGAGGAGGCCTACTCCGGCGGCTGCAACGGCGATGGAGACGATGTCGGCGAACACCACCCCAGGCTACGCCTCAATGGGCGCCGGACACCTCAGGGATCTCCCCGACCCTCGCAGCGGGACACCACCAGGCGCTCATCCCCATCACCAGGCCTACAGCCCTTGTGGTGCGCCGAATGATCACGTGGACGTGATCATTCGGGAGACCGCGGCAGCGTACGTAGGCGTCGGGCGGCGCGCGCCTGTGCTCGGAGCTCGTCGTCCGGTGGGTATCCCACCGTCTCGAGGGTCAGGCCGTGCGGGGGCACCACCGTGACGGCGGAGTCGCGCACCCCCGCCGCCAGCACCGTCGCGGGCCAGTCGATCGCTCGCCGGCCGTCGCCGACACTCAGTAGCGCTCCGACCATGGCCCGCACCTGGTTGTGACAGAACGCATCGGCCTCGACGGTGCCGACGGCGATGCCGTCCAGCCCTCGGGCCCAGTGCAGGGTGCGCAGCTCGCGGATCGTCGTGGCGCCCTCACGCGGGCGGCAGTAGGCCGCGAAGTCGTGCTCGCCCAGCAAGCCCGCCGCGGCGGCGTTCATCGCGTCGAGGTCGAGCCGGCGGTCGTGCCACAAGACGTGCGAACGCAGCAACGGATCCACGCCGAACTCGGTGTCGGCCACACGGTAGGCGTATCGGCGCCAGCTGGCGGAGAACCGCGCATCGAACCCGTCCGGAGCGAGCACCACCGCACGGACCCGGACGTCGGCGGGCAGCACCCCGGCCAGGCGGCGAACCAGCGCCTCGGCGGGGCGCCGGGCCGATCGTCCCGGCACCGCCTGCCACACGTCGTCCTGCACATCGAGGTGACAGACCTGCCCGCGCGCGTGGACCCCGGCGTCGGTGCGTCCGGCCACGGTCAGCTTCGGCGGAGGGACCCGCAACACCGTTCCGAGGGCCGCTTCGAGCACGCCCTGGACGGTGCGCCGGCCTGGCTGGGCCGCCCATCCCGAGAACTCGGCGCCGTCGTAGGCGAGATCGAGGCGGACACGCAGCAGCCCGCCGTTCCCGGGCGGGGATTCGGCGGGCTGCATGCGAGATGCCGTGTGACGCGGGTGAGACGTCAGGTGTTCTTCGGCTTGCTGAAGCCGGCGGCCTCAGCTGCCTCGGCGGTGCGGAACCAGACCTCGGCGACCGTGGCGTCGTAGGCGGGGAAACCGGGCTCGTGATAGAGCTTGGAATCCTCGTTGCCCTTGACGGTGAAGCCCTCGGGTGCCTCGCCGCTCTCCAGCGGAGCGGCCGAGTCGGCACCATACGGGCCCTCGGCGGAGGCGTCGTCGGCCACCGTGGTGTCGACGACGGTCTGCACCTCGGTGGACTCCGCCGGCGCCGCAGCCTCCTTGGCCGCCCGGCGAGTGGCACCGGTGGCCTCGGCCACGACCTGCTCGGCCAGCGGCTCGACCAGCTCGATGACGGCCATGGGGGCGTTGTCGCCCTTACGCGGACCGATCTTGACGATGCGGGTGTACCCGCCGGTGCGGTTCTCGTAGCGCGGGCCGATCTCGGTGAACAGGGCGTGGACGATGCCCTTGTCCCGGATCGTGCTGGCCACCTGGCGACGCGCGTGGATGTCGCCGCGCTTCGCCTTGGTGATCAGCCGCTCGGCCACCGGACGCAGCCGACGGGCCTTGGCCTCGGTGGTGGTGATGCGGCCGTGTTCGAACAACGAGGTCGCGAGGTTGGCCAGCATCGCCTTCTGGTGGGCCGCCGAGCCGCCCAGGCGAGCACCCTTCGTGGGGGTGGGCATGGTGATCGTTCTCCTAGTCGGGGTTGCGCAGGGACCGAGCCCCCGCGCGGGTCAGTACTGCTCGTCTTCGGTGAAGGACTGGTCGTCGTCGCCGTAGCTGTCGACGGCCGCGGCCGGGTCGAAGCCCGGTGCGCTGTCCTTCAGGCCCAGCCCCATGGTCACCAGCTTGGCCTTGACCTCGTCGATCGACTTCTGCCCGAAGTTACGGATGTCGAGCAGGTCGGCCTCGCTGCGCGAGACGAGCTCACCCACGGTGTGGATGCCCTCACGCTTGAGGCAGTTGTAGGAACGAACCGTCAGCTGAAGGTCCTCGATCGGCAGCGCGAGGTCGGCAGCGAGCTGCGCGTCGACCGGCGACGGCCCGATCTCGATGCCCTCGGCCTCGACGTTGAGCTCGCGGGCCAGCCCGAAGAGCTCGACGAGGGTGCTGCCGGCCGACGCGAGGGCGTCGCGCGGCTTCATCGACGGCTTGGTCTCGACGTCGACGACCAGCTTGTCGAAGTCGGTACGGCCCTCGACGCGGGTGGCCTCGACCTTGTACGTCACCTTGAGCACCGGCGAGTAGATCGAGTCGACCGGGATCCGGCCGATCTCGGCGTCGGCGCGCTTGTTCTGGACGGCGGAGACATAGCCGCGGCCACGCTCGACCGTCAGCTCCATCTCGAGCTTTCCCTTGCCGTTCAGGGTGGCGATGTGGAGGTCGGGGTTGTGCACCTCGACGCCCGCCGGCGGGGCGATGTCGGCCGCGGTGACCGCGCCCGGACCCTGCTTGCGCAGGTACATCACGACCGGCTCGTCGTGCTCGGAGGAGACGACCAGGCCCTTGAGGTTGAGGATGACGTCGGTGACGTCCTCCTTGACCCCGGGGATGGTGGTGAACTCGTGGAGCACACCGTCGATGCGGATCGAGGTGATGGCCGCGCCCGGGATCGAGCTGAGCAGGGTGCGACGCATCGAATTGCCGAGGGTGTAACCGAAACCGGGCTCGAGCGGCTCGATGGAGAACCGGGAGCGGTGGTCGGTCAGCGACTCCTCGCTGAGGTTGGGACGCTGGGTGATGAGCACGTGGTTTCCTCTCCGCGACGCCCGCTATTTGACGCCGAGATAAGGGGACGGGCCGCGCCGGCGGGTTCCGGCGCGGCCGTAGGGCCTACTTCGAGTAGAACTCGACGATGAGCTGCTCCTGGACCGGCGTGTCGATCTGCTGCCGGCTGGGAAGCTGGTGGACGAGCACGCGCATGGCGCTGGGCAGCACCTCGAGCCAGGCCGGGACCGGCCGCTCGCCGTGGGTCTCGCGCGCGATGATGAACGGCGTCGACTCCTTCGACTTGTCCTTGACGTCGATGACGTCGTGCTCGGACACCTGGAAGGACGGGACGTTCACCTTGCGGCCGTTGACCAGGAAGTGGCCGTGGACCACGAGCTGGCGGGCGTGGCGGCGGGTGCGAGCCAGGCCGGAGCGGTAGACGACGTTGTCGAGACGAGCCTCGAGCAGCTGCAGCAGGACGTCGCCGGTGCGACCCTGCTTCTTGTTCGCCTGGTCGTAGTAGCGGCGGAACTGCTTCTCGAGGACGCCGTAGGTGTAGCGCGCCTTCTGCTTCTCGTGCAGCTGGAGGCGGTACTCGCTCTCCTTCTGACGGGCGCGGCCGTGCTGGCCGGGCGGGTACGGACGACGCTCGTAAGCCTTGTCCTCGCCGACCAGGTCGACGCCGAGGCGGCGCGACTTCTTCGTGATGGGACCGGTGTAACGGGCCATGGTGGTTCAGATCTCCTGAGGTCTCGTGGGCGTCAGACGCGGCGGCGCTTCGGCGGACGGCAGCCGTTGTGCGCCTGCGGGGTCACGTCCGAGATCGAACCGACCTCGAGCCCCACGGCCTGCAGCGAACGGATGGCGGTCTCGCGACCCGAGCCCGGGCCCTTGACGAAGACGTCGACCTTGCGCATGCCGTGCTCCTGGGCACGACGAGCGGCGGCCTCGGCGGCCATCTGCGCGGCGAACGGCGTCGACTTGCGCGAGCCCTTGAAACCGACCTGGCCGGCGCTGGCCCACGAGATCACGTTGCCCTGAGGGTCGGTGATCGAGACGATGGTGTTGTTGAAGGTGCTCTTGATGTGCGCCACGCCGTGAGCGACGTTCTTCTTCTCTTTGCGGCGCACCTTGGTCTGTCGACCCTTGGCTGGTGGCATGGTGTGCGGTTCTCCTGTCCGAAAGTCAGTACGAGGTCAGCGATGTATGTCGCGGCGACCGGGCCCGGTGAGGGACACGGAACGCCGCGCACTCACTTGCCGGCCTTCTTCTTGCCGGCGACGGTCTTCTTCCGACCCTTGCGGGTACGGGCATTCGTGTGAGTGCGCTGACCGCGGACGGGGAGACCGCGGCGGTGCCGGATGCCCTGGTAGCTTCCGATCTCGATCTTGCGGCGGATGTCGCCCTGGACCTCACGGCGCAGGTCGCCTTCGATCTGGTAGCTGGCCTCGATCCAGTCGCGGAGCTTGACGAGCTCGTCGTCACCGAGGTCCTTGACGCGCACGTCGGGGCTGATGCCCGTCTGCTTGAGCGTCTCGAGCGCGCGGGTCCGGCCGATGCCGAAGATGTACGTGAGGGCGACCTCCAGGCGCTTGTCGCGCGGGAGGTCGACGCCAACGAGGCGTGCCATGTGGTGCGTTCGTCTCCTAGAACATTGCGGAGGTGTCTGGCGCACCGCGTCTCGGCTGCTCGATGCAGCGAGCCCCGGCCTCCGCCCGGGGGTGGTCCCCGCCCGAACCGCGGCGGGGGTGCTGGTGCGTTGTGGAGTATTCAGTTGTGGTCGGGGCGAGCAGGTGGGTGATCAGCCCTGGCGCTGCTTGTGGCGCAGGTTGTCGCAGATCACCATGACCCGGCCGTGACGCCGGATCACCTTGCACTTGTCGCACATGGGCTTGACGCTCGGCTTGACCTTCATGCGATCTCTCTCGTGGACACGTCCGGGCGGTCCGACCAGGTCGTTACCCCTGGCGTGGCGGACTTCCCATCGGACTTACTTGTAGCGGTAGACGATCCGACCGCGGGTCAGGTCGTACGGACTGAGCTCCACCACTACGCGGTCCTCGGGGAGGATCCGGATGTAGTGCTGGCGCATCTTGCCCGAAATGTGGGCGAGCACTTTGTGGCCGTTGGACAGCTCGACCCTGAACATGGCGTTCGGGAGAGCCTCGACCACGGTGCCCTCGATCTCGATGACCCCGTCCTTCTTCGGCATAGCCTCCGCACTTCTTCGGTCTTCGTCGTCTGCTGCAGGCCCGGCGGCCCCGCGTGATGCGAGAACACAACGCAACCTGCAGCGCACCCTGTTCCAACGAAAGACACTCGAGAGAACCAGCCGCTGGGCGCGACAAGACAGGCCACAGTAGGCCAGCACGAGATTGTACGCCACCAGGCGTATCAGACGCCAATCGCGATCAGCGGGCGCTCAACTGCGGGGCGGGGACGGCTTGGAACGGTAGGCAAGTTCGCCGACGCCGAGCACGACACCCCACGGTCCGGCCACCCAGATCGGCCAGAAGGCCTCGAAGCCTCCGCCGTCGGCAGCGGTCAGCAGCCAGATCACCACGCACATCGCGACGACCGAGGCGTAGACCCACCAGCTGGCGTTGAGGAACCCGCGGGCGACCCTGCGGGCGGTGAGCCGGCGTGCGGGCGGCGCGGCCTGGAACTGCCGCGCCACGGCCGCCGTGGGCCTGCGGGCCACCGGCAGGTCCTCGATGATGCGGTCGAGGTCGCGGTACGTGCGCGCCGAGTACGTGGCCTCGACCCGTTCGAGTAGCTCTTCCTGCCCCAGCCGGCCTTCGCCGTGCGCCTCGCGCAGGATCTCCGCCACGCGGTCGCGATCATCGTCGCTCGCGCGCATCTGCGACCGGTTCGCCATGCGTTCCAGTATTCACCGCGACCGGCTGCCAGGCCATCGGGGTAACCCCCGATTCGGGTATCCGGGGACCCCGCCGGAGGGCCTGGTCAGCCCAGGGCGGCCGGGGTGGCCACGCCCAGAGAGGACAGCCGCTCGGCGCCGCCGTCGAGAGCGGTCAGCACCCACGGGCCGTCCTCGGTGACGGCGATGCTGTGCTCGAAATGAGCGGCCCAGGATCCGTCGACGGTCGTGACGGTCCAATCATCGTCGAGCGTCACGGTCTCGGGTGAACCGATGGTGATCATCGGCTCGACCGCCAGGCACAGGCCCGGGACCAGCCGTGGCCCGCGGGCACGCGTGCGGTAGTTCATGACGTGGGGGTCCTGGTGCATCGCCGTGCCGATGCCGTGCCCGCCGTACTCCTCGACGATGCCGTAGTCGCCGCGTGCGCGCACGACGTCCTCGACCGCCGAGCCGATGTCACGCAGCCTTGCACCGGCCTGCATCGCGGCGATGCCGGCCCACAGGGAGTCCTCGCAGGCGGCCATCAGCTGGGCGGCGTCGTCGGCCACCTCGCCGACCGGGAGCGTGACCGCGGCGTCGCCGTGCCAGCCGTCGAGAACCGCGCCGAAGTCGATCGAGACGATGTCGCCGTCGCGGAACGCGACGTCGTTCGGGATGCCGTGGACGATGACGTCGTTGACCGAGATGCACACGGTGGCGGGAAAGCCGCCGTAGCCCAGGAAGTTCGAGGTGGCACCGCGAGCGGCCAGCTCCTCACGGGCGATGGCGTCGAGGTCGCGGGGAGTGGTGCCGACTGCGACAGCCGCGCGCATGATCTCGTGGATCTCGGCGACGACGAGCCCCGCGGCTCGCATCTTGGTGACCTCGGCGGGCGTCTTGATCTCGATCATCCGCACCGTCCGGGTTCCGGGTCGAGCGAGTGGGAGGACGCGCGCCGCGCCGTGGTGGGCGCCTGCATCGTCAGGCGTCCGCGGACCCCGCCGCGGCGGCCACCCGGGCGGCGACGTCGTCGACCGTGCCCATGCCGTCGACCTTCACGAGCAGGCCACGCCTGGCGTAGACATCCGTGAGTGGGGCGGTCTGTTCGGCGTAGAGCTTCTGGCGGTGCCGGATGACCTCCTCGGAGTCGTCGACCCGACCCTCGGCCTCGGCTCGGCGCAGCAGCCGCCCGACCACTTCCTCGACGTCGACGGTCAGCTCGATGACGCGGTCGAGGGACGCGTGGGCCTCGGCCAGGATCTCGTCGAGGAAGTCGACCTGGGAGACCGTGCGGGGGTAGCCGTCGAGCAGGAATCCCTCGGCGGCGTCTGGCTGGGACAACCGGTCGCGCACCATGTTGTTGGTGACACTGTCGGGGACGTAGTCGCCGGCATCCATGTACCGCTTGGCCTCGAGTCCCAGCGGCGTCCCCTCGGACACGTTGGCCCGGAAGATGTCGCCCGTCGAGATCGCCGGGATGTCGAAGTGCTTGGCGACGAGCGCCGCCTGCGTGCCTTTGCCCGAACCCGGCGGGCCCATGATCAGAAGACGTGTCACCGCAAGAAACCTTCGTAGTTGCGCTGCTGGAGTTGGCTCTCGATCTGTTGCACCGTCTGGAGGCCGACACCCACCATGATCAGGATGCTGGTGCCGCCGAAGGTGTTGTTGAACGTGCCGCCCTGGCCCGGGTTGAGGATGTTGAACGCCAGCAGCGGGAGGAGGGCGACGAGAGCAAGGTAGATGGCGCCTGCGGAAGTGATCCGGTTGAGCACGTAGCCGAGGTACTCCTCGGTCGAGCGGCCGGCCCGGATGCCCGGGATGAAGCCGCCGTACTTCTTCATGTTGTCCGAGATGTCCTTCGGGTTGAAGGTGATGGACACGTAGAAGAAGGCGAAGCCGACGATCAGCAGGAAGTACAGCGCGATGTAGATCGGGTGTGACCCACGGACGAAGTGCTCCTGGATCCACAGCGACCAACTCGCCGTGGGGTTGAACTGAGCCGCCAGCAGCGGGATGTAGAGCAGCGACGAGGCGAAGATCACCGGGATGACGCCGGCCTGGTTGATCTTGAGCGGGATGTACGTCGATGAGCCGCCGTACATCTTCCGCCCGACCATCCGCTTGGCGTACTGGACCGGGATGCGCCGCTGGGACTGCTCGATGAACACGATGAGCGCCACGACCACCAGCGCGACCGCGATGACGATGGCGAAGACGCCCCAGCCCTCGCTCTGCTTGATGCCCCAGAACATGCCCGGCACGCTGGCCACGATCTGGGTGAAGATCAGCAGCGACATGCCGTTGCCCACGCCGCGGTCGGTGATGAGCTCGCCGAGCCACATGACCAGCCCGGTGCCGGCCGTCATCGTCAGGATCATCACGGCGATGGCGGTGATGGAGTCGTCGGCGATGACCTCTTCAGGGCAACCCTGGAAGAAGTTGCCCGAGCGCGCCAGCGTGATGACCGTCGTGGCCTGTAGGACCGCCAGACCCACGGTGAGGTAGCGGGTGTACTGGGTGATCTGAGTCTGGCCGGACTGGCCTTCCTTGCGCAGCGCCTCGAGCCGCGGGATGACCACGGTCAGCAGCTGCAAGATGATGCTCGCGGTGATGTACGGAATGATCCCCAGCGCGAACACCGCCAGCTGCAGCAGCGCTCCACCGGAGAACAGGTTGAGCATGCCGTAGACCCCGGACGTACCGGCCAGATCGACACATGTCTTGACGGCGGCGACGTCGATACCCGGCGTGGGCACCACCGAGCCGAGCCGGAAGATCGCGATGATGCCCAGCGTGAAAAGCAACTTCTGGCGCAGGTCAGGCGTACGGAATGCCTGCGCGAACACTCTGAGCACTTCGTGCCTCCTGCGTGCCTGGGCGGGAACCGCGCCGGCACGGTCGTACGGACGCCGTCAGCGGCTGCGACGGCTGACGGCGTTGACTCCGGGACGATAACAGGCTGGTGCCGAGAAGACCGAAAGGCGCCTACCGCCGCAGTACGACGGTAGCGCGCCTTCGGACCACGTCACGAACACCGGCCGTGGTGCATTCCTACAGCTCGGTGGCGGTGCCCCCGGCTGCGACGATCTTCTCCTTGGCCGCACCGGAGAACGCGTGAACGTTCACCTGAAGCGCAACCGAGAGTTCGCCGGAGCCGAGCACCTTGACCGGCAGGCCGTCGCGGACCGCGCCCTTGGCCACCAGCTCGTCGACGGTGACCTCACCGCCGTCGGGGAACAGCGACGCCAGCCGGTCCAGGTTGACGACCTGGTACTCGACCCGGAACGGGTTCTTGAAGCCCTTGAGCTTGGGCAGCCGCATGTGCAGCGGCATCTGCCCACCCTCGAAGCGAGCCGGAACCTGGTACCGAGCCTTGGTGCCCTTGGTACCGCGACCTGCGGTCTTGCCCTTGGACGCCTCGCCACGACCCACACGGGTCTTGGCGGTCTTGGCGCCCGGGGCAGGCCGCAGGTGGTGCGGCTTGAGCGGGGACCCGGGAGTGTTGTTGCTCATGGGTCAGTCCACCTCCTCGACGGCGACGAGGTGCGCCACCGTCTTGACCATGCCGCGGATCTCGGGACGGTCCTCCTTGACGACCTCGTCGCCGATGCGCTTGAGGCCCAGCGAGCGCAACGAGTTGCGCTGCGAGGACGTACCGCCGATCTCGCTCTTGACCTGACGGACCTTCAGCCGGCTCATGATCCGGCCTCCGCCTGAGCACGCAGCAGCGCAGCCGGGGCGACGTCCTCGAGCGGGAGGCCACGGCGGGCCGCGACCTGCTCGGGACGCTCGAGGCCACGCAGGGCCGCGACCGTGGCGTGCACGATATTGATGGCGTTCGACGAACCGAGCGACTTGCTCAGGATGTCGTGGATGCCGGCGGCCTCGAGGACCGCACGCACCGGGCCACCCGCGATGACACCGGTACCGGGCGAGGCCGGGCGCAGCAGCACCACGCCGGCGGCCTTCTCACCCTGGACCGGGTGCGGAATGGTGCCCTGGATGCGCGGCACCTTGAAGAACTGCTTCTTGGCCTCCTCGACACCCTTGGCGATCGCCGCAGGCACCTCCTTGGCCTTGCCGTAGCCGACGCCGACGCTGCCGTCGCCGTCTCCGACCACGACCAGAGCCGTGAAGCTGAAGCGTCGGCCGCCCTGGTGGACCTTGGCGACACGATTGATGGCGACGACGCGCTCGATGTAGGCGGTCTTCTCCGCCCCGTCACCACCGCGACGGTTGTCGCGGTCGCGACGGTCACGGCGGTCGCGGCGCTCGCCACCGGCACCGCCACCGCGGCGCTGGGGTTCAGCCATGATGTCCCTCTTCCTATCTCGACTCGTCGTCTACAGCTTCAGGCCGGCTTCGCGAGCGCCGTCGGCCACCGCGGCCACCCGGCCGTGGTACTGGTTGCCGCCGCGGTCGAAGACGACCGCATCGACACCGGCGTCCTTGGCCCGCTCGCCGACGAGTTCGCCGACCTTGCGCGCCTTGGCCGTCTTGTCACCCTCGAGCGTGCGAAGGTCGGACTCCATACTCGAGGCCGAAGCCAACGTGCGGCCCGTGGTGTCGTCGACCACCTGCGCCACCATGTGGCGCAGCGAGCGGCTGACGACCAGGCGCGGACGCTCGACCGTTCCGGTGACCTTCTTGCGGACCCGGAGGTGCCGGCGGTTGCGGGCAGAAGCCTTGTCGCCGCGCTTGACGTGGCGGTTGATCCCGATGCCCATGACTACTTCTTCCCAGCCTTTCCGACCTTGCGCCGGACGTGCTCACCCGCGTAGCGGATGCCCTTGCCCTTGTACGGCTCGGGCTTGCGCAGCTTGCGGATGTTCGCGGCGACCTCGCCGACCTTCTGCTTGTCGATGCCGTGGACGGCGAACTTCGTTGGCGACTCGACCGCGAAGCTGATGCCCTCCGGGGGCTCGAACAGGATCGAGTGGCTGTAGCCGAGGGCGAACTCGAGGTTCTGGCCCTTGGCCGTGACCCGGTACCCGACGCCGACGATCTCGAGCTTCTTCTCGTAGCCCTGCGTCACGCCGGTGACCATGTTGGCCACGAGCGTGCGGGTCAGCCCGTGCAGCGCCTTGCTCGCCCGCTCGTCGTCGGGACGCTTGATCTCGATGGAGGCCTCGTCGGCCCAGTCGAGCTCGATGATCTCCGGGAGCGTGTGGCTCAGCGAACCCTTGGGACCCTTGACCGTGACGTCACGGCCGTCGACTGCGACCTCCACGCCCGTGGGAACGGAAATGGGGAGCTTGCCGATACGCGACATGGTTCTTACTCTCCTTTCCCGTTACCAGACGTAGGCGAGGACTTCCCCACCCACACCCTGCTTGGAGGCCGAACGACCGGTCAGCAGACCCTGAGACGTCGAGATGATCGCGACGCCGAGCCCGCCGAGGACCTTCGGCATGTTGGTGGACTTCGCGTAGACGCGCAGTCCTGGCTTGCTCACCCGGCGCACGCCCGCGATGGAGCGCTCACGCGACGGGCCGTACTTCAGCGTCAGCTCGAGGGTCTTGCCCACCGCGCCTTCGGCCGGCTCCTTCACGGTGAAGCCCGCGATGTAGCCCTCTTGCTTGAGGATCTCGGCGATGTGCGCCTTGATCTTGCTGTACGGCATCGCCACGGAGTCGTGGTAGGCCGAGTTCGCGTTGCGCAGACGAGTCAGCATGTCTGCGATGGGATCGGTCATGGTCATTGTCGTGGCCACTTTCCCGCCGCGGTTTCCTCATGGGCGCGAGCCCGGGATGAGGACCTTCGGCGATCGGAGTAGGTCTGGCTAGTCAGCTCGACCGCGTTACCAGCTGGATTTCGTGACGCCCGGCAGCTCACCGCGGTGCGCCATGTCACGAAGGCACACCCGGCACAGGCCGAACTTGCGGTACACCGAGTGCGGGCGACCGCACTTCTGGCAACGCGTGTACGCGCGAACCGCGAACTTGGGCTTGCGCTGGGACTTGTTGACAAGCGCCTTCTTGGCCACGTCAGTTCTCCTTGAACGGGAAGCCCAGGTGCTTGAGCAGCGCCCGGCCCTCGTCGTCGTTCGTCGCGGTCGTCACGACCGTGATGTCCATACCGCGGACCCGGTCGATGCGGTCCTGGTCGATCTCGTGGAACATCGACTGCTCGTTGAGACCGAACGTGTAGTTGCCACGGCCGTCGAACTGCTTCGGGGAGAGCCCGCGGAAGTCCCGGATGCGCGGCAGCGCGATGGTGACCAGGCGGTCGAGGAACTCCCACATGCGGTCGCCGCGCAGCGTGACGTGGGCACCGATCGGCATGCCCTCGCGCAGCTTGAACTGAGCGATGGACTTGCGCGCGGCGGTCACGGCCGGCTTCTGGCCGGTGATCGCCGCGAGGTCGCGGATGGCGCCCTCGATCAGCTTCGCGTCGCGGGCAGCCTCGCCGACGCCCATGTTGACGACGACCTTGGTCACCGTGGGCACCTGCATGACGTTGGCGGTGTCGAACTGCTCGCGCAGCGCGGCGATGATCTCGTCGCGGTAGCGCTGCTTCAGCCGGGGAAGCGCGCGGGCTTCGGTTGCGGTGCTCATCAGATGTCCTCACCGGTGCGCTTGGCGAACCGGACCTTGTTGCCGTTCTCGTCCACGCGGTATCCGACCCGCGTGCCGACCGTCGTCTTCTTGCCCTCGACGTCGACCTCGACGGCCAGCTGGACGTTCGAGACGTGGATCGGGGCCTCTTGGTGCACGATGCCGCCGGACTGGTTGCCACGGGCGGTCTGGGTGGGCTTGGTGTGCTTCGTGACGCGGTTGACGCCCTCGACGAGCACCTTCTCCTGACGCGGGTACGCGGCAATGATCTTGCCGACGACGCCCTTGTCCTTGCCCGCGATGACGACGACCGTGTCGCCCTTCTTGACCCGCATGCTCACAGCACCTCCGGGGCGAGGGAGATGATGCGCATGAAGCGCTTCTCCCGCAGCTCGCGGCCGACGGGCCCGAAGATGCGCGTACCGCGCGGGTCGCCGCCGTCCCTGATGATGACTGCCGCGTTCTCGTCGAACCGGATGTAGGAGCCATCCGGCCGGCGGCGCTCCTTCACGGTCCGCACGACCACGGCCTTGACGACTTCACCCTTCTTGACGCCCCCGCCGGGGATGGCGTCCTTGACGGTCGCCACGATGATGTCGCCGATGCCGGCGTATCGCCGACCGGAACCGCCGAGCACACGGATGCACAAGAGTTCCTTGGCACCTGTGTTGTCGGCGACGCGCAGTCGCGACTCCTGCTGGATCATGTCGATGACTCCTGGTTGTCGCGCCGGTTCTCAACGAGTGAGCCTGGCGGAACGGTTGTCGGTCGTACGGCCCTCGCGCTCGCGCGCTCGGTCCGGGGTGAGGTCACTTGGCCTTCTCGAGGATCTCCACGACGCGCCAGCGCTTAGTCGCCGACAGCGGACGGGTCTCCATCAGGAGGACCCGGTCGCCGACACCGGCCGCGTTCTGCTCGTCGTGGGCCTTGAGCTTGCTCGTCCGACGCACGACCTTGCCGTACATCGGGTGCTTGAAGCGGTCCTCGACGGCCACGACGATGGTCTTGTCCATCTTGTCGCTGACCACGAGGCCCTCGCGGACCTTGCGGAACCCGCGCTGAGCGGTTTCGTTCACAGACTCTTCCTTGCTCGTGGGGCTCACGCGGCACCTCCGGCGGCAGCGTCCGCATCGACCACGGTGGTGATGCCGAGCTCACGCTCACGCATGATCGTGTAGATCCGCGCGATGTCGCGACGGACGGCCTTCAGCCGGCCGTGGCTCTCCAGCTGCCCGGTGGCGGCCTGGAATCGCAGGTTGAACAGCGACTCCTTGGCCTTGCCGAGCTCTTCGACCAGGTCGGCGTCGGACAGCGTCCGCAGCGTCGTCGAGTCGAGATCCTTGGATCCGATGGCCATCACAGATCACCTGCTTCGCGCGTCACGATGCGGGCCTTCATCGGGAGCTTGTGGATGGCGCGGGTCAGGGCCTCACGAGCGATCTTCTCGTTGGGGTACGAGAGCTCGAACATGACCCGACCCGGCTTGACGTTGGCGATCCACCACTCCGGCGAACCCTTGCCGGAACCCATGCGGGTCTCGGCCGGCTTCTTGGTCAGCGGGCGGTCCGGGTAAATGTTGATCCAGACCTTGCCGCCACGCCGGATGTGCCGGGTGATGGCGATACGAGCGGCCTCGATCTGGCGGTTGGTCACGTAGTGGCCTTCGACCGCCTGGATACCGAACTCACCGAAAGCCAGGGACGTGCCGCCCTTGGCCATGCCACGCCGCTTGGGGTGGTGCTGCTTACGGTGCTTGACCCTGCGGGGGATCAGCATGACTTCAGCTCTCCTGCTCGTTGCTCGCCGTCGGCGCCGCCTCAGCGGACGTGGCCGCGGGAGCCGTCTCGGCTGCCTGCACCGGAGCCTCGGCCGCTCGCTCGCCACGCGCCGGGCGCCGACGCTCGGGACGACGTCGCTGCTGCTGGACTCGGGCCTGAGCCGCCTGCTCGGCCGCACGCTCGGCGCGCGAACCGGCGACGTCACCCTTGTAGATCCACACCTTCACGCCGATCCGGCCGAACGTCGTGCGGGCCTCGTAGAAGCCGTAGTCGACGTCGGCGCGCAGCGTGTGCAGCGGGACCCGACCCTCGCGGTAGAACTCCGACCGGCTCATCTCGGCGCCGCCGAGACGACCCGAGCACTGGATCCGCACGCCCTTGGCGCCGGCCCGCATCGTGGTCTGGATGGACTTGCGCATCGCGCGGCGGAAGGCCACTCGGGCCGACAGCTGCTCGGCGACACCCTGGGCCACCAGCTGAGCGTCGATCTCGGGCTGCTTCACCTCGAGGACGTTCATCTGGACCTGCTTGCCCGTGAGCTTCTCGAGCTCGGAGCGCAGGCGGTCGGCCTCGACACCACGACGGCCGATGACGATGCCCGGCCGGGCGGTGTGGATGTCGACCCGGACGCGGTCGCGGGTGCGCTCGATCTCGACGCTGGAGATGCCGGCTCGCTCCATGCCCTTGGTCATGAGCTTGCGGATCGCCACGTCCTCGGCGACGTAGTCGCGGTAGCGCTGGCCGCCCGTGGTGCTGTCGGCGAACCACCGGCTCTTGTGGTCGGTGGAGATGCCGAGCCGGAACCCGTGGGGGTTGATCTTCTGACCCACTAGCGGGTCCCTCCCTTCGACGAACCGGCAGCAGCCGGCTGCTTCTGATCGACGACCACGGTGATGTGGCTGGTCCGCTTGCGGATGCGGTACGCGCGCCCCTGGGCACGCGGCCGGAACCGCTTCATCGTCGGACCTTCGTCGACGTAGGCCTCGGCCACGACGAGCGACTCACGCGGCGTACCGTCGAGGTCGTCGGCGTTGGCCATGGCGCTCTCGAGCACCTTGCGCACCGGCTCGGCAGCCGCCTGGGGGGCGAACCGCAGCAGTGCGGCGGCCTCCTCGGCGTTCATGCCACGGATGAGGTCCACCACACGGCGCGCCTTGGTGGGCGTGACGCGGACGAACCGCGCCTGGGCCCTGGCTTCCATCGTTACTCCCTTAGTTCCTTGTGGTGGACGTCACCGGCGACGGGCGCGGCGGTCGTCCTTCTCGTGACCCTTGAACGTCCGCGTCGGGGCGAACTCGCCGAGCTTGTGCCCGATCATCGCCTCGGTCACGAACACCGGCACGTGCTTGCGACCGTCGTGGACGGCGATCGTGTGACCGATCATGTCCGGGACGATCATCGAGCGGCGAGACCAGGTCTTGATGACGTTCTTCGTACCCTTGTCGTTCTGCGCCTCGACCTTCTTGGCCAGGTGCTCATCGACGAAGGGGCCCTTCTTCAGGCTGCGCGGCATCTCTTCTGACTCCCGACTCAGCGCTTCTTGCCGGTCTTGCGGCGGCGGACGATCTGGCGGTCGCTGGGCTTGTTCTTCTGGCGGGTGCGGCCCTCGGGGCGACCCTTGGGGTTGACCGGGTGGCGACCACCGGAGGTCTTGCCCTCACCACCACCGTGCGGGTGGTCGACCGGGTTCATGGCGACACCGCGGACGGTGGGGCGCTTGCCCTTCCAGCGCATCCGGCCGGCCTTGCCCCAGTTGATGTTCGACTGCTCGGCATTGCCGACCTCGCCGATCGTGGCGCGGCACCGGACGTCGACGTTGCGGATCTCACCGGAGGGCATGCGGAGCTGGGCCCACGTGCCTTCCTTGGCGACCAGCTGGACCTTCGCGCCGGCCGACCGGGCGATCTTCGCGCCGCCACCGGGCCGGAGCTCGATCGCGTGGATGACCGTACCGACCGGGATGTTGCGCAGCGGCAGGTTGTTGCCCGGCTTGATGTCGGCGCTGGACCCGGCCTCGACCGTGGCGCCCTGCGCCAGCCGGTTGGGGGCCAGGATGTAGCGCTTCTCGCCATCGGCGTAGTGGAGCAGCGCGATGCGGGAGGTGCGGTTGGGGTCGTACTCGATGTGAGCGACCTTCGCGGGCACGCCGTCCTTGTCGGCGCGCCGGAAGTCGATCACACGGTACTGACGCTTGTGACCGCCGCCCTGGTGACGGGTGGTGATCCGGCCGGAGTTGTTGCGGCCGCCCTTCTTGGGCAGCGGTCGCACCAGCGACTTCTCCGGCTCCGACCGGGTGACCTCGACGAAGTCGGCGACGCTGGAGCCACGACGGCCCGGTGTCGTCGGCTTGTACTTACGGATTCCCATTCGAGACCTCGATAACTCGTGTCCTGATCCGCGGCTCAGCCGACCGGACCGGAGAAGATGTCAATGCGCTGACCCTCGGCGATGCTCACGATCGCCCGCTTGGTGTCGGGTCGCTTTCCCACGCCGAAGCGGGTGCGGCGACGCTTGCCCTCACGGTTGAGTGTGTTGACACCGATGACCTTGACGTTGAACACCTTCTCGACCGCGATCTTGATCTCGGTCTTGTTGGCGTCGGGGGCGACGACGAAGGTGTACTTGTTCTCGTCGAGCAGGCCGTAGCTCTTCTCGGAGACGACCGGCGCGAGCAGGATGTCGCGGTGGTCCTTGTGCGCCTTGCTCACTGGTCGGCCTCCTCATCGGCCTTCTTGGCTGACGTGCCGGCCTTGATGAAGCCGGACGCCTTGGCCGCGTCCTCGGTGCGGAACCACACCTCGGCGACGGTGGCGTCGTACCACCGGCCACCGGGAAGGTGGTACTTCATCGAGTCCTTGTTGCCCTTGATCTCGAAGCCCTCGGGAGCGCTGCCGTCCTCGAGCGGCTCGGCGGAGTCGGGGCCGAACTCGGCCTCGACCGCGGCGAGGGCGACCGGAGCCGCCTTCTTCGCCGGAGCCTTCTTGGCGGGCTTGGCAGCCGGAACGGCCTCGGCGGCCGCCTCGGACTCGGTGGCGACGGCCTTGACGGCCTTGCCCTTCGGCGCGCCGGCCAGGAAGGCCTCGAGCGCCGCCTGCGTGAAGACGATGTCGTCGGCGCAGAGCACGTCGTAGGTGTTGAGCTGGTCGGCGAGGATCAGGTGCACCTGCGGCGCGTTGCGAAGGCTCTTCACCGTGAGGTCGTCGCCGCGCTCGAACACGACCAGGACGTTGGCCCGCTCGGTGAGCTTGGCCAGCGTGGCCAGCGCAGTCTTGGTCGAGGGCTCCTGGCCGTCGACGAAGCTCGCGACCACGTGGACCCGCTCGTGGCGCGCCCGATCGGAGAGGGCGCCGCGCAGGGCAGCGGCCTTCATCTTCTTGGGCGTGCGCTGGGCGTAGTCACGCGGGGTGGGACCGTGCACCACGCCACCGCCGGCGAACTGCGGCGAGCGGGTAGAGCCCTGGCGAGCCCGGCCGGTGCCCTTCTGGCGGTACGGCTTGGCGCCGCCGCCGCGGACCTCGCCACGCGTCTTGGTGGCGTGGGTGCCCTGACGGGCAGCCGCGAGCTGGGCCACCACGACCTGGTGGATCAGCGGCACGTTGACCTGGACGTCGAAGACCTCGGCGGGGAGGTCGACGGTGCCGGCCTTCTTCCCGCTGACGTCGAGAACGGAGACGGTGCTCACTTGGCAGCCCCCTTCGCGGCGTTGCGGACGAACACGAGCCCGCCGTTGGGTCCCGGGACGGCGCCCTTCAGGAGCAGCAGCCCCTTCTCGGCGTCGACGGCGTGGACCGTGATGTTCTGGGTGGTCACGCGCTCGCCGCCCATGCGACCGGCCATGCGCAGGCCCTTGAAGACCCGGCCCGGGGTGGCGCAGCCACCGATGGAGCCGGGCGAGCGGTGCTTGCGCTGCACACCGTGCGAGGCGCGAAGACCGTGGAAGCCGTGCCGCTTCATGACGCCGGCGAAGCCCTTGCCCTTGGTGGTGCCCGTGACGTCGACCTCCTGGCCGGCCTCGAACACCTCGACGGTCAGCTCCTGGCCCAGGGTGTACTCCGACGCGTCGGCTGTACGCAGCTCGACGACGTGGCGGCGCGGCGTGACGCCGGCCTTGTCGAAGTGGCCCTGGGCGGGCTTGGTGACCCTGCGCGGGTTGGGCGCGCCGAAGGCGATCTGGACGGCGTCGTAGCCGTCGGTCTCAGGCGTGCGGACCTGCGTGACGACGCACGGCCCGGCCTTGACCACGGTGACCGGGACGATCTGGCTGTTCTCGTCCCACACCTGGGTCATGCCGAGCTTCTCGCCGAGCAGGCCCTTTCTCACAGCACTGTCGGCCACGGATGTCTGTGTACTCATCGCTGGCGCGTCCCTCAGAGCTTGATCTCGATGTCGACACCGGCCGGAAGGTCGAGCCGCATGAGCGAGTCGACGGTCTTCGGCGTGGGGTCGATGATGTCGATGAGCCGCTTGTGTGTGCGCATCTCGAAGTGCTCGCGGCTGTCCTTGTACTTGTGCGGCGAACGGATGACGCAATACACGTTCTTCTCGGTCGGCAGCGGCACCGGGCCCGCGACCTGCGCACCAGTACGCGTCACCGTGTCGACGATCTTGCGCGCCGACGTGTCGATGACCTCGTGGTCGTAGGCCTTGAGCCGGATGCGGATCTTCTGTCCCGCCATGGCTGCTTGTCGTCCTTCTCTTCGTACCGCTAGCGAACCGAATACTGGTCAGTGGTCACTCGCTCCGACCCCCGCGGTCGGGCGTGTCGCGCTCTGCGACGCAGCACGGCGCAGTACGACACACATCGGATTGCGGGGATGTCGGGCGGACCGGCCGACATGGCCGTTCCGAGGAGGTCTCCGCGTCCAGCGAGAATGTCTTCACACCCTCGCATGCGACGGCCTCCGCCGAGCAACCTGAACAGTATGCCAGAGGAGGCTGACCCCTGGCCAATTCAGGTCGTCACACACGCAGATGGGGCCGGTCACTCTCGTGGCCGGCCCCACCCGGCGTGGTGAGACTTACTTGAGGATCTTCGTGACGTGACCCGCGCCGACGGTCCGGCCGCCCTCACGGATCGCGAACTTGAGCTGCTCCTCCATGGCGACGGGCTGGATCAGCTCGACGGACATGGTGGTGTTGTCGCCCGGCATGACCATCTCGGTGCCCTCGGGCAGCGTGACGACGCCGGTGACGTCCGTGGTCCGGAAGTAGAACTGCGGACGGTAGTTGTTGAAGAACGGCGTGTGCCGGCCACCCTCGTCCTTGGACAGGATGTAGACCTGCGCCTCGAAGTCGGTGTGCGGCGTGGTGGTGCCGGGCTTGACGACGACCATGCCGCGCTCGACGTCTTCCTTCTTCGTACCACGCAGCAGCAGGCCGACGTTCTCACCCGCGCGGGCCTCGTCGAGCAGCTTGCGGAACATCTCGACGCCGGTGACGGTGGACTTCTGGGCCAGGCCGGGACGGATACCGACCAGCTCGACCTCCTCGTTCACGTTGAGCACACCGCGCTCGACGCGACCGGTGACGACCGTGCCACGACCGGTGATCGTGAAGACGTCCTCGATCGGCATGAGGAAGGGCTTCTCGGAGTCGCGCACCGGGTCCGGCACGCTCTCGTCGACGGCCTCCATGAGGTCCTCGACCGACTTGACCCACTGGGGGTCGCCCTCGAGCGCCTTGAGGCCGGAGGTACGGATCACCGGGACGTCGTCGCCGGGGAACTCGTACTCCGAGAGCAGCTCGCGGACCTCGAGCTCGACGAGCTCGAGGATCTCCTCGTCGTCGACCATGTCGGCCTTGTTCAGCGCGACCAGGATGTAGGGCACGCCGACCTGACGGGCCAGGAGCACGTGCTCCTTGGTCTGCGGCATCGGGCCGTCGGTGGCCGCCACGACGAGAATCGCGCCGTCCATCTGGGCCGCACCGGTGATCATGTTCTTGATGTAGTCGGCGTGACCGGGAGCGTCGACGTGCGCGTAGTGACGCTTCTCGGTCTGGTACTCGACGTGCGCGATGTTGATGGTGATACCGCGCTGCTTCTCTTCCGGCGCCTTGTCGATGTCGTCGAAAGCGAAGGTCTCGTTCAGGTCCGGGTACTTGTCGTGCAGAACCTTCGTGATGGCAGCCGTCAACGTGGTCTTGCCATGGTCGACGTGACCGATGGTGCCGATGTTGACGTGCGGCTTGGTCCGCTCGAACTTCGCCTTAGCCACTGTGGGTCCTCCTGTTAGGACTCGCTGTTGTGCCGTCGTTCCGAATATTCGGTGTGCTCGGCTGTTTTCTGGTCGGGTACTTCTTGGGGCCGGGCGAAGGCCCCGGGGCGACTACTCGCCCCGGACCTTCTTGATGATCTCCTCGGCGACGTTCCGGGGAACCTCGTCGTAGGAGTCGAACTGCATCGAGTAACTCGCCCGTCCCTGGGTCTTGCTGCGGAGGTCACCGACGTAGCCGAACATCTCCGACAGCGGGACCAGCGCCTTGACGATGCGCTGGCCGACTCGCTCCTCCATGGCCTGGATCTGGCCACGGCGAGAGTTGAGGTCGCCGATGACATCGCCCATGTAGTCCTCGGGCGTGCTCACCTCGACGGCGAAGATCGGCTCCAGCAGCACCGGGTCGGCGCGGCGGGCAGCCTCCTTGAACGCCATCGAACCGGCGATCTTGAACGCGAGCTCCGAGGAGTCGACGTCGTGGTAGGCGCCGTCACGCAGCGTCACCTTGACGTCGACCAGCGGGTAACCCGCGACGACACCGAACTCCATCGCCTCCTGGCAACCGGCGTCGACCGAGGGGATGTACTCCCGCGGGATGCGACCACCGGTGACCGCGTTGACGAACTCGTAGCCGCCGTCGCCTTCGCCACCAGTGGGCTCGATGTCGATGATGACCTTGGCGAACTGGCCCGACCCACCGGTCTGCTTCTTGTGGGTGTAGTCGACCTTCTCGACCTTGCGGCGGATGGTCTCGCGGTAGGCGACCTGCGGCTTGCCGACGTTGGCCTCGACGCGGAACTCGCGCTTCATCCGGTCGACGAGCACCTCGAGGTGGAGCTCACCCATGCCGGCGATGATGGTCTGGCCGGTGTCCTCGTCGGTCCGGACCTGGAAGGTCGGGTCCTCCTCGGCCAGCCGCTGGATGGCCGTGCCGAGCTTCTCCTGGTCGGCCTTGGTCTTCGGCTCGATGGCGACGTGGATCACCGGCGCCGGGAAGCTCATCGACTCGAGGATGACCGGCTTCGCAGAGTCGGCCAGGGTGTCGCCCGTGGTGGTGTTCTTCAGACCCATCACGGCGACGATCTGGCCGGCACCCGCGCGGTCGATCTCCTCGCGCTTGTTCGCGTGCATCCGGTAGATCTTGCCGATGCGCTCCTTGTTGCCCTTGGTGCTGTTGAGCACCTGGGAGCCTGTGGTGAGCACGCCGGAGTAGATGCGGACGAACGTCAGCTTGCCGAGGTGGGGGTCTGCCATGATCTTGAACGCCAGCGAGGACAGCGGAGCTTCCTCGTCGGGCTCGCGGGTGACGACCTCGTCCTCGTTGCCGACCGCGTGGCCCTCGATGGCCTCGACGTCGAGCGGCGACGGGAGGTAACGGGTCACGGCGTCGAGCATGGGCTGCACGCCCTTGTTCTTGAACGCCGAGCCGGTCAGCACCGGGTTGATCTTGCCCGCGATGGTGGCCCGACGGATCGCGGCGATGAGCTCGTCACGCGAGGGCTCCTTGCCCTCGAGGTAGAACTCCATCATCGCGTCGTCGTTCTCGGAGATCGTCTCGATCAGCTTGTCGCGCCACTCGGCCGCGGCCTCGAGGTGGGTGTCGGGGATGTCGACGGTGTCGTACATCTCGCCCTTGGCTGCTTCCTCGGGCCAGATGAGCGCCTTCATGTCGACGAGGTCGACCAGGCCGCGGAAGTCCGCCTCGGCACCGATGGGCAGCTGGAGCACCAGCGGGGTGGCGTGGAGCCGCGTGACGATCATGTCGACGCAGCGGTGGAACTCCGCGCCCGTGCGGTCGAGCTTGTTGATGAAGCAGATGCGGGGCACGCCGTACTTGTTCGCCTGGTGCCACACGGTCTCGGACTGGGGCTCGACGCCGGCGACGCCGTCGAAGACCGCCACTGCGCCGTCGAGGACACGCAGTGAACGCTCGACCTCGACGGTGAAGTCGACGTGGCCGGGCGTGTCGATGATGTTGATGGTGTGGCCGTCCCACTCGCAGGTGGTGGCCGCGGAGGTGATGGTGATACCACGCTCCTGCTCCTGCTCCATCCAGTCCATCGTGGCCGCGCCGTCGTGGACCTCACCGATCTTGTAGTTGATACCGGTGTAGAAGAGGATCCGCTCGGTGGTGGTGGTCTTGCCCGCGTCGATGTGGGCCATGATCCCGATGTTGCGGACCTTGGCCAGATCGATAGTGCGGAGGTCGGTCGCCATTCGTGCGTCGCTTCCCTGAATCGTCTGTGGCCGGATTACCAGCGGTAGTGCGCGAAGGCCTTGTTGGACTCGGCCATCTTGTGGGTGTCCTCGCGGCGCTTCACGCTGGCGCCGAGGCCGTTGGAGGCGTCGAGGATCTCGTTCATCAGGCGCTCGGTCATGGTCTTCTCACGACGGGCCCGCGAGTAGCCGACGAGCCAGCGCAGCGCGAGCGTGTTGGCTCGGCCGGCCTTGACCTCGATCGGCACCTGGTAGGTGGCGCCACCGACACGGCGGCTCTTGACCTCGATGGCGGGCTTGACGTTGTCGAGAGCACGCTTGAGCGTGACGACGGGGTCGGTGCCGGTCTTCTCACGAGCGCCCTCGAGCGCGCCGTGCACGATGGCCTCGGCGACGGACTTCTTGCCGTCGACGAGGACCTTGTTGACCAGCTGGGTGACCAGCGGCGAGCCGTAGACGGGGTCGACGACGATCGGACGCTTCGGGGCGGGGCCCTTGCGCGGCATCAGCTCTTCTCCTTCTTCGCGCCGTACCGGCTGCGAGCCTGCTTGCGGTTCTTGACGCCCTGGGTGTCGAGCGAGCCGCGAACGATCTTGTATCGGACGCCGGGCAGGTCCTTCACGCGACCACCGCGCACGAGCACCATCGAGTGCTCCTGCAGGTTGTGGCCGACGCCCGGGATGTAGGCGGTGACCTCGATCTGGCTGGTCAGCTTGACGCGCGCGACCTTGCGAAGCGCCGAGTTCGGCTTCTTCGGCGTGGTCGTGTAGACGCGCGTGCACACGCCGCGCCGCTGCGGGCTGCCCTTGAGCGCCGGGGTCTTGTTCTTCGCGACCTTGTCCTGGCGGCCCTTGCGGACCAGCTGCTGGATCGTGGGCACTACGTCTCCGTTGTCCTCGTGCGTGTGTCGAACTGCCTCGACGTGTGGTGTCCGGGCCAATCGCGCCGATGCCAGGGGAACGGTCCGGAATGCGAGCCGGCCGGTGACGACCCCCGCGGTCGGGCGTGTCGGCCCGGTTCCGTCCCGCACCGCCGTGAAATCGGCCGGCTTGGTCGGTGGTTCTGCCCTGTCGCGCTGCGGGCACGACGGGTGGCCCGGAGCAGTCCAGGCACGAAGACTGAGGTTACCCGCTGAGGTGGGCACAGGTCAAAGCGAGGGGGTCGTGCAGCGCCTCGACGAGAAACGCCTCCGACCTGGACCGACGCTACCCCGGACCATCACGTTCGTCACGTCGCCTCTGTCACGTGATCCAATGCGGAGCAATGGCGTCAGAGGGCACACCCCTCATCGGATCACGTCCGGGCCGACGCGCGAGGGCCGGCCCCCGAAACGGGAGCCGGCCCTCGCGGCGAACGACGATCAGCGCGTCAGCTGTACGAGCCGAAGTCGTAGTCCTCGAGGCGCACGGCCTCACCGGAGCCCTGACCGAACTCGTAGTCGGAGTAGTCGGCGCCGTAGTCGACCATGGAGTACATGGCCGCCTTGGCCTCCTCGGTGGGCTCGACCCGGAGGTTGCGGTAGCGGGCCAGGCCCGTACCCGCCGGGATGAGCTTGCCGAGGATGACGTTCTCCTTGAGGCCGATCAGCGGGTCGGACTTGGCGTTGATGGCCGCCTCCGTGAGCACCCGCGTGGTCTCCTGGAACGACGCCGCCGACAGCCACGAGTCGGTGGCCAGCGACGCCTTGGTGATGCCCATCAGCTGCGGGCGACCCGAGGCCGGCTGACCGCTCTCGGCCATGACCCGGCGGTTCTCGTCCTCGAAGCGCGAACGCTCGACCAGCTCACCGGGGAGCAGGTCGGTGTCGCCACTCTCGAGCACGGTGATCCGGCGCAGCATCTGCCGCACGATGATCTCGATGTGCTTGTCGTGGATCGACACACCCTGCGACCGGTAGACGTCCTGCACCTGGTCGGTGAGGAACACCTGGACCGCACGCTGGCCCAGGACGCGAAGGACGTCGTGCGGGTCGGCGGTACCGGCGTGCAGGAGCTCGCCGACCTCGACGTGGTCGCCTTCCTGCACACGCCACTGGGCGATGCCCGGGGAGCGCCGGTTGGACCAGTCGTGGACCCGCCGGCTGAGCGGGAAGGACTGCTCCTCGCTGCCGTCGTCGGGAATGACGATCGCGTGAGCGCCCTTGCCGTCCTCGTCGATCCGGATCCGCCCGGAGACCTCGGAGATCGGCGCCTTGCCCTTGGGTGCGCGCGCCTCGAACAGCTCGACCACACGCGGCAGACCGTGGGTGATGTCCTCACCCGCGACACCGCCGGTGTGGAACGTCCGCATGGTCAGCTGGGTACCCGGCTCACCGATGGACTGGGCGGCGATGATGCCGACCGCCTCACCGACGTCGACGAGCTTGCCCGTGGCCAGCGAACGGCCGTAGCACATGGCGCAGACGCCGGTCTTGCTCTCACAGGTCAGGACGCTACGCACCCGGACCTGCTCGGCACCGGCCGCCACTAGGCGTCGGATCTCGACGTCGCCGAGGTCGCCACCGGCGTGGCCGGCGACCTTGCCGTCGGCGCCGTCGACGTCCTCGGCCAGCGAGCGGGCGTAGACCGCGGTCTCGACGTTCTCGTCGACGACGAGGTTGCCCTCGACGTTCCGCGTCGCGATCGGCAGCAGCAGACCACGGTCGGTGCCGCAGTCGAGTTCCCGGATGATGACGTCCTGCGAGACGTCGACCAGACGCCGGGTGAGGTACCCGGAGTCGGCCGTACGCAGCGCGGTGTCGGCCAGACCCTTACGAGCGCCGTGGGTGGAGATGAAGAACTCCAGCACCGACAGGCCCTCGCGGAAGCTGGCCTTGATCGGACGCGGGATGGTCTCACCCTTGGGGTTGGCGACCAGGCCACGCATACCGGCCAGCTGACGGATCTGCATCCAGTTACCGCGAGCACCGGAGTGAACCATCATGTGGATGGTGTTCTCGCGGTCGAAGGACGCCCGCATGGCCTCGTCGACCTTGTTGGTCGCATCGGTCCAGATGTCGATGAGCTCTTCGCGACGCTCTCCGTCGGAGATGACGCCGCGCTCGAAGTTGCGCTCGACCTTCTCGGCCTTGGCCTCGTACTCGGCCAGGATGGTCTTCTTCGACGCCGGCGAGACGACGTCGTCGACCGACACCGTGACACCCGAACGGGTCGACCAGTAGAAGCCGGCCTCCTTCAGGGCGTCCAGCGTGGTGGCCACCTGGATCTTCTGGTATCGCTCGGCGAGGTCGTTGACGATGCTGCCCAGCACCTTCTTGTCGACCTCGGCGTTGACGAACGCGTAGTCGGCCGGCAGTGCCTCGTTGAACAGCGCCCGCCCCAGCGTGGTGGTGAAGGTGACCGGCGAACCGGGCTCCCAACCCTCTGGGGCCTCCCAGCCGGCCGGCGGGACGATGCCCTCGAGCCGGATGGTGATCTGGGCCTGCAACGACAGCTCACCGTTGTCGAAGGCGCGGATCGCCTCGGCGACCGAGGAGAACGCGCGGCCCTCGCCGGTCTGGTCCGAGCGGTCGGTGGTGAGGAAGTAGATGCCCAGCACCATGTCCTGGGTCGGCATGGTGACGGGACGACCGTCGGCCGGCTTCAGGATGTTGTTGCTCGACAGCATGAGGATGCGCGCCTCGGCCTGCGCCTCTGCCGACAGCGGGAGGTGGACGGCCATCTGGTCGCCGTCGAAGTCGGCGTTGAACGCCGTGCAGACGAGCGGGTGGATCTGGATGGCCTTGCCCTCGATCAGCTGCGGCTCGAAGGCCTGGATGCCGAGGCGGTGCAGCGTGGGTGCGCGGTTGAGCAGCACCGGGTGCTCGGCGATGACCTCTTCGAGGACGTCCCACACGACCGGGCGAGCCCGTTCGACCATCCGCTTGGCGCTCTTGATGTTCTGCGCGTGCGAGAGGTCGACCAGACGCTTCATGACGAACGGCTTGAACAGCTCGATCGCCATGCCCTTGGGCAGGCCGCACTGGTGCAGCTTGAGCTGCGGGCCGACAACGATGACCGAACGGCCGGAGTAGTCGACGCGCTTGCCCAGGAGGTTCTGCCGGAAGCGACCCTGCTTGCCCTTGAGCATGTCGGAGATCGACTTCAGCGGGCGGTTGCCCGGACCGGTGACCGGACGGCCACGGCGGCCGTTGTCGAACAACGCGTCGACGGACTCCTGGAGCATCCGCTTCTCGTTGTTGACGATGATCTCGGGGGCGCCGAGGTCGAGCAGCCGCTTGAGGCGGTTGTTCCGGTTGATGACCCGGCGGTAGAGGTCGTTCAGGTCGCTGGTGGCGAAGCGGCCACCGTCGAGCTGAACCATCGGCCGGAGGTCCGGCGGGATGACCGGCACGGCGTCGAGCACCATGCCGCGCGGGTCGTTGCGCGTGGTCAGGAACGGGGACACGACCTTGAGGCGCTTGAGCGCGCGGGTCTTCTTCTGTCCCTTGCCGCTGCGGATGATCTCGCGCAGCCGCTCGGCCTCGGCCTCGAGGTCGAAGCCGTCGATGCGCTCCTTGATCGCCTGGGCGCCCATGCCACCGCGGAAGTACTGACCGAAGCGGTCGCGCATCTCGCGGTAGAGCAGCTCGTCGCCCTCGAGGTCCTGGACCTTGAGGTTGCGGAAGCGGTCCCAGACGGCGTTGAGGCGGTCGATCTCGGCGTCGGAGCGCTTGCGGAGCTGGCTCATCTCGCGCTCGGCCGACTCCTTGACCTTGCGCCGGACGTCGCCCTTGGCGCCCTCGGCCTCGAGCTCGGCGAGGTCGGACTCGAGCTTCTTGGCCCGGGCCTCGACATCGGAGTCGCGACGCTGTTCGATCTGCTTGCGCTCGACGTCGATCTGCCCCTCGAGCGAGGACAGGTCGCGGTGCCGCGCGTCCTCGTCGACCCAGGTGATCATGTACGCGGCGAAGTAGATGACCTTCTCGAGGTCCTTCGGCGCGAGGTCGAGCAGGTACCCCAGCCGGGACGGAACGCCCTTGAAGTACCAGATGTGGGTGACCGGCGCAGCCAGCTCGATGTGGCCCATCCGCTCACGACGCACCTTGGCGCGAGTGACCTCGACGCCGCAGCGCTCGCAGATGATGCCCTTGAAGCGGACGCGCTTGTACTTCCCGCAGTAGCACTCCCAGTCGCGGGTAGGACCGAAGATCTTCTCGCAGAAGAGCCCGTCCTTCTCCGGCTTGAGGGTGCGGTAGTTGATGGTCTCAGGCTTCTTGACCTCGCCGTGCGACCATTCGCGGATGTCTTCAGCGGTGGCAAGGCCGATGCGCAGCTCGTCGAAGAAGTTGACGTCGAGCACGTGTGTCCTTCTCTCGATCAAATGTCGTCAGATATGACGGTTTGGTGGGCCGACGGAGGCGGGAGGCCTGGTCAGGGGCGCCAGGCCTCCCGCCTGTCGTCAGACCTCCTCGACGCTGCTCGGCTCGCGCCGGGACAGGTCAATGCCGAGTTCTTCCGCGGCGCGGAAGACGTCCTCGTCGGTTTCACGCATCTCGATCTGGGAGCCGTCGCTGGAGAGCACCTCGACGTTCAGGCACAGCGACTGCATCTCCTTGATGAGAACCTTGAACGACTCGGGGATACCCGGCTCGGGAATGTTCTCGCCCTTGACGATCGCCTCGTACACCTTGACGCGACCCACGACGTCGTCGGACTTGATCGTCAGCAGCTCCTGCAGCGCGTATGCGGCGCCGTAGGCCTGCAGTGCCCAGACCTCCATCTCGCCGAAGCGCTGGCCACCGAACTGGGCCTTACCACCCAGCGGCTGCTGAGTGATCATGGAGTACGGACCCGTCGAGCGGGCGTGGATCTTGTCGTCGACGAGGTGGTTGAGCTTGAGCACGTAGAGGTAGCCGACCGCGACCGGGTGCGGGAAAGGCTCACCCGAGCGGCCGTCGAACAACCGTGCCTTGCCGTCGCCGCCGACCATCCGCACACCATCGCGGTTGGGCAGCGTGGAACCGAGCAGACCGGTGATCTCGTCTTCGAGCGCACCGTCGAACACCGGCGTGGAGACGTTGGTGTCGGCCGGGGCCTCGGCAGCGCCGATGCTCCGCAGCCGCGTCTTCCACTCGGCGTCGTCGCCGTCGACCTCCCAGCCGGTCTTGGCGACCCACCCGAGGTGGGTCTCCATGATCTGGCCGAGGTTCATCCGGCTGGGGACACCGAGCGGGTTGAGCACGATGTCGACCGGAGTGCCGTCCTCGAGGAACGGCATGTCCTCGACCGGGAGGATCTTGGAGATGACGCCCTTGTTGCCGTGGCGGCCGGCGAGCTTGTCGCCGTCCTGGATCTTGCGCATCTGGGCGATGTAGACCCGCACGAGCTGGTTGACGCCGGGCGCGAGCTCGTCGCCTTCCTCGCGGTCGAAGACGCGCACGCCGATGACCTTGCCGGACTCACCGTGGGGCACCTTGAGCGAGGTGTCGCGCACCTCGCGCGCCTTCTCACCGAAGATCGCGCGGAGCAGGCGCTCCTCAGGGGTGAGCTCGGTCTCGCCCTTGGGCGTGACCTTGCCGACCAGGATGTCGCCGTTGGTGACCTCGGCCCCGATGCGGATGATGCCGCGCTCGTCGAGGTCGGCGAGGACCTCTTCGGAGACGTTCGGGATGTCGCGGGTGATCTCCTCCGGGCCCAGCTTGGTGTCGCGGGCGTCGACCTCGTGCTCCTCGATCTTGATCGAGGTGAGGACGTCGTCCTGGATCAGCCGCTGGGACAGGATGATCGCGTCTTCGTAGTTGTGACCCTCCCACGACATGAACGCGACCAGCAGGTTCTTGCCCAGCGCCATCTCACCGCTGTCGGTGGACGGGCCGTCGGCGATGACCTGGCCGACCTCGACCCGCGCGCCTTCGTCGACGATCGGGCGCTGGTTGATGCACGAACCGGCGTTGGACCGGCGGAACTTGGCCAGCTGGTAGGTCTGGTAGGTGCCGTCGTCGGCCATGACCGTGACGTAGTCGGCGGACACCTCGGTGACCGCACCGGCCTTCTCGGCCACGACGACGTCGCCGGCGTCGACGGCCGCGTGGAACTCCATGCCGGTGCCGACCAGCGGCGACTCGGCGCGGAGCAACGGCACGGCCTGGCGCTGCATGTTGGAACCCATGAGCGCGCGGTTGGCGTCGTCGTGTTCGAGGAACGGGATCATGGCCGTGGCCACCGACACCATCTGGCGCGGCGAGACGTCCATGTAGTCGACCTCGTCGCCCGGCACGGCCTCGAACTCGCCGCCACGCTTGCGGACCAGCACGCGGTCCTCGGCGAAGTGGCCGTCCTTGGACAGGGCGGCGTTGGCCTGGGCGATGACGTTGAGGTCTTCCTCGTCGGCGCTCAGGTAGTGGATGTCGTCGGTGACCTTGCCCTTGACGACCTTGCGGTACGGCGTCTCGACGAACCCGAAGGCGTTGATGCGACCGTAGGTGGCCAGCGAGCCGATCAGGCCGATGTTCGGGCCCTCGGGCGTCTCGATCGGGCACATCCGGCCGTAGTGCGACGGGTGGACGTCGCGGACCTCCATGCCCGCCCGCTCACGCGAGAGGCCACCCGGGCCCAGCGCCGACAGGCGGCGCTTGTGGGTCAGGCCGGCCAGCGGGTTGGTCTGGTCCATGAACTGCGAGAGCTGGGAGGTTCCGAAGAACTCCTTGATCGCGGCCACGACCGGACGGATGTTGATCAGCGTCTGAGGCGTGATGGCCTCGACGTCCTGGGTGGTCATCCGCTCGCGGACGACCCGCTCCATGCGCGACAGACCGGTGCGGACCTGGTTCTGGATCAGCTCGCCCACCGTGCGAAGGCGCCGGTTGCCGAAGTGATCGATGTCGTCGACCTCGACCCGGACGGTGCGGTCGCCGGTGGTCAGCTCGGTCTCGCCGGCGTGGAGTCGGACGAGGTAGCGCAGCGTGGCCACGATGTCGTCGAGCGTGAGGGTGCTCTGCTCGAGGTCGAGATCGAGGCCGAGCTTCTTGTCGACCTTGTAACGACCCACCTTGGCGAGGTCGTACCGCTTCGGGTTGAAGTAGGCGTTCTCGAGGAGCTGCTGGGCGGCCTCCCGCGTGGGGGGTTCGCCCGGGCGCATCTTGCGGTAGATGTCGAGCAGCGCCTCGTCCTGCGTGGTGGTGTGGTCCTTCTCGAGCGTGGCGCGCATCGACTCGTAGTCGCCGAACTCCTCGAGGATCTGCTCGTTGGTCCAGCCGAGCGCCTTGAGCAGGACGGTGACGTTCTGCTTGCGCTTGCGGTCGAGGCGGACACCGACCATGTCGCGCTTGTCGATCTCGAACTCGAGCCAGGCACCTCGCGACGGGATGACCTTGGAGGTGTAGATGTCCTTGTCGGAGGCCTTGTCGAGCGAACGCTCGAAGTAGACGCCCGGGGAGCGGACCAGCTGCGAGACGACGACACGCTCGGTGCCGTTGATGACGAAGGTCCCCTTGTTGGTCATGAGCGGGAAGTCGCCCATGAACACCGTCTGGGACTTGATCTCGCCGGTTTCGTTGTTGATGAACTCGGCGGTGACGAACAGCGGTGCGGAGTACGTGAAGTCACGCATCTTGCACTCGTCGATGCTGTTCTTCGGGTCCTCGAAACGAGGGTTGGAGAACGACAGGGACATCGTCCCCGAGAAGTCCTCGATCGGGCTGATCTCGTCGAGGATCTCCTGGAGGCCGGACGTCGTGTTGACGTCGTTGCGGCCTTCGGCCTCAGCAGCGGAAACTCGCGCCTGCCAGCGCGAGTTGCCGAGAAGCCAGTCGAAGCTGTCGATCTGGAGCGCAAGGAGGTTGGGTACCTCGAGGGGCTCTCGGATCTTGGCAAAGGAGATGCGGCGCGAGCCGTTGGTGGTTTGGGAGTCGGTGCGCGTGACGGCCAAGAGGGGTCCTTCCGAGGGCACACGGATGGAGTTGGATCGCGTGGTTTGCGCAGACCACGCCCCTCACGGGCAGGAGGGGTGGCGGACAGCGCAAAATGGCAGTTTAGCCTATGAGGCTCACTGCTGTCGAGCGGCGGCCCAACCCGTCCGAGACACTCCCTCGCCCTCTCCCCCTTTGGCGTACCAGCAGCATCTCCCCGACACCACGGTCTCGTCAAGCACCTCGGCGCACCGGCCCGTCGAAGACCGCGATCGACAGCGCCGGCCATCGCCTGTGACCAGGCACGATAAGCCGGACGCCGTCGATCATTCCCCGTCCTCAGTTTGCCGGCACGACGGCGCCGTCGTAGGTGTCCTCGATGAACCGCGCGACCTCGTCCGAGGTGAGCAGCTCGGCCAGGGTCCGCACGTTCTCGGCGTCCTCGTCGCCGGCCCGGACGACCAGCACGTTGGCGTACGGGTTGTCCTCGGCGGACTCGACGGCCAGGGCGTCCTCGGCAGGATTCAGTCCGGCCTCCAGCGCGAAGTTGGTGTTGATCACCCCGAGATCGGCGTCGGGCAGGCTGCGCGGCAGCGACGCGGCGTCGAGCTCGTCGATCACCAGACCCATGGCGTCGGTGACGTCCTGCTGGGTCGCTGAGATCCCCGCGCCCTCGGCCAGCTCGATCAGGCCCTCGCCGGCGAGCAGGTTGAGCGCCCGGCCGCTGTTGCTCGGGTCGTTCGGAATGATCACCTGGGCGCCCTCCGGGAGATCGTCGAGCGAGTCGCTCTGCTGGGGGTAGATCGCCAGCGGCTCGAGGTGGACCGGCGTGACCACCTCGAAGTCGTAGCCGCGGTCGGCCTCCTGCTCGTCGAGGTACGGCACGTGCTGGAAGAAGTTCGCGTCGATCTCGCCCTCGTCCAACGCGACGTTCGGCTGCACGTAGTCGGTGAACTCGACGATCTCGAGGTCGATGCCGGCGTCGGCCGCGAGCTCGTCCTGGACGAACTCCAGGATCTCGGCGTGCGGGACCGGGCTGGCGCCGACCCGAATGGTCTGGGCCTCCGCGGACGCGTCGTCGGCGTCACCGCCGCACGCGGCCAGCAGGGTCACTGCAGCCACGGCACCGGCGAGGGTCAGGGTCCTTCTCATGGTGTCTCCTTCTCGAAGGGTGATGATCCGCGTCCCGAGGTCGTCGAGACGCTGCTGAGGTGGTCGGGTGAGGGGTTCATCGATGGGCCAGGCGGCGGGCCCAGCTGTCGCCCAGCACCTGCACGGCCTTGACGAGCAACACGAGGACCACCACGCACACGAGCGTCACGCTCGGCTCGAAGCGCTGGTAGCCGTACTTGACGGCGACGTCGCCGAGCCCGCCCCCGCCCACGGCGCCGGCCATGGCCGAGTAGCCGACGAGGGCGACAACGGTGATCGTGATCCCGGAGACGATGCCCGGCAGGGCCTCGGGGACGAGCACCTTCGCCACGAGCTGGCGGCGCGAGGCGCCCATCGACAGTCCGGCGTCGACCACGCCCGGGTCGACGCCGCGCAACGACGACTCGACGAGCCGGGCGAAGAACGGGATCGCGGCCACCGTGAGCGGCACGGCCGCCGCAGCACTGCCGATCGTCGTCCCCACGACCAGCCGGGTGAACGGCACGATCGCGACCATCAGGATGATGAACGGCACCGAGCGGCCGACGTCGACCACGGCGCCCAGCACCCGCGAGAGCGCCGGCGACGGGGCCAGCCCGCCGGGAGCGGCGCTCGCCAGCAGGACTCCGAGCGGCAGCCCGAGGACGACCGTGACCAGGGCGGCCGCACCGACCATGCCGAGCGTCTGCAGCGTGGCCTCCCAGAGCTCCGGGGCCCAGCGTTCCCAGTCGCTCATTCGTGGCTCGCCTCTCCCCCGACCACGTCGGCGACGGCGCCGCCGGCACGCAGCAACGCGACGGCCGTGGCGACGTTCGCCGTCCCGCCGCCGATGCCCACCCGGAGCCGGCCCACTCGTCGTCCGCGTACTGTCTCGACGCCGCCGGCCAGAATCGACACGTCGCCGTCGATGGTGCGGATGACCTCGGCCAGGAGCGGACGATCGGCCGCGGCGCCGAGGAACGTCACGTCCACGAGCCGCTGCCCGCTGTGGCGCACGGCGTCGAGGACGTCGCCGTCCACCTCTCCGACCTGCGGAAACAGGCCGTCGGAGAGCAGGTTTCCGGGGGTGGCGGCCAACTCGGGGACCGGGCCACCGGCCCCGACCCGCCCATCCTCGAGGATCGCCGCGGAGTCGCAGACCGTGGTCACGACGTCCATCTCGTGAGTGATCAGCAGGATCGTGAGGCCGAGCTCGTCGTTGACCCTGCGCAGCAGCCCGAGGACCGAGCGGGTGGTCTCCGGGTCGAGTGCGGAGGTCGCCTCGTCGCAGAGCAGCAGGGCCGGATCGGCGGCAAGGGCCCGGGCGATGCCGACCCGCTGCTGCTGGCCGCCGGAGAGCTGGGCGGGGTGCACGTCGGCCTTGTCGGCCAATCCGACCAGCTCCAGCAACCGCGCCACCCGGGCCTGCCGCTCGCGCCTGGCCACGCCCGCGAGCTCGAGCGGAAGCCCGACGTTGCCGGCGGCCGTCCGCGAGTCGAGCAGGTTGAAGCGCTGGAAGACGGTGCCGATCCGGCGGCGGGCGGCCAGGAGGTCGGTGCCGGAAAGAGAGGTGAGGTCGGTGCCGTCGATCTCGACCGAGCCGGAGGTGGGCCGTTCGAGCAGGGAGACGCAGCGCAGGAGCGTGCTCTTGCCCGCACCGCTGCGTCCGAGGACACCGACGACCGCGCCGGTGGGGACGTCGAGGTCGACGCCGTCGAGGGCGACGACGTCACCGGCGGGGGACGCGAAGGTCTTACGGAGCTGACGAATGGTGATCACGAGACAGACCTGACGTGGACGCGCGCGCCGTGCCGAAGGCAGGCGGCTGGGCTGACCGGGGCCGCGAAGCGGCGGGGGCGGTCGTCAGCGACAGGCTGCGCCGGGCGCGTACGGATCGTGACTGATCCGGCGCAGGCGAATGACCGCACCCGCCTGGTGCATTCGACGCATCATCGTGGTCGCGG
>DATCVR010000222.1:0-2741 GCA_036566745.1 Jiangellaceae bacterium | reverse complement strand
CGGTCCTCGTCCTCGCTCATGGTGCTCAATCTAGCCGCCGCCACAGTCAAAACCCGGTGCGTTCGGAGCATGCCGTGTGGTTGCATCGCCGGCGATGATCACGCTGAGCGAACCACCCCGCCTGGTCCGTCCGACGACGGCCGTACGCACCTCCTATCTCACGGGCGAACAGGCCGACTGTCTCCTGCGCGGCACCGACACCGACTGGCTCGGGCCGGCCAGCGAGGACTTCGACGCGTTCGTCGCTGCCAGGGACCACGACACGGAGCGCTGGGACGTGATGTCAACGGTCTATTGGTACGTCTCCGGGGAGCACTATCTCGGCACCCTCGTCGTGCGCCACACGCTGACACCCGAGCTCGCCGTCGACGGCGGTCACATCGGCTACCACGTCGTCGCCCCGTGGCGGCGCCAGGGCCACGCGACCCGGATGCTCGAGCACGGCCTGGAGAAAGCACGTGAGCACGGCGTCTCTCGCGCCCTGCTCACGTGCGCCCCGGACAACGACGCGTCCCGGCGGGTGATCGAGAAGAACGGCGGGGTGATCGACGAACAGCTCGGCAACGAGCTCCGGTTCTGGATCGGCTAGGGATACTTCACCCATGCACGCTCTCGTACGCCGCCCGTCACCCCGCCTCGCCGAGGGGCTCGTCACCCACATCGAGCGGAGCCCTGTCGACGTGGGCCTCGCCCAGGAGCAGTGGGAGGCGTACGTCGCGGCGATGCGCTCCGCCGGCTGGACCACCCATGAGGTCGACCCCGCCGACGACTGCCCGGATTCGGTCTTCATCGAGGACACGATGGTCGTCTTCGGGGACCTTGCGGTGATCAGCCGGCCGGGTGCGCTGGAACGGCGCCCGGAGATCGACGCAGCCGAGGACGCCGTCCGCGCGCGGGGCTACCGGGTCGCCCACATCGAGGCGCCCGGAACGCTGGACGGTGGCGACGTGCTCAAGCACGGCGACACCGTGTGGGTGGGGGAGGGCGGGCGTACGAACGCCGAGGGGATCGCCCAGCTCCGGGCACTGCTCGGGCCGCTGGGTGCCGAGGTCGTCGCCGTCCCGCTCACGAAGGTTCTCCATCTCAAGTCCGCTGTCACCGCGCTGCCCGACGGCACCGTCATCGGCCACGAGCCGCTGGTCGACGACCCGAGCGTGTGGGGAGCCCGGTTCCTGCCGGTCCCGGAGGAATCGGGCTCCCACGTGGTCGTCCTCGACGACCACACGCTGCTGATGGCTGCCTCGGCGCCGCTGAGCAAAGCGATGTTCGAGGAGCGTGGCTACACGGTCGTGCCGGTCGACATCTCCGAGTTCGAGAAGCTCGAAGGCTGTGTCACCTGCCTGTCCGTGCGGCTACGAACAGCTCAGGGCTGAACGGGCATCGACGCGCAGTTGGATCCGGCGGCGACACCCTTGACCCGGTCGGTGATCCAGTTGATCGCGGCGGTCTGGTCGACGAGCAGCGGGGTGACGTGGTTGGTGACCAGCCCGTCGCCGAGGTTGGGCAGGACGACCGCCTGGTAGGTCACCTTCACGCCCTGACCGCACCAGTCGACGGCGAGCTGGCGGGACTGCTCGTGCGGGACGATGTCGTCCTGGGTGCCGGTGGCCAGGCGTACCGGGATCCGCGGGGCGAGGTGCCCGAGCTTCTGCTCGGAGATCATCGCGCGCACCGCCGGCTCACGCTCGATGATGTCGTCGAGGCTCTCGCCGGTCGTGGTCCAGCTGGTGCTCCGCTGGAACGGGTAGCCGAAGATGCCGTCCGCGACGCACGCCGTCGAGAGGTCCTCCAGCGCCGCGTGGCCGGCCGCGTTGAGGTTCTCGTCCAGGATCGGCCGCAGCTCCGGGTTGGACTGGGCGAGACCGTTGATGGTCCAGGCCAGCGCCGCCACCAGCGCTGAACCGTCGATGCCGATCGCGGTCGCCCGCAGGTCGGCAGGCGGAGCGCCGACGTAGGCGCCGACGAGGTTGATCTCGGGGGCGTACGTCGAGGCGAGCTCGGAGGCCGACCCGGTCGCGCCGCCGCCCTGGCTGTAGCCGTAGAGCGCGACCCGCGACCCTGCGGTCACCGTTGCGTCGGGGACCGCGCGCGCTGCTCGTGCGGCGTCGAGGACGGCGTGACCGCCGTCGATGCGGTCGACATAGGTGTGGAGCCGGTCGGTGGCGCCCAGGCCGACGTAGTCGGTGACCATCACCGCCACACCGCGCGCCAGGAGACGGTAGATCCCGATGTCCTCGTAGCCCACCGAGACGGTCTTGCCGTTGAAGAGGATCGGACGCTCCAGCCCGAGCGAGGCCGAGCACTGGTCGCCCTGGCCCATGGTGCCGGGCGCGACGACCACGAGCGGCCGGTCGCCGGTGCCGGTCCAGGCCGCGAACGGCTCGATGTAGGCGCCGGTCACCGCGGCCGGGGCGCCGTTGTTGTCGGTCGTCTTGTACATGACGCGGGTCGCGGTGCCGGGCAGCGAGCCGATGCCCGGGATCGACAGTCCGACGCCGAGGGGGAGTGGCTCGGTGCGTACGAGCTCACCGTCCGCCGCGGGAAGCTCGGCCGGCGGGTTGTAGAACTCCGGGATCTCGACGCCGCGGGAGACGACGGCGGTGCTCTGGTCGGCGGCCTCGGCCGGCGTGGCCAGAGCGGCGGGCATGACGGCGGCGACGGCCAGAGCCGTCACCAGGGTGCGTACGGCGTGCTTGCCGGGACGCTTCACGAACAGCCTCGATGCGTGCTGAGCCATGGGG
>DATCVR010000221.1:0-29573 GCA_036566745.1 Jiangellaceae bacterium | reverse complement strand
CCGCCCCTCGGCTCGTCATCGTGCCGACGCTGCCGGACTCAGGAGCAGAACGGCACGCCGGGGATCGGCTCGTAATCGCCGCCGTAGGACACGGCGGTGGCCGGGATCCAGCCCCACGCGTGGATGTACTCGCTGTTCTCGCCCGTGGCGACGTCGCCCTGGGTGAGCAGCCAGTAGGTGTTCTTGTAGCCCATGCCGAAGCCGGGGTTCTCGGCCCCCTGCTGCTGGCAGGCGAACCAGTTGGTGGCGCTGTAGAGGTACCCGGTGACCTGGGACGCCTCACCCGTGACGTGGTAGCCGTACACGTTGGTGCCCCGCCAGGTCGGGCAGTACACCGTGGCGTGCTCCTTGCCGAGCGGGCTCCACACCGTAGGTCCGCCGGCGGTACAGCTGCCCCCGCTGGCGGCGACCGGAGTGGACGCCGGTGCCGAGGACACCGGCGCGGACGCGACCGGTGCCGTGACTGACGGTGCGGCGGCTGCGCTCGCGGCAGCCGGCACGCCGAGCGCGAGCGCCGGCAGCGCCGACGCCGTTGCGATGATCGATCGAAGTCTCACAGTTCCTCCCGGGACGGATGGCGTGCCCACCCTGGGAGGTGCCGTGCGCGCGGCTTCTGTGACGCAGCTCTCAGCTCGGACCGCAGGCGCGCGCGGGGCTGGAGCAGCAGGAGGACAGGGTCCGAGGCCGGCACCAGCCAGTCCGGCTGGACGGTGCCGGCCTCGAACGTCGCGCGGCCGATCAGCGAGGCCCGAGCGGGTCACGACCTCCCGACGGCCGATGAGCCCGGGTCAGGAGACGTCGCCGTCGACCCAGTCGAAGGTCTTGGTGACCGCCTTCTTCCAGCTGCGATAGAGCGAGTCCCGCGTGGTGTCGTCCATGCTGGGGTCCCACTGCTTGTCCTGGGCCCAGTTGGTGCGGATGTCGTCCTCGGACTCCCAGAACCCGACCGCGAGCCCGGCCGCGTACGCCGCGCCCAGGGCGGTGGTCTCGGCCACCACCGGACGGATCACCGGGACGCCGAGGATGTCGGCCTGGAACTGCATGAGCAGCTCGTTGGCTACCATCCCGCCGTCGACCTTCAACGACGTCAACGCCACGCCCGAGTCGGCGTTCATGGCGTCGATGACCTCGCGCGACTGGAAGGCCGTGGCCTCCAGGACCGCGCGGGCGATGTGGCCCTTGTTGACGAACCGGGTGAGCCCGGCGATGACGCCGCGCGCGTCGGAGCGCCAGTACGGAGCGAACAGGCCCGAGAACGCCGGCACGAAGTACGCACCGCCGTTGTCCTCGACGCTGGCCGCCAGCTTCTCGACGTCCGACGCTGAGCGGATCATGCCGAGGTTGTCGCGCAACCACTGCACGAGCGCGCCCGTGATGGCGATCGAGCCTTCGAGTGCGTAGATCGGGTCGTTGTTCCCGATCTTGTAGCACACGGTGGTGAGCAGGCCGTTCTGGCTCATCACCTGCTCGGTACCGGTGTTGAGCAGCACGAAGTTGCCGGTGCCGTAGGTGTTCTTCGCCTCGCCGGGGGACAGACAGGCCTGCCCAAAGGTCGCCGCCTGCTGGTCGCCCAGGATGCCGGCGACCGGGAGGCCGCCGAAGGCGCCGCGCTCGCGGATGTTGCCGTACACCTCGGAGGAGGACTTGATCTCCGGGAGCATCGACAGGGGCACGCCCATCTCGCCGGCGATGGCGTCGTCCCAGGCCAGCGTGTCGAGGTCCATGAGCATGGTCCGCGAGGCGTTGGTGGGATCGGTGTAGTGGAGCCCGCCGTCGGGTCCGCCGGTGGCGTTCCACAACACCCAGGTGTCCATGTTGCCGAACATGAGCTCGCCGTTCTCGGCCTTCGCGCGGGCGCCATCGACGTTGTCGAGGATCCACTTGATCTTGGGGCCGGAGAAGTAGGTGGCGAGCGGGAGGCCGGTCTTGGAGCGGTAGCGCTCCTGCCCGTCACCCAGAGCGCCGAGCTCGTCGACGATCTTGTCGGTGCGGGTGTCCTGCCACACGATGGCGTTGTAGACGGGTTTGCCGGTGGCGCGATCCCACACCACGGTGGTCTCGCGCTGGTTGGTGATGCCGACCGCGGCGATGTCGGCGGTGACCAGATCGCCCTTGGCCAGGGCGCCGGCACAGACCTGCCGGGTGTTGGTCCACACCTCGTCGGGGTTGTGCTCGACCCAGCCCGCCTTGGGGAAGATCTGTTCGTGTTCCTTCTGGTCGACCGCGACGACTCGTCCGGAGTGATCGAAGATCATGCACCGGGTGGACGTGGTGCCCTGGTCGATGGCGGCTACATACGTACTCATGCTTGCTCCTTACATCGTCGTGCAGGCGAGCTGGGCCGAACCCTGACGACCTCGGATCACAACACCGCCTTGCCCAACAGCGCGGCCAGGACGCCTCCCACGATGGGGCCGACGACGGGGACCCAGGAGTAGCCCCAGTCGCTGTCTCCCTTGCCCCTGATCGGCAGGAGGGCGTGGGCGATCCGGGGGCCGAGGTCACGGGCCGGGTTGATGGCGTACCCCGTGGGGCCACCGAGCGATGCGCCGATGCCCACGACGAGCAGGGCGACGGCTAGCGGGCCGAGACCGCTGGGCGTGCCGCCGAACGTCAGGATGACGTAGACGAGCACGAACGTGCCGACGATCTCAGTGACGAGGTTCCAGCCGTAGTTGCGGATCTGCGGCCCGGTGGAGAACGTGGCGAGCTTCGCCGGAGCGTCCTCGGACTCGTCGTAGTGCTGGTAGTAGGCCAGCCAGCACACGATCGCACCGACGAACGCACCGACGAACTGGCCGGCCAGATAGGCCGGTACGTCGGACCATTCGGTGGTGCCTTCGACCGCCAGGGCGATGGTGACCGCAGGGTTGATGTGCGCGCCGGACTTGAACGCGACGTAGACGCCGGCGAAGACCGCGAAGCCCCAGCCGAAGTTGATGAGCAGCCAGTCGCTTCCGACACCCACGCCCTTGGTCTTGGCGAGAATCGCGTTCGCGACGACACCGCAGCCCAAGAGGACCAGCATGGCGGTGCCGAGGAACTCCGAGAGGAAGATGTCGCCGAAACTGAGCTCTTCCATGTGGACCTCCGTTGCCGTAGGTCGGCAACGACCAACGGCCTGCCCGGACAACCCGAGCCCCGGCATCGTTGCCTGCTATTTCGGAACTTACTGATCGAAAACCGTGGTGTCCACGAAATGCCGAAGGCCGCGGGCGGCGCGCCGAACGGGTAGCGTGAACATCGATGCCGCGCCCGGCGTCGCTGACTCGTCCGGGGCGCCGTCAGAAGCTGTCAGCACAGCAGGGAGGCGAGGTCACCGTGGCCGTTCAGAGCCCCAGCCCAGCCGAGTCCGGGTCGCCCGGCCGGCTCAGTTCCAAGGGTCGTGCCCGCACCTGGGAACAGCTGAGCACTCAGCAGTTCGACGTCGTCGTCATCGGCGGCGGGGTCGTCGGCGTGGGCTCGGCGCTCGATGCCGCCACCCGAGGCCTGCGGGTCGCTTTGGTCGAGGCTCGCGACTTCGCGGCTGGCACCTCCAGCCGCTCCAGCAAGCTTTTCCACGGCGGGCTGCGCTACCTCGAGCAGTTCGAGTTCGGGCTGGTCCGCGAGGCGCTGCGGGAGCGCGAGCTGATGCTCACCCGGATCGCCCCCCACCTCGTCAAGCCGGTGCCGATCCTCTACCCGCTGACCCACCGGGTCTGGGAGCGTCCGTACACCGCCACCGGCCTGCTCATGTACGACTCCATGGGCGGCGCACGCTCGGTGCCGGGCCAGAAGCACCTCACCCGCGCCGGAGCCCTGCGGCTGTTCCCGGGGTTGCGCCACGACGCACTGGTCGGCGGCATCCGGTACTTCGACGCCCAGGCCGACGACGCCCGCCACACCCTGACCGTCGCCCGCACGGCTGCCCACTACGGCGCCGTCGTCCGCACGTCCACCCAGGTGGTGGGCTTCCTGCGCGAGGCGGACCGGATCACCGGCGTGCGGGTCCGCGACGTCGAGACCGGCGACGAGACCGACGTGTCCGCCGACGTCGTCGTCAACTGCACCGGCGTGTGGACCGACGAGATGCAGCGCCTGGCCGGCACCCGCGGGCGCTTCCGGGTGCGGGCGAGCAAGGGCGTGCACATCGTGGTGCCGCGCGACCGCATCGCCGCCGAGTCGGGCCTGATCCTGCGCACCGAGAAGTCCGTGCTGTTCGTGCTCCCGTGGCGGGCCCACTGGATCGTCGGCACCACCGACACCGACTGGAACCTCGACCTCGCCCATCCGGCCGCCACCCGCGCCGACATCGACTACATCCTCGACCACGTCAACTCCGTGCTGGCCACGCCGCTGACCCACGACGACATCCAGGGCGTCTACGCCGGGCTGCGTCCCCTGCTCGCGGGCGAGAGCGACCAGAGCTCGAAGCTCTCCCGCGAGCACGCCGTGGCCCGCCCGGCGCCGGGCATGGTGGCCATCGCCGGCGGCAAGTACACGACGTACCGCGTCATGGCCGCCGACGCCATCGATGCCGCGGCCACCGATCTCCGCGGCCGGGTGGCGCCGTCCATCACCGACAAGGTGCCGCTGCTCGGCGCCGACGGCTACCACGCGCTCGTGAACCAGGTCGACACTCTCGGCGACTCCCACGGCCTACACCCCCACCGCGTGCGCCACCTCCTCGATCGTTACGGCTCGATGATCCACGAGGTCCTCGAGCTGGCCACCGACCGCCCGGAGCTGCTCGAGCCGGTTCCGGGCGCCGAGGACTACATCCAGGTCGAGGTGGTCTACGCGGTCACCCACGAAGGCGCCCTGCACCTCGAGGACGTCCTCACCCGCCGCACCCGCATCTCGATCGAGTTCCCCCACCGCGGCGTCGACTGCGCCGAGCCGGTGGCCCGGCTCATGGGCGGGGTTCTCGGGTGGGACGAGGAGACCATCGCCCGCGAGGTCGAGGTCTACACCGCGCGAGTGGCCGCCGAGCGCGACTCCCAGGCCAAGCCCGACGACGAAGCCGCCGACGAGATCCGCTCGGCGGCCCCCGAGGCTCGTCCACGGGTGGTCGAGCCGGTCAGCTGAGGCCCGGTCAGCCGAGGCAGAGCCGGATCGACGAGTCAGTCGCGGCCGGGCAGCAGCCGCCGGCCGCGCGAGCTGACCTCGGCCCGGGCGGCCCGGGTGGCGAGCTTGGCCTCACGCTTGGCGGTGCGCGTGGCCCGCTTGGCGTCGCGTGCGGCGCGGCGAGCCCGCCACGGCAGCCCCGGCTTTCCCTCGGTGTCGACGCTGGCCAGCAGCAGCCCACCCGCCAGGCCGACGTTCTTGAGGAACTGGATGCGCTGCGCCTTGCGCTGGTCGGTGTCCTCGATGTCCCAGAAGGGGTGGCCCATCCAGGTGGCAGGCACCAGCGAGCCGGCTAGCACGATCGAGGCCAGCCGCGGCAGGGTGCCCGTGCCGAGGGCCACGCCGGCCCCGAGCTGGGCCCCGGCGTTGATCCGGATGAGAGCCTTGGGGTCGGTAGGCGCCTGGGGCGCAGCCTTCTCGATCACGGGGCCGACCCGGTCGGCGAACTTCGACGCAGCCGGTAGCAGCGGCGACGGGTCGCGGAGGTTCTTGTATCCCTGCACGACGAAGATCGATGCCAGCATCGGACGGGCGATCAGGCGCACGAGGCTCATGTGTCCTGCCTACCACGAACTCGCACGGTCCTGCCTTGCCTCCTCACAGTCCGGGGCCGATCGGCCGCCGTGCGTGTGCACGTCTGCTGTCGGTGACACGGGGTACAACTGAGGCATGTGCGGAAGGTACGCGGTCAGCCAGAGCGCCGACGATCTCGCCGACGAGTTCGGCATCGACCGCATCGACGTGCGCGAACGCCTCGAACCCGACTGGAACGTCGCTCCGACCAAGGACGTCTACGCCGTCCTCACCCGCCGGCGTCGCGACGAGCCCGACGCCCCGCCACAGCGACGGCTGTCCACCGTGCGCTGGGGGCTGGTCCCGTCGTGGGCCAAGGACGCCTCCATCGGCAACCGCCTGATCAACGCCCGGGTCGAGACCGCGCCCGAGAAGCCGTCGTTCCGGCGCGCGTTCGCGATGCGTCGCTGCATCCTCCCTGCCGAGGGGTTCTACGAGTGGCGCGGCGAGGACAAAGGCGCCAAGCAGCCGTTCTTCATCCGCCCGCGCGAGGGCATGCTGGCCATGGCGGGGCTCTACGAGATCTGGCGCGATCCCTCGCGGGGCAGCGACGAGGCCGGCGCGTTCCTCTGGTCGGCGGTCATCCTCACCACCGACGCCACCGACGATGTCGGGCAGATCCACGACCGCATGCCGATGCTGGTCGAGCGCGATCGCTGGAGCGACTGGCTCGACCCCGACCGCGACGACACCGACCAGCTCCGTGCGCTGCTCACGCCCGCGGTGCCGGGTGTCCTCGAGGCCTACCCGGTGTCCACGGAGGTCAACAATGTCCGCAACAACGGCCCTCAGCTACTCGATCAGCTCGCGACGTGACCACGGCCCGGCGCGGTCCGGACAAACGCTCGCCGCGATGATCCACGACGGCGTCGCGTGGCGTAACCTCAACCCTCGATGATCATCGCAGATGTGGCCACACCGGACGGCGATGCGCGGTTGTGGACCGACGAGGCGGACGACCCCTGGCTGCGGCTCGTCCTGGGCCATGGTGCCGGCGGCGGGCCACGCTCGCGCGACCTCGCCGCGCTGGCCGAGCGCCTGCCGTCGGCGGGCATCAGCGTGATCCGCGTCGAGCAGCCCTGGCGGGTCGCCGAGAAGAAGATCGCGCCGCGTCCGGAGGTCCTCGATCGCGCCTGGCTTGCCGTGCTCGACTCGGTGGCTCGCGACCTCCCGGTGGCCGTCGGCGGGCGCAGTGCCGGTGCGCGGGTGGCGTGCCGCACTGCCAAGCAGGTCGACGCCATCGCCGTCGTCTCGCTCGCCTTCCCGCTGCATCCTCCGGGCAAGCCGGAGCGCTCGCGCTTCGCCGAGCTCGCCGACGCCGGGGTGCCCACCCTGGTCGTCCAGGGGGCCCGCGACCCCTTCGGCCACCCCGAGGAGTTCCCGGCCGGTTCCCACCGCGTCGTGGCGGTGCCCCACGCCGATCACGCCCTGGCCGTACCCAAGTCCCAGAACCAGAGCGCGGTCCTGGCCGGGGTCGCCCAGGCGGTGCGGTCCTGGCTGGTCAGCACGGTTTCCACGGCCTGATCCAGCCACCTCTCCGGCCGGGAATTCCGCCGCTCCCACCCGCGTTGACCACGTCGAACGGCTCTGGTGTGCCGAGTGCGCGCCATGGCCGCGACGAGTCGCCTACGTAACCGGGGAGGACCTGACACTGTGAGCGCAACCGCCACCGCCGATCCGGAGGTGCAGTCGTCGGTTCGTCTCGGCTGGAAGGACTGGACGGCAGTGACCTCTGTCGCGTCGATAACATCGAAGGCGATGGCTGACCAGGAGAGTGCCGAGCAGCGCACGCAGCGCTTCGAGCGCGACGCGTTGCCGTTCCTCGACCAGCTGTACTCGGCGGCGTTGCGGATGACCCGCAACTCCAGCGATGCCGAAGACCTGGTCCAAGAGACCTTCGCCAAGGCCTACGCCTCGTTCCACCAGTTCAAGGAAGGAACCAACCTCAAGGCCTGGCTCTACCGCATCCTGACCAACACCTTCATCAACTCCTACCGCAAGAAGCAGCGCGAGCCGCAGCAGAGCGCGACGGAGGAGATCGAGGACTGGCAGATGGCGCGTGCCGAGGCGCACACGTCGTCGGGCCTGATCTCGGCCGAGGCGGAGGCACTGTCCCATCTGCCCGACTCCGATGTGAAGAACGCCTTGCAGCAGATCCCCGAGGAGTTCCGGATCGCGGTCTACCTGGCCGACGTCGAGGGGTTCCCGTACAAGGAGATCGCGGAGATCATGGGCACTCCCATCGGCACCGTGATGTCCCGGCTGCACCGCGGCCGGCGTCAGTTGCGGGTGTTGCTCGAGGACTACGCGCGCGAGCGCGGCCTCGCGCCGGCCAGTGGGGAGATCGGCGAATGAGCACAGCGGATCCGAACTGTTCGTGCAACGCCGCACGAAGAGGGGAGCGCGACCGATGAGTTGCGACGATCACCACGTCGACTGCGACGAGGTACTCCAGCGGCTCGACGTCTTCCTCGACCACGAGCTGACCGACCGCGTGCTGACGTACGCCGAGATCGAGGCTCACCTGGTCGAATGCCAGCCCTGCCTGTCCGAGTACGACCTCGAGCGGGTCGTGAAGGAGGTGCTGGCGCGGTCCTGCCCGTGCGAGCACGCCCCCGACGAGCTGCGTACGCGCGTCCTGGCCCGGATCCGCGAGGTCCGGGTGCAGATCACCGAGATCTCCTAGGCGCCGCGACCTCGTAGGTCGCCACACACGAGAGGGCCCCGGAACCGATCGATCGGTTCCGGGGCCCTCTCGTGCGTGCGCGTCAGGCGTTGGGGCGCTTGCCGTGGTTGGCGCCCTTGTTCTTGCGAGCCCTGCGCTTGCGTGCCTTCTTGCCCATGGGGGTGCTCCTTCGTCGCTCAGCCGGGCCCGATGTCGGACGGCCACGTCGGCGCCCATTGTCGCACGATCGGCGGAACGATCCGCCGCTGGCCGCGGGTGCGCTCACGCGTGCCGGCGCAGCTCGTGTCGCTCGACGGGATGGTCGACGGCGGGCTCGGCCGGGTGGCCGGCACGCTGGTGGGCGCTGATCGCGGGCTCGCCGACGGGATCGGGCGGCGGTTCGGCGGCGCCTGCGGCCGTGTCGGTGGCGATGCCGGCGCTGTCGGCGCGCGGGGGATCGGCGATGACGAGCCCCGGCGGCGGCGTGGTGAGCCAGGCATCGTCGTCGTCGGCGACCTCCGCGGCAGCGGGGCGACGCGTCATGCCGGCCGCGACGATGAGCCCCAGACCCGCGGCGATGGCGATGTCGCCCGGGCTGACGACCTCGGGGCGTGGCGGGAACGCCACCGGGATCACCTTGCCGAGCCAGGGGAGCGTGGCGCCGGCGGTGGGGACGACGTCGCTCGCGGCGAGCGTGGTGTCGGCACCGATCCGGTCGGCGGCCTGCTCGGACACCGGGACCGCGCCGTTGAGGAGCAGCACGAGCGCGTTCAGGGCGAACCCACCGGCCACGAGCAGCGCCCCCTGGAACCGGCGGTTGATCCACGCGTAGAACGCGATGGCCAGCCCGCTGAGTGCGGAGAAGAACGCCAGCAAGGGCTCCCATGCCCACCCGGCGAGGACTCCGACGACGACCAGGCCGAGGGCGGTGAGCAGCAGCCGACTGCGCTCGGGCGGCTGGTCGAGGAGCCTGCGCAGCCGGCCGTCGCGTGCGTATCCGACCGCCAGGCCGGCGGCGAGCGCGACGAGGACCAGCACCACGAGATCATGATCACCCGCGGGGGTGCGATCATGTGGGCGCCACGCCCAGAGATCCCGGCCTGATGATGAAACGTGGTGGAATGCTCGGGCTGACGAGAGGAGAACGGCGCGTGGCCGAACTGGTGTCCGCCGAGATGGTAGCCAATGTCCACTCTGTGGTGGTATCCGAGGGTGACCGGGTCGAGGCCGGGACTACTCTTCTCGTCCTGGAGTCGATGAAGATGGAGATCCCCGTGCTCTGCGAGGACGGCGGGCTGGTGGCCGAGGTGAAGGTTGCCGCGGGCGACGTCGTCCAGGAAGGCGACGTGCTGGTGGTCATCCAGTGACGATCCTCCGGGCCGGTCTGCGGGCCGAGCGTCTCTTCACCGTCACCGAGGCCGACACCGCGATCGTCCTCGGCTCCGGCGATGTCGCCGTCCTCGGTACGCCGCGCCTGCTGGCGTGGGCGGAGGCGGCCACGATCGCCGCGCTCGACGGCGCTCTGGGCAGCGGCGAGACGAGCGTGGGTGCGCGGGTCGAGCTCGATCACATGGCGGCCAGCCCGGTCGGAGCGCGGGTGAGCGCCAGGGCAGAGCTGGTGGTCGTCGAGGGGCGTGCGCTGGTCTTCGATGTCGACCTGTTCCACGACGACGGCGCGATGGTCGGGCGCGGACGAGTGAGCCGCGTGGTGGTCAGTCGCGATCGATTCCTCGCCCGCAGCCGCGATTGACCTCGAGGCCCGGTGTCAGCGCGGCCGGTGCGCCTCGATCAGGAAGCGCTGTGAGTGTGCCACGAACGCGCCGTCGGACTCGATGCGCGCATGAACCTCGGCCAGCTGGTCGCGGTAGGCGTCGACGCTGAAGCCGGGCACCGTCCAGATCACCTTCCGCAGGAAGTGGACGACCGCGGCGATGTCGTAGAACTCGGCACGAAGGCGCTCGGGGCGGAGCCGGGTCACGCGAAGGCCGGCTGCCTCGGCGGCTTCGCGGGTTCGGCCCGGGTCGCGATCGCGGCCGGCCTCGAACGGCCCCAGCATCGCCTCGCTCAACTCGTGCATCGTCCCCGCGCCGACCTGTTGCGACAGGTAGGTGCCTCCGGGGCGGAGCACCCGAGCCACCTCGTCCCACCGGGTCATCGTGGGGTGCCGGCTGGTCACGAGGTCGAACGAGGCGTCGGGGAAGGGCAGGTCGGCGTCGTCGCCGACCTCGTACACGGCTGCCGAGAGGTGTCGCAGGTTCCGTCGGGCGATGGCCACGTTGGGCGGCCAGGACTCGGTGGCGGCAAGGGTCGGAGGTGGCTGCGGGATGCCGGCGAGCACCTCGCCGCCGCCCGTCTGGACGTCGAGGGCCGCGGCGGCCGAGGCCATCCGGCCGGCGATCAGCCCGGCGTAGCCCCACGACGGGCGCTGCTCGGTGGCCCGGCCCTCGAACCACGAGAAGTCCCAGCCATCGACCGGGACGGCGTCGCCCTCGGCGACCAACTGCTCGAACGTGCGTGGCGCGGACATGCCCCGAGTGTCGCCGAGGCGGGCAGGGCGGGGCCACGGCATTTCGCCGCGGGGCGGACGACGCGCCAAGGCGGCTGGCGCCACGTGCGCGCGACGCGGGTGCGGGCGAGAACCGTCAGCCGGTGGCGTACGGGTGGTTCGGCAGATCGGACGACCATTCGTCCTCGGCTCGGGGGCGAATCGGACGCCGCGGCCCACCGTCCCGCAACCACACGTGCCCTGCGGCGGCGAAGGCCAGCGCCGTGAGGGCAAGGAGGACGATGAGGAAGGTCATGGCTGAAAGTATGCGCCCATGTGATTTCCGCCACGAGTGGCAGTACTGACATGGTTCATCGACTTTCTGCCAAATCCCTGGCACAATGCTCGGATGCTTCGCAATGTGGCTGCTGTCGCCCTCGACGGGGTGGCGCCGTTCGAGCTCGGCGTGCTGTGCGAGTCGTTCGGCATCGACCGCTCCGACCAAGACCTGCCCGGGTTCGACTTCGCCGTGTGTGGTCTGCGCCCCGGTGCGGTCCCCACGTCCACGGGCTTCCAGATCCTGGTCGAGCACGGCCTCGAACGCCTGGCCGAGGCCGATCTGGTCGGCATTCCGGCCATGCCCCGCGGCAACGTCTATCCCGACGAGCTGCTCCAGGCGCTGCGCGACGCCGTCGACCGGGGCGCGCGGGTGCTCTCGGTCTGTTCGGGCGCGTTCGTGCTGGCGGCCGCCGGGCTCCTGGACGGCCGCCGGTGCACCACGCACTGGTGCTACGCCGACGAGCTGGCCGCGCGCTACCCGCTGGCCAAGGTCGATCCCGACGTCCTCTATGTCGACGAGGACCCGATCATCACCAGCGCCGGCACCGCGGCGGGGCTCGACGCCTGCCTCCACCTGTGGCGCAAGGAGTTCGGCGCCGAGGTGGCGGCCGCCGTCGCTCGCCGGATGGTGGTGCCGCCGCATCGCGACGGTGGCCAGGCGCAGTTCGTCGAGGCGCCGATTCGGGCCACGTCGGCGGCCACTCTGTCGGCGGTGATCGACTACATGGCCGCGCATCTCCACGACGACCAGACGGTCGACGGTCTCGCCGCGCTGGCCTCGATGTCGCCGCGGACGTTCGCCCGACGGTTCCGGGCCGAGACCGGCACCACGCCGTACGAATGGTTGCTCAGCCATCGGATCTCCGCTGCGCAGCGGATGCTCGAGCAGGGCGACGACACGGTCGAGACGGTCGCCTCGCGCTGTGGCTTCGGCACGGCGGCCGTGCTTCGCCACCACTTCGGCCGGCGGCTGGGCACCACGCCCCAGGCCTATCGGGCAGCCTTCCGCCACCGCGACCCCAGCCTCACCGCCTGAGCGCGTATAGAGCCCGCGGGCAGCGTCTCAGACTCCTGTCGTCGAGCGCGGGTAGGCGACCTCGGGATCGCACAGGACGTTGACGAGGTACGGCACTCCCGCGTCGAAGGCGCGTCGCAACGCGGGACCGAGCTCGTCCGGCCGGCGCACGGTCTCACCGGCGCCTCCGAGCGCTCTGACCACCTCGTCGTAGCCGGTCTCCTGGCGCAGGTCGGCGGCCACGTCGTAGCCGTACAGGAAACGCATCGGGTGCTTCTCGAGGCCCCAGACGCCGTTGTTGCCGACGATCATGACGACCGGGAGGTCGTGGCGGACCAGCGTGTCGACGTCCATGAGCGACATGCCGGCGGCGCCGTCGCCGTAGAGCACTGCGACCTGGCTGCTCGGTCGGGCCAGCCGGGCGGCCGCCGCGGCGCCGGCGCCGGCGCCCAGGCAGCCGTAGGGCCCCGGATCGAGCCAGCAACCGGGCCGCCCCGGCTCGACGAACTTGCCCGCCCACGAGACGAAGTCGCCGCCGTCGCCGATCAGCACGGCGTCGTCGTCGAGCACGCGGTTCAGCACGCCGTAGACGCGGGCCGGGTGGATGGGGTCGGCGTCGGACGACAGCAGGCCGGCGTCGCGTTCGACCGCCGCCAGCACGGCGCGGTGCAGGGTGTCGGCCCAGTCGGCGAACGACGGCCGCCGGAGTTCGGCCCGCAGCGCCTCCGTGAGCCCGTCGAACACGTAGCCGAGATCGCCCGCCGCGCTCGCGGTCAGCTCGACGTGGTCGGCCAGCTGCCCGGGGGCGTCGGCGATGTGGACGACGCGGGCGGGGGTCGTTCCGTCGCCACCGCCGAACACGCCGAAGCCGAGCCGGAAGTCGAGCGGGGTGCCGACGGCGATGACGAGATCGGCGCCCTTGAACGCCACGGAGCGGGCGCGGTTGACCAGCAGCGGGTGTCCCGGAGGCAGGAGGCCCCGGCCCATGCCGTTGCAGACCACCGGGACGCCCGTCTCGTCCACGAAGCGGACGGCTGCCTCCTCGGCGCCGTCCATCCAGACGTCCGAGCCGAGCACCAGCACTGGCCGTGACGACGTGGCCAGGGCCGCCGCGACGGCCGTGAGGTCGTCCGGGTCCGGTGCGACCCGCTCGCGGGGACGCGCCTCGGGCAGCTCGACGTCGGCGAAGCTGTAGAACTCGTCCATCGGGACGTCGACGAAACACGGGCCTCGGTGCCCGCTGGTGGCCGTGCGCAGGGCCAGGTCGACCACCCGGGCGACGTCGGCGGCCTTGTGTGCCGTCGTCGACAGCTTGGTGACCGGGGCGAGCAGGGGCGGATGGTCGAGCTCCTGGAGGGCACCTGTGCCCCAGCGGAACGCCGGGGCTCGCCCGCCGATGGTCAGCAGGGGCACGCCGGAGAAGTATGCCTGGGCCATCCCGCTGACACCGTTGGTGATGCCGGGGCCCGCCGTCAGGACGGCCAGCCCCGGCTTGCGAGTGAGCTTGGCCGACGCCTCGGCGCCGAACACGGCGGTCTGCTCGTGGCGGACGTCGAGGATGCGGACGTCGGACTCCGCCTTGACCACCGCGTCGTACAGCGGGAACACGTGGGCGCCGGACAGCGTCCACATCGTCTCGACGCCGTAGGACTCGGCGACGGCCAGCGCGTGCTGGCCGGCGTGACCGGAGGTGAGCGGCGTCTCGGCGCCGGGCAGATTGTTGTGCTGCGAAATACTCACCCGGCCCACGGTACCGGACGGGTCGTCGGGGCCCGCCTTCTGGAGGGAAATCCACCCTTCACCCAGGCTCGAGGCGTGGATATCCCTCCAGAAGGCGGGAGGGAGTGAAGGCGGGAGGGAGTGAAGGCGGGCCGGGCTCAGGGCTGGCGGTACAACCAGGGGCCGCCGGCGCGCAGGGCCCGCTGGATCGCGATGAGGACGTCGGCACGGACCGACGGCGGCCCTCCCGGCCCGCCGCGGGCGTCCTGTGACGGCGTGCCCTGGACGCCGAGCAGCAGCTGGACGTGGAGCGCGCGCAGGTAAGCGGTGGTGTTGGCGCGCACGGCCGGCTCCGGGGTGCCGGGCTGGGGCGGATCGGCCCAGGCCGAGCCCAGCCGGTCGAGCCACGACTCGACGGCGTCGGCGGCGACCAGGTCGCGGTGGAGCAGCGACATCGTGGCGAACGCCAGGCGGTCGTCCTCGCCGTGGGTGAAGTGGTGGTCGGTGGGGCTGAGCAGGCGATCGCCGATGACGTCGAGGATCACGGTGAGCTCGTCGACGCCGAGGTAGCGCGACGCCGTGAGAGTGCCCAGGAGGTTGGCACCGTGGGCGACGGTGTGTGCCCAGCCCTTGCCGGGCACCCAGCCCCGGAGGTCGCGCTCGGCGAGGTACCACCCGACTGCGCGATCCGCCCAGGTCAGGACTACCGACGGGTGGAGGCTGTGGGTGACGTTGTCGCGCGCCACCACGGCCGCCAGGGCCACGGCGGAGTACGAACGCCGGAAGACCGAGTCGGTGCTGTCCTGGCCGAGGCCCTCGCGCATCCCCAGGGCGAGCCCGTCGCCGAGGCCGGCCAGCAGGTTGTCGTACACGCCCTCGGCGATCCAGGTCTCGAGGACGGAGTAGGCGATGTCGTCGCGGGCGCGCGGATCGGGGTCGCTGAGCATGGCGACCAGGTCGATCGTGAGGTCGTCGAGGGCAGCTTCCTGGGGAACGCGATAGCCGTCGGCGACGACCTGCTCCCAGTACGACCTCTGCACCCGTCAATCTTCCCAGATGGACCACTGCACGACGAGAGCCAGGGTACGACGGCTACGCTCGTTGAGGTGCCGTCGCTCAACGACGTGATCCACCGTCATACCGACCTCACCGAATCCGACCTCGATTGGCTCCACGCGCTGGTCGCCGACTGGCAGTTGCTGGCCGATCTGTCCTTCGCCGACCTCGTGCTCTGGGTGCCGGACCGCGAGGGCGGCGGATTCCGCGCGGTCGCCCAGATGCGGCCCACCACCGGGCCCACGTCCTACGTCGAGGACGTCGTCGGATCGTTCCTGGCCGCCGGGCGCCGCCCGCTCATCGATGCGGCGTACGCCGAGGGCGTGATCCGCCGCGACGGCGACCCGGAGTGGTGGGAGGACGTTCCGGTGCGCGTCGAGGCTATCCCGGTGCGCAGCGGCGATCGTGTGCTCGGCGTGATCGGCCGCCACACGAACCTCGTGGCGGTCCGCACCCCCAGCCGCCTCGAACTGGCCTACCTCGAGTGCGGCGGCGAACTGGCCAAGCTCATCACCGAAGGCCGTTTCCCGCACTCCCGGGCCACCGACATGGGCCGGCGAGGGGCACCGCGGGTGGGCGACGGGCTGATCCGGATGGATGCCGAGGGGGTCGTGCTCTACGCCAGCCCCAACGCGATGTCGGTGTACCGAAGGCTCGGGCTGACCGCCGACCTCGTGGGGGAGAGCCTCGGCGCCGTGACGGCCGCCCTGGCGCCGCGTTCGGGAGCCATGGACGAGGCGCTCGAGGCGGTGGTCAGCGGGCGCGACCACATCCGCACCGAGATCGAGGGCAACGGCACGGTGATGACGCTGCGGACGATCCCGCTCGACCCCGGCGGTCGCCACGTCGGAGCGCTGGCGCTGTGCCGCGACGTCACGGAGGTGCGGCGGCGCGAGCGCGAACTGCTCACCAAGGACGCCACCATCCGGGAGATCCACCACCGGGTGAAGAACAACCTCCAGACCGTGGCGGCACTGCTCCGCCTGCAGGCCCGGCGGATCGAGGCGCCCGAGGGCCGGGCCGCTCTCGACGAGGCGGTGCGCCGGGTGGGGACGATCGCGATCGTCCACGAGACGCTGTCGCAGACCGTGGACGACACCGTGGACTTCGACGGCGTGGCGGACCGGCTCCTGGCGATGGTCGCGGAGGTGTCCGGCCCCCTGGGCGGGGCCGAGGGGCAGGTGGACGCCCGTCGCACCGGGTCGTTCGGGGTGCTGGGTGCTGCGGCGGCCACCCCGCTGGCGATGGTGGTGACCGAGATCCTGCAGAACGCCGTCGAGCACGGGCTGGCCGGCAAGCCGGGGACGATCGAGCTCGCGGCGGAATCGCTGGCCGGGCGGCTCCGAGTGGTCGTCGAGGACGACGGGCAGGGCCTACCGCCCGGCTTCGACCCCGAGACCTCGGGCAATCTCGGCCTGCAGATCGTGCGGACGCTGGTGGTCGGCGAGCTGGGGGGCACGCTCGACATCGGGGCGCGCCCGGACCGCGGCACTCGTGTGGTGCTCGACCTGCCGCATCAGCCGCCGGCCGCCCGATGACACCGACCGGCCAGGACGCCGATCCGCCTGGGGCATCGGAACGCCCCGCCGGCGGTGGTGCTGCGGGCGGGGCGTGTCGATCGTTCGGTGCCGGTCAGTAGGCGCGGGCTCGGGCTCGGGCGTTGCGCCGCTTGAGCGCACGTCGTTCGTCCTCGGAGAGTCCGCCCCACACGCCGGCATCCTGCCCGCTCTCGAGTGCCCAGCTCAGGCACTCCTCGCGGACGTCACAGCGTCGGCAGACCGCCTTGGCTTCCTCGATCTGCAGCAGCGCGGGGCCGGTATTGCCGATCGGGAAGAACAGCTCGGGGTCCTCGTCACGACAGGCAGCACGGTGGCGCCAGTCCATCGATCTCACAGCTCCTCGTTATATTGCACCGGGCAGGGGGACCGCCCGGGCGCGTGGCAGTACGTGAATTGGTTCACGAATCCCCGCCAGCTGCAACCACATCGAGCTGATCGAGGGCTTGTCGCGAATCCGGCCACGCTCGAACGGCACGTCGAACACACCTGTTACCGCGTGGCAGTACAAGGGTGACAACTTCGTGATGGGTGTACAAGGGTTTTGTGTCTTCCGTCTCAGCGAGTCTCGTGTCTGCTCGGTCACACGACGGGGCAAAAGGGACAAAAAGGACATAGATCAGCCGTGGTGCGGCGTGCCGGCGGGATCTGTCGCGCCGCCTCGAGTCAGTAGGCGATGCGGATCGCGTCGGGCACCGCGACGAACTCGGCGCGTTCGTAGCGACCCAGGTAGTCGCCGTCGACCTGCAGGGGAACCGGTATGGCCGAGGTCAGGACCAGTCGGGCCTGATCATGCAATGTGACGACATGACGACCACGAGGTCCGCGCCGTGACGCCATCTGGGCCACGTGGCGCAGGGTGGACGGCACTCCGAGGCGGGTCAGGCCGAAGACGTCGAGTCCGTCGTTGAAGTCCGCCTGGGGTGTGGGCCGCAGCGGGCGGGCGCCGACGTAGGTCCACGGCGTGCAGTTGCTGATGATGACCACCGAGAGCTCCGCGATGGGCTCGGCGTCCTCCGCCTCCACGACGATCGGGCCGGCTTTGCGGTCGTCCTGGGCGAAGTAGCGCCGCAGTGCCGTCCGGACGTACAGCGGCACCGTCGCGGTGCGGCCGCGGGCGCGCTGCTCCTCGACGGCATGGATGACGTCGGCGTCGAGTCCGGCCCCGGCCGCGAAGGTGAAGTAGCGGCCGTCGACCCGGCCCAACCCGATCGGCTGGCTCCGGCCGGCCCGGAGCGCGTCGAGGAGGAGCCCGGTGGCCTCGACCGGGTTCTCCGGAATGCCGAGGTTGCGGGCCAGGACGTTGGTGCTGCCGCCCGGCACGATCGCGACCACCGGCGGCCGGCCCGCGGGATCGGGGGATCCGGGCGCGAGGACGCCGTTGACGACCTCGTTGACCGTCCCGTCGCCCCCCACGGCCACCACCAGGTCCATGCCCTGGTCGCGGGCACGCTCGGCCAGCTCGGCAGCATGGCCGCGATGGGTCGTCTCGGTCACCTCGAGTTCGAGGTCGTTGCGGAGCGCGGTGATCAGGACGTCGCGGGTGCGGACCGACGTCGTGGTCGCGTTCGGGTTCACCACGACAAGAGCACGCATGTCCGACAGGGTAGGACGACCGACGTAGGCTTGCGTGCGTGCCCACCGACCCCACGCCTCGCGCCGCTCCCGCCTCGGCCCGGGACGCACGCCAGGGCCGCCCGGTCGGGCTGGTGGTCGCGGCGCTGGTCGTAGCCGCCCAGGCGCTGGCGCCGATCGTCTTCGCGATCTGGATGATGGCGCGGCACGGCAGCGACTCGCCGAGCAACGAGTCGGTCTACGAAGGCGCGACGATCTACCTGATCGTGCTCGGGCTGATGGTGTCGGCGATCGCCGGCGGGCTGTGGCGGCGGCGCGGGTGGTCGTTCGGTGCGGCGGTGTTCGTCCAGCTGCTGGCCCTGGCGGTCACCTACGAGATGACCGACAGCGGCTTCTGGGCGGGCGCGGTGCCGCTGGGGGTGTCGGCCGTGGGGTGCCTGATGCTGCTGTTCACCGCGCCGGTGCGCACGGCGCTGGGCCGGATGCCGTCGCAGCCGTCGCCCAGCTGATCAGGGCGACGGGTCGGCCAGCAGGCCCTCGCGCAGCACGACGAGCGTCTTGGACAACAGCCGCGACACGTGCATCTGCGAGATGCCGATCTCGGCGGCGATCTGCGACTGCGTCATCCCGCCGAAGAACCGCAGCATGACGATGCGGCGCTCGCGCTCGGGCAGCCCTGCGAGCAGCCGCGACAGCGCCTCGCGGTTCTCGACGCCCTCGAGTGCGGCGTCCTCGGCGCCCAGCGTGTCGATGGTGGACTGCCCGCTGGTGTCGCCGGGTTCGGGGGCGTCGAGGGAGAGCGTGCTGTAGGCCGTGGCCGACTCCAGGGCCTCGAGCACTTCGTCCTCGCTGACCTGCAACGACTTCGCGAGCTCGGCCACGGTGGGGGAACGCCCGAGGTCCTGGGTCAGCTGGGTGGTGATCGCGCTGATCGACAGCCTCAACTCCTGGAGCCGCCGGGGCACCCGGATCGCCCAGCCCTTGTCGCGGAACCAGCGCTTGATCTCGCCCAGGATGGTGGGCGTGGCGTAGGTGGAGAACTCGACGCCGCGGTGAGGGTCGTAGCGGTCGATCGCCTTGATCAGGCCGATCGTGGCCACCTGGACGAGGTCCTCGTACGGCTCGCCCCGGCCGGTGAAGCGCCGCGCGAGGTGCTCGGCCAGCGGCAGGTGGATGGTGGCCAGGCGGTTGCGGGTCTGGCCGCGGAGGGGGTCGTCCGGGCCGAGAGAGGTGAGCTGGACCAACAGCTCGCGGCTCTCCCCCCGATCGATCCCGGCCTGGTCCACAGCCAGCGTCATCCCCGCTTCTTGCGGAGCACGATGGCAACCCGCCCGTCGTCGTCGACGGTGGAGTCGACCTCGCCGGCCAGCGCCGAGAGGACGGTCCACGCGAAGGTCTCGCGCCCGGGCAGCTCGGCCGCGCTGGACGGCACGGACACCCGGACGTCGAGGACGTCGATGTGCAGCTCGAAGCGGCAGTCGAGGGCCGAACCGGGGTCGGCGAGCGGGAGGAGCATGGCGCAGGCTTCGTCGACGGCGATGCGGAGGTCCTCGATCCCGTCGAGGGTGAAGCCCAGCCGCGCGGCCAGGCCGGCCGCCGCGGTGCGTAGCACCGCGAGGTAGGCACCGGACGCCGGCACCCGTAACTCGACGAGGTCGCCGACCGCTGATCGCGGGTCGCTCACCTGGCCTCCTTCGCCACTCTGCTCGATGGCTAGCCTGTCACACCGGCGAGCGAAGGGACTCAGGCAGTCACAGCACCTTGGAGAGAAAGGCCTGGGTGCGCTGGTGCCGCGGGGCGGCCAGCACGTCGCGTGGGTTGCCGGTCTCGACGATGACGCCGTCGTCCATGAATATCAGAGCATCGCCGACCTCGCGCGCGAAGCCCATCTCGTGGGTGACGACCATCATCGTCATGCCGGTGCGGGCGAGCTCACGCATCACGTCGAGTACCTCGCCCACCAGCTCGGGGTCGAGCGCCGACGTCGGTTCGTCGAACAGCATCATGTCCGGGCTCATCGACAGCGACCGGGCGATCGCGACACGCTGCTGCTGCCCGCCGGAGAGGTGGGCGGGGTAGGCGTCGGCCTTCTCGGCCAGGCCGACCTGGTCGAGCTTCTCGCGGGCGATCTGCAGGGCCTCGGCCTTGCCGCGCCTGAGCACGCGCCGCTGGGCGATGGTGAGGTTGCTCAGCACGGTGAGGTGGGGAAAGAGGTTGAACGACTGGAAGACCATGCCGATGCGGGCACGTACGGCGTCGACGTCGACCTCGGGGTCGAGGATGTCGATGCCCTCGATGAGGACCTGCCCGGACGTGGGCTCCTCGAGGCGGTTGACGCAGCGCAGCAAGGTCGACTTGCCCGACCCGCTGGGCCCGATCACGCAGACCACCTGACCGGGCTCTACCGTGAGGTCGACGCCCTTGAGCACCTCGTGCTCGCCGAAGCTCTTGCGCAGGGCGCCGACCTGGATGGCCGGCGCGTCGGGCGTGGGAGCGATCACTGCATCGGTCATCGCGACCTCGCCATCCGTCGTTCGAGCACCGCGACCAGCCGGGTGAGCGGGACGGTGATGAGCAGGTAGAGCAGGGCGGCCATCAGCAGCGGGGTGCCGTTGGCGTAGGTGGAGAGCCCGTCACGGGTGAACGTCGTCAGTTCCTTGGTCTGCAGGGTCGAGCCGGCGATGAACAGCAGCGAGGTGTCCTTGATCAACAGGACGAACTCGTTGGTCAGGGGAGGGATGATGATGCGGAACGCCTGCGGGAGGATGACGGAGAACGTCGTACGGGTCGGCGACATCCCCAGTGAGCGCGCGGCCTCCGTCTGGCCCTTCGGGACGCCCTGGATACCGGCCCGGATCGTCTCGGCCATGTAGGCGCCGGCCACGAGGATCAGCCCCACCAGCCCGGCACCCACCGCGCCGTACGGCAGCCGCACACCGAAGCCGATGGGGAGGACGTAGGCCATGGCGAAGATCGTCAGCAGCGCAGGCAGCCCGCGGAACAGCTCGATGTAGCCGGTGGCGAACCACCGGTACGGCGTGACGTCGGACATCTTCATCAGCGCCATGAGCAGGCCGACCACGACGCCGCCGACGAAGGCGATCAACGTGAACAGGATGGTGTTCCTGGTCGCGATCGTGATGATCTCGGGGAGCTGCTCCTTGGCGATGTCGAGCTGGAAGAACTGCTCGCGCAGCCGTTCCCAGTCGGCGCCGAGCACGACGACCACCACGGCGGCGACGAACACCGCGTAGAGGGCGCCGCGACTCAGCCGCCGCTTTGTGGACTTGCGCACCGTCGGCGTCCGCGATCAGGACGCGTCGGCAGTGAAGTAGCTGTCGTAGATCTCCTGGTAGGAGCCGTCGTCGCGCATGGTCTGGAGTTGCTCGTTGACCGCCTCGATCAGTGCGTCCTTCTCGCCCTTGGCGAAGGCGAAGCCGTACTGCTCGTCGGTCTGGTACTCCTCGACCACCTCGTAGCCCTCGGTCTTGGCGTGCTCGATGTTGACCGGGAGGTCCTGCAGGATCGCGTCGATGTTGCCCGCCTGCAGGGCCGGCCAGAGTTCGCCGTCGCTGGGGAAGTCGGGGATCTCGGTGCCCTCGGGAGCGTTCTCCTCGGCGTAGGCCTGGCCCGTGGTGCCGGTCTGGACGCCCACGATCTTGCCGGCGAGGTCGTCGATCCCGGTGATGTCCGAGTCCGGCGGCACCAGCAGCGACTGGAGCGAGTCGTAGTACGGGTCGGAGAAGTCGAGGTTCGCCTTGCGCTCGTCGGTGATGGTCATGGCCGAGGCCCCGACGTCGCATTGCCCGGCCGCGAGGACGGTGCCGCTGGCCAGCGGGTCGAAGCCGACGTCCTGCACGGCGAGTTCGAGGCCGAGGCCGTCGGCGATCGCCTGCATGATGTCCATGTCGAAGCCGCTGTACCCGCTGGGGGAGTCGGGATCCTCGACCTCGAACGGCGGGTAAGGGATGTCGGAACAGACGGTGAGGGCGCCGTCGGCGATGAGTCCGAACGCTGCGGTGTCGGCGGTGCTGGTGGCGGTGTCGGTGGGTTCGTCGTCGCCCCCACACGCTGAGAGCAGGAGCGCGGACGCCGCCACTGCGGCGAAGCCGAGGCGGAATGGGTGCTTCGTCATGATCATTCTCCCGTGGCGTGTTCTCGACGGTAGTGGCAGGAATCCTCCCACTCTCACCGCCTCTGAACGGGCACGATCGGATAAAGAACTCGTCATCATTTCGGTTTCGCCGGCCACTGGGGCATGGCACAATGTCGCGTCTCGGGTGACCCCCGACGATCGATGCTGCCCAGCCACGGCACCACGCGGTTGGGCACGAAATCGCCGATTTCGTCCTTGTACCTGCACACGCCCATCTCTCTCAGAGGTCACCCATGGTTGCCGAAGCCCTTCCCTACGACGGCCCTGCGCCCTCCCCGGTCGTGGGTGATGCCGACGATCCGGCCATCGCGCTGCACCGTGGCGGGAAGCTCGAGGTCGTCGCCACGGTGCCGCTGCGGGGCCGTGAAGACCTCTCGCTCGCCTACACGCCCGGGGTGGCCAAGGCGTGCACCGCCATCGCCGAGGCACCCGAGCGGGTCCACGAGCTGACCTGGAAGGGCAACACGGTCGCCGTCGTCACCGATGGTTCGGCGGTGCTCGGCCTGGGCGACATCGGCCCCGAGGCGGCGCTGCCGGTCATGGAGGGCAAGGCGCTGCTGTTCAAGGCGTTCGCCGACGTCGACGCCGTGCCGATCTGCCTCGACTGCCGCGACGTCGACGAGCTGGTCGACACCATCGCCCGGCTGGCGCCCTCCTTCGGCGGCATCAACCTCGAGGACATCTCGGCGCCGCGCTGCTTCGAGGTCGAGCGCCGGCTCCAGGAGCGGCTGGCCATCCCGGTCTTCCACGACGACCAGCACGGCACCGCCGTCGTCGTCGCGGCAGCGATGATCAACGCACTGAAGCTGACCGAGCGCGAGATCGGCGACACCCGCGTGGTGGTGTCCGGAGCCGGTGCGGCCGGCGTGGCCGTCACGCGCATGCTGCAGTCGCTCGGCATCGGCGACGTCGTCGTCCTCGACCGCAAGGGCGCCATCCACGCCGGGCGGGGCGACCTCAACCCGGTCAAGCGGGCCCTGGCGGAGTCCACGAACCGCGAGGGCGTCCAGGGCGGAGCGGCCGAGGCGCTGCGCGGCGCCGACGTCCTGATCGGCGTCTCGGGCGGCACCATCCCGGCCGAGGCGGTGGCGGGGATGGCTGCGAAGTCCGCCGTGTTCGCACTGGCCAACCCCGATCCCGAGGTCCACCCCGAGGTCGCGGGCAAGTACGCCGCCGTGGTGGCCACCGGGCGCAGCGACTTCCCCAACCAGATCAACAACGTGCTGGCCTTTCCCGGCATCTTCCGCGGCGCGCTCGACACCCGGGCCACCCGCATCTCCGAGGGCATGAAGCTCGCCGCCGCGCATGCCCTGGCCGCGATCGTGGGCGACGAGCTGGCTCCCGACCACATCATCCCCGGCGCGTTCGACCGCCGGGTCGCGCCGGCCGTGGCCGACGCCGTGTCCGCGGCGGCGTTCGCCGAAGGGCTGGCCCAGGCCGAGCCGCTCGACTGACGCGCCTGCTTTCCGCGCGACGGAGCCACGTCTAGGGTCGGGGCATGCTCGCCGCCTACGCCGCCCGTTTCGACGCCGACGACCCGCTCGAGGGGCTCGTGGTCGGCGACCTCGCCGAGCCCGACGTCCCCGAGGGCTGGGCCACGGTCTCGGTCCGGGCGGCCGCCCTCAACCACCACGACCTGTGGTCGCTTCGGGGCGTCGGGCTGAGCGCCGACCAGCTGCCGATGGTGCTCGGCTGCGATGCCGCCGGCGTCGACGAGGACGGCAACGAGGTGGTCGTCCACGCCGTCGTGACCGACCCCGACTGGCGCGGCGACGAGACCCTCGACCCACGCCGGTCGTTGCTGTCCGAGCGCCATCCCGGCACCCTGGCCGAGAAGGTGCGGGTGCCGCGCCGCAACCTCGTGCCCAAGCCGGCCGCCCTGTCGTTCGCGCAGGCGGCGTGCCTGCCCACGGCCTGGCTGACCGCCTACCGGATGCTGTTCACCCAGGCGGGAGTCACGCCGGGTCACACCGTCCTGGTGCAGGGCGCGGGCGGGGGTGTGGCCACGGCGCTGATCAGCCTCGGCGCGGCTGCCGGGGTGCGGGTGTGGGCGACTTCGCGCGACTCCGACCGGGCGCACAGAGCGCTCGACCTCGGGGCGGATCAGGTCTTCGAGACGGGTGCGCGGCTGCCGGAGCGGGTCGACGCCGTCATGGAGACCGTCGGTGCGGCCACCTGGACGCACTCACTGCGGTCGCTGCGGCCGGGGGGAACGCTCGTCGTCTCGGGGGCGACGTCGGGCCGCACGGCCGACACCGAGCTGAACCGGGTCTACTTCCTCCAGCTGCGCATCCTCGGCTCGACGATGGGCACCCGCGACGAGCTGACCCGGCTGCTCACCTTCTGCGAGCGCACCGGCGTGCGCCCGGTGATCGACCGGCAGCTGCCCTTGGCCGACGCCCGCGAGGGCTTCGCCGCGATGCACCGGGGCGAGGTCTTCGGCAAGATCGTCGTGACCCCCTGAGCCGTCCGGCGGGGTCGGGAAGCGCGCCTTGTAGGTGTCGCGGGTGCGGACGTACTGCCGGAGCCCGATCAGGATGGCGAGGGCCATGGCCAGCACCCCGCTGCCGACCCCGGTCGTCGTGACCGCCCAGGCCGGCCAGTGGAGGGCGCTGGCGATCAGCGCGCCGAGCGCCCCGGCGACCACCGCGTTGACCGCGGCCATGAAGAACGGCGTGCTGCCGAGCACCTGAGCCGGGCCGCGCCGCACGATCATGCCGTAGGTCTGCAGCGCTCCGGCCTGGTCGTCAAAGCGACTCGTGATCAGGTAGTCCTCGATGCCCGGATCGAGGGCCACGTAGGCGGCTCGCAGCCGGTTCATGCCCGTGACCAGCGCGAGGTCGTCGTTGGCGGCGTTGTTCACCCGCACCGCGGTGAGCGTTCCGAGCAGCAGCACCGTGGCCGCGAGCCCGATCGCCATGATCCGGAACGGCCCGCCGAATCCCGAGGCCTGGGCCACGAGCGCGAGTGCGACCACGGACGCCGAGGTGACCGTCAGGTGGATGGTGATCCGGCTCAGCACCTCGGACCAGGTCTGACTGCGGGTGGCCAGCAGGCTCCAGTGCTCGGTGGCGAGCAGCTGAGCGCGCACGGACGCCGCCGGACCGGTGACGTCGGTGGCTGGCATCGGTGTCGCGTTCATGGAACCCCTAGGCCCCATGATGCCCCGCGACCCTGGTAATCGTCGGAGGAATCCGGCTGCTCGGGCGACCGGATTCCTCCGACGATCACCGGCGGTGCTTGACCGCCGTAGCCGGTGGCGCGACCCCCAGCCAGTCGTACCAGCCGTCGTGGAGCACGACGTAGGCCAGCAGGCCGTAACCCGTCTGGTCGGGGTGGACGCCGTCGTGGGCGCGGGCGTCGTTCCAGGCCGCCTTGGCGGCCAGCGGGGCGAACGTGGAGATGTAGGGCACCTCGCGGTCGGCGCACACCGTGGCGTAGGCGCGGTCGAGGCCCTGGATGCGCGCCCGGACGTCGTCGTCGCCGACCGGAGGCGGCCCGATGACCAGGGTGGGCACCGAGACCGCCGCCAGGCCGAACGCGAGCGCCGCCGCCGATCGGGCCGGGTCGACACCGTGAAAGGCGTCGGCGACGCCCACGGCGACGACGACACGATGCTCGTCGCCGCGGGCGAACCGGCTGGCACACTCCATCGGGATCCGCACGACGACCTCTTCGGTGGTCTCGCCGCGGACCCCGAGCGGGTAGGCGGTGAGCTCGACGCCGGTGGAGGCGGGTGTGCGGGCAGCCACCCGCCCCACCCACCCCAGCGCCTTGGGGTCGCCCACGCCCGCGACGAACGAGTCGCCGAAGACGCACACGCGCACGTCGCGCAGCGCGCTCACCCGAATGCGCGCTCGTGCAGGTCGCGCTGCTGCTCGAGGTGGCGGCTGTGGGAGCCCACGGCCGGCGAGCTGCTGGCCGGACGGGTGGCGTGGCTCAACGTCAGGCCCTCGGGGAGGTGCGGGCGGAGGTTGAGCGCCATGAACGGCCACGGCCCCATGTTCTCCGGCTCGTCCTGGACCCAGCGCACCTCGCGCAGTGCGGGGAAGGTGGCGAGCTGGGCCAGGATCTGCTCGACCGGCAACGGGTAGAGCTGCTCGACCGGGATGATCGCGGTGCGCTCGTCGGCGCGCTTCTCGCGCTCGCCGAGGAGGTCCCACACGATTTTCCCGCTGGCCAGCAGTACCCGCTCGACCTTGGCCGGGTCGATGCCGCCGGGGTCGGGGAGGGCCGGGCGGAAGGTGGTGCCGCCGGTGAGGTCCTCAGGCGCCGACACGGCCTTCTTGTTGCGCAGCATCGACTTCGGGGTGAAGACGATGAGCGGCTTGTGGTCGGCCGAGAGGGTGTGCCAGCGCAGGAGGTGGAAGTACGACGCCGGCGAGGACGGCTGGGCCACCCGGAACGCGTCGTCGGCCGCCATCGTGAGGAAGCGCTCGATGCGGGCCGAGGAGTGGTCGGCGCCCTGGCCTTCATAGCCGTGGGGGAGCAGGAGCACGACGCCGGAGAGCTGGCCCCACTTGGCCTCACCCGCCGAGATGAACTCGTCGATGATCGTCTGGGCGCCGTTGACGAAGTCGCCGAACTGCGCCTCCCAGGCCACCAGGGCGTCGGGGCGGGCCACCGAGTAGCCGTACTCGAAGCCCAGGGCCGCGAACTCCGAGAGCAGGGAGTCGTAGACGTAGAACTTGGCCTGGCTCTCGTCGAGGTGCTGGAGCGGGATCCACGGCTCGCCGCTGGTGCGGTCGACCACCGCCGCGAAGCGCTGGACGAACGTGCCGCGACGGCTGTCCTGACCGGCCAGCCGGACCGGGCGGCCGTCGAGCAGCAACGATCCGAACGCGGTGATCTCGGCGGTACCCCAGTCGATGCCGCCCTCGGTGAGCATGGCGGCGCGGCGCTGGAGCTGGGGCAGGACCTTGGGGTGGACCGTGAACCCGCTGGCGACGTTGACGTGGGCGTCGGCGATCTTCTTGAGCACTTCGGGGGTGACCGCGGTGATCAGCTCGCCGGCCGGCTCCGGCTTGTCCGGATAGGAGGGCACGGCCACCGGCGCGGGCTGGGCGACCTCTCGGGTCTCGGCGAAGACACGCTCGAGCTGCTCCTGGTAGTCGCGCAGGACCTGCTCGGCCTCCTCGACGGTGATGTCGCCACGCCCGATGAGCGCTTCGGTGTAGAGCTTGCGGACCGGGCGCTTCTGGGCGATGAGGTCGTACATGAGCGGCTGGGTGTAGCTGGGGTCGTCGCCCTCGTTGTGGCCGCGCAGGCGGTAGCAGACCATGTCGACCACGACGTCCTTCTTGAACGTCTGGCGGAACTCGAAGGCCAGCCTGGCGACCCGGGCGCAGGCCTCGGGGTCGTCGCCGTTGACGTGGAAGATCGGCGCCTGGACCATCCGGGCGACGTCGGTGGAGTACATCGACGAGCGCGACTGGTCCGGCGAGGTGGTGTAGCCGACCTGGTTGTTGACGACGACGTGGACGGTGCCGCCGGTGCGGTAACCACGCAGCTGGGAGAGGTTGAGCGTCTCGGCCACCACGCCCTGGCCGGCGAACGCGGCGTCGCCGTGGATCAGAATCGGCAGGACCGGGAACTCCTCGCCGCGGTCGAGGATGTCCTGCTTGGCCCGGGCGATGCCCTCGAGCACCGGGTTGACGGCCTCGAGGTGGCTGGGGTTGGCGGTCAGCGAGACCTTGATCTTCGAGCCGTCGAGCGCGGTGAACTCGCCGTCGGCACCGAGGTGGTACTTGACGTCGCCGGAGCCCTGGACGGTGCGGGGGTCGATGTTGCCCTGGAACTCGCTGAAGATCTCGCCGTAGCTCTTGCCCACGATGTTGGCCAGCACGTTGAGCCGGCCGCGGTGGGCCATGCCGATGGTGGCCTCGTCCAGCCCGGCCTCGGCGGCCGCCTCGACGACCTCGTCGAGCAGCGGGATCAGCGACTCGCCGCCCTCGAGCGAGAAGCGTTTCTGCCCGACGTACTTGGTCTGCAGGAACGTCTCGAACGCCTCGGCCTGGTTGAGCTTGAGCAGGATCCGCAGCTGGTCCTCGCGCGGGGTGAGGTCGACCGGCTTCTCGACGCGCTCCTGGATCCAGCGCCGCTGCTCGGGCTCCTGGATGTGCATGTACTCGATGCCGACGGTGCGGCAGTAGGCGTTGCGGAGCACCCCGAGGATGTCGCGCAGCAGCATGAACCGCTTGCCGCTGCCGAACGAGCCGGTGGCGAACTCGCGGTCGAGGTCCCACAGGGTCAGGCCGTGGGTGGTGACGTCGAGGTCGGGGTGGGTGCGCTGCTTGTACTCGAGCGGGTCGGTGTCGGCCATCAGGTGGCCGCGCACGCGGTAGGCGTGGATCAGCTCGAGCACGCGGGCCTGCTTGCTGACCTCGTCCTCGTGGCTGGCGGTGACGTCGGTGGCCCAGCGGATCGGCTCGTAGGGGATGCGCAGGGCCCGGAAGATCTCGTCGTAGAACTCGTTCTCGCCGAGCAGCAGCTGGTGGACGATGCGCAGGAAGTCGCCGCTCTGCGCACCCTGGATGACGCGGTGGTCGTACGTGCTGGTGAGCGTCATGGTCTTGGAGACGCCCAGGCGCGCGAGGGTCTCGGGGGCGGCGCCCTGGTACTCGGCGGGGTACTCCATGGCGCCGACACCGATGATGGTGCCCTGGCCCTTCATGAGCCGTGGCACGGAGTGGACGGTGCCGATGGTGCCGGGGTTGGTGAGGGTGATGGTGGTGCCGGCGAAGTCCTCGACGGCGAGCTTGTTGTCGCGGGTGCGGCGCACCACGTCTTCGTAGGCGGCCCAGAACTGGGCGAAGTCGAAGGTCTCGGCCTTCTTGATGCTCGGCACAAGGAGCTGACGGGTGCCGTCGGGCTTCTTCATGTCGATGGCGAGCCCGAGGTTGACGTGGTCGGGCTTGACCAGCACCGGCTTGCCGGCGTCGTTGGTGCCGTACGCGTAGTTCATCTCCGGCATCCGGCTCAGTGCCTTGACCAGCGCGAAGCCGATGATGTGGGTGAACGAGACCTTGCCGCCTCGGGAGCGGGCGAGGTGGTTGTTGATGACGATGCGGTTGTCGACCAGGAGCTTGGCCGCCACGGCGCGCACGCTGGTGGCCGTGGGGACCTCGAGGCTGGACTCCATGTTGGTGACGGTGCGGGCGGAGGCGCCGCGCAGCGGAACCAGCTCGGCCTCGGTCGCCGAGGAAGCCGGTGCGGCGGGCTTGGCGGGCTTGGCGGCTGGCTGAGCCGGGACCGTGGGTGCCTTCGCGGGGGCTGGTGCGGCGGGAGCGGGCGCTGCCGGAGCGGATGCGGCTGGCGGGGCCGCGGGC
>DATCVR010000220.1:0-2606 GCA_036566745.1 Jiangellaceae bacterium | reverse complement strand
CCACTCCGGACGTGGAGGTCACCGCCGCCGCGGTGTGGCCGACGGCCCCCTGCCCACCGGTCCGGCTGCAACCGCCCACCAGGGCGACGACCGGCTTGTGTACGGCCAGTCGCCTCGCGACACGAGAGAACTTGCGTGGGTTGCCGAACGACTCCAGGTAGAGCGCGACCACGTCGGTGGCGTCGTCCTCGGCGGCGTACATGAGCAGGTCGTTGGCGCTGACATCGGCCTTGTTCCCCGAGGAGATGAACGCCGACAGTCCGACACCGAGCTCGTGGGCCCGTTGCAGCGCGGCGATGCCCACCGCACCGGACTGTGCCATCATCGCCACTCGTCCATGGGCGACGCTCGTCGGTGAGAAGGTGGCGTCCAGACGCACGGCGGGGTCGGTGTTGGCGATGCCGAGACAGTTGGGGCCGACCAGCCGCATGCCCGCACCGCGGGCCACCGCGAGGACCTCGTCCTGGAGCCGTCGCCCCTCCGGGCCGTCCTCGGCGAAGCCGCTGGCAAGGATCACCAGGTTCCGTACGCCACTGCGGGCACACTCCCGCACGACCTCCAGCACCTCGGCTGCCGGCACCGCGACGATCGCCAGATCCACCGGTCCCACCTCGCGTATCGACGAGCGACAGCTGAGCCCGAGCAGGTAGTCACTGTGCAGGTTGACCGGGTGGATGGTGCCGGTGAACCCGGCACGCAGCAGGTTGCGCACGACCTGGTGGCCGGCATGGTCCACACGCCGGCTCGCCCCGATCACGGCTACGGAGCGCGGCCGCAGCAACGCGCGCAGCGAATCGGCGTCGGCCCGCTGCTCGCGGGAGCTCATGGCCTCCAGCACCCGATCGGTGAGCCGCACCGGGAAGCGCAGCTCGACGGTCTCCTCATGGTCGATCGAGGTGATCTCGAACCCGGAGTTCCGGATGACGTCGAACGCGGCGGCATTGTCAGCCATCACGTACGCGACGAAGTCGGTCACGCCGGAGCCGGCCGCCGCGACGGCGAGATGCTCGAGCAGCAGGGTGGCCACGCCGTGTTGGGCGTATCCCTCGGCAACGACCAGGGCCAGCTCGGCCTCCCCGTCGCGTGCCGTCTTCATGGCGGTCGCCAGCCCGACGACGTGACCGTCGACGGTCGCCAGCTTCGCGAACGCGTCATCGCTGGTGAGCAGTGGCAAGAGGTCATCCACGAAGTGCTCACCGACATGGTGGCCGACGTGGAAGAACCGCTCACGGCGATCGCGGTCGGAGAGCGCATCGTGCAGCCGGACCAACCGGTCCCGGTCCCCCGCCACCGCATCGCGCACGCGGGCGATCGTGCCGTCGCGCAGCAGCACATCCTCCCAGGCCGGTCCCTGCACACCCAGCTCGATCCGAGCGGTCATCGTGCTACCTCCTGCTGTCGGTCTCCGCACCGCGCCAGGTGACGCGTCGTGCCATCAACACCAGCGAACCGCCCGCGGCCGGTGCACCGTGAGAGAAGGGAGTCCGGAGGCTCGGGCCGTACGTCCTCCAGGTACGAGGACGTTCGGCCAGCGGTGACCCGCGCGCTGTCCTCACCCGGCGAGGATCCTGCGGCGAAGCGCCCACGAGCCGAGCACGAAGAGGGCTGCCGCGAACGCGGCCAGCACCCCGAGCTGGGGCAGGACGTCGAGCACCGTGCCGTCATGGCGTACCAGGGCGGCGAAGCCGTCGGCGGCCCAGGCGTGCGGCGTCAGGTGGGCGACGGTGAGCATCGTGGGCGAGAAGAATTCGAGCGGCATCATCGAGCCGCCCAGAGCAGAGATGCCGAGCCCGGCCAGGAGGCCGACCGCGGTCGACTGCTGGACGTTCGTGGCAACGGCTCCGAGCACCATGCCGGCTCCGCCGGCGACCGTCGCGAAAGCCAGCATCAGCAAGGCCGCGGCGGCCGGGTCGCCCCAGGAGACACCGAACAGCAGCGCGGCGCCGAGCATGATGACCAGGCCTTGGACGACCGCGATCGCAACGCGTCCGAGAGCCTCCCCGGCCACGATGGTGGCGGCCCGGGTCGGCGTGGCGAACATCCGGCGGGCCACGCCGAGCCGTCGGGTCTCGATCAAAGATGCCGCCGACGTCAAGGACGTGACGAAGATGAACAGCAGCAGCTGGCTGCTCGCACCGAGATCGAAGCGGCCCAGGTCCTCGGGGAACGGTGCGGACCCGACCGTGGTGGTCGAGACGGCGACATCGGCGATCTGGTCCGCGACCTCGTCTCCGCGGACGAGGTTCGGCCCGAACTCGCCACCGAGCTCGCCCTGCAGGGTTCTGGCCACCCGGAGTCGCCCCGCCTGGTCGTCGACGACCGCACGGACGATCATGCCGGTCTGCTGTGCGCTCCGGTCGGACCTGGACAGGTACTGCACCGTGGTGTCCCCTCCGCTCGCGAGCCGGGTGTCGTACGTCTTCGGGATCACCACCGCCGCCTCGAGAGCACCCTCCTCGACAGCTGCGACCGCCTCGGCGCGCGTGTCGAAGTGGCGTACGTCGATGCCGTCGGCGTCCTCGAGGGCGGCCACCAGATCGCCCGAGAGCGCGCCGGTCGCCGGTTGCACCACCCCGAGCCGAGGCTCGGACCCGCCGCCGAACGCC